>JBEGMH010000195.1:0-6061 GCA_041183125.1 Bacteroidota bacterium | reverse complement strand
CCCCTTCTCCTTTCGAGGACCGATCTACTTTTTCTAATTGCTCGATTTTTTGGTTTCTTCAATGATTTTTTTGGCCAGGTCATAGATGGTGGTATCTTCCAGGACAAACACACCGCCATTCGGGCCGGACTGGAAGTGGGTTCCAGGGGAGTCTCCATGGTCGTAGTCGTGGGCACCAAAGTAATTGCGCACCGTCTGCTCGGAGACGTTCAGCGCTTCTGCAATCCTGTGTATGCTCCCTGAAGGCAACTTGTGCTTCAGGGCACGCAACTCGTCGAATGTGATATTCATACCTGGATTTTTTAGTGAAATAATCGCTTTTAACTTTCAGCATAAAAGTTAAGAAATAATCCGGGTATTGTCCAATTTTTTCCTGAATTTTTTTCAAAGGTTTAGAATCGGGCACTGATACCGGCCAGGGCGTTGAGTCCGAACGTAGGGTAGTACTGCCAGCGCTGCCAGCGGTTGTTGAGCACGTTGTTGACGTTGGCAAAGGCACCGATGTTTTCGGAGAGCTGGAAACTGGCCCCAAAACTCAGGTCCAGCAGGGCGTTGAGGTTGACCGTACTCCCGTCGGGGGCTTTTGCGGGCACGCCGTTTTGTACGAACAACTCGCTGCGCAGGGTGAGTTTGTCCACCAGGCCGGTATACGCCGCGTGGGCATTGAGCGTCAGGGCGGGGAGGTGCCAGGGTTTTTCTTCGTTTTTCATGGAATAGACGTTCTGCTGGAAGCGCCCCCCGATTTCCAGCCCGGCGAGCTGGGTTTTCAGCTCTGCGGAAAGGGTGACGATGCTTGCTGCGTCGTACAGTACGTCGAAGCGGGGGATCGTATCGCCGTTGCCGAGGTAGAGGGCCAGGTCCTGGACGTCTTTGTAGCCGAGTTGTGCGCGGTACTGCACGCCGCGGTATTCCCCTTTGACGCCGCCGTAGTAGTGGTAGTACTGGGTATTCCGGATATCCGGGAAGCGGGCCAGGAAGGGGTTGAACGTGCTGAGGTTGCGGAAATTATTCTTTTGCAAGCTCCCTTCGGCCCCCGCAAAAGCAGTGATCAGGTTGTTGACGACATTGGCCGATGCTTCCAGGGCGGGAAACACGCTGAACTCGTCGTTGGAGGAGGCTATGTTCAGACCCGCTTTCACGCGGAAGCGGTCGCCGTGGAAGGTATAGCTCGGAGTCAGGAAAAAGTTGTTGAGCGCCTGCTTGGCCGTATCGCGGAGGGTGGAGAAATCCGTCTGCAAGGTGATGGCGAGCGGGTGTTTGTCGTCGAACCACTTCACGCCGCCCAGGGTGAGGTTCAGCCCGTTTTCCCGGGCAGCGTAGAGGTCTTCCAGCATATACACATCGGCACTGAGGGAGTAGTCAATGTTCCCTGCCGTGCGCTGGTTGTTGTAGAAGCGGAACTGCCCATCTAAGAGGGCATAGCGCTGTTTGACGTCTTCTTTTCCAAAGCTCAGCTCGCCGGGCAGTTCGTTATAGCCGTAGAAGGACAACAAGTCCCGGCTGTAGTTTGCTTTAGCGGCGACGCTGAAGCCCTGCTCGGCATGGAAAGCGACATGGGCGCCGAAATCGTTGTCGGAAAAGCTTTGGTTTTCGACTTTTCCCGTATTGTTCATAGAGAGGTGCCGAATGTCGAAGCCCAGGTCGAGGTTCTCGTTGGACACGAGGTCGTAACCCCCTTCGAAGAGCAGCGCTTTGGGCAGTCCGGCACCCAAACGGGCATAGCCGTTGTAAATGGGGTCCTGGGGTTCCTCCCGCAGCGACTTGGGGCTGATGCGGGGGGCCAGGTACTGAACGTTTAACGCCCGGTTGACGATATTGTATTGTTGTACGTTTTTACTGGTATCGACAGGTAGCGGCTTGGGGCTGAGCAGTACGCGTTCGGCATCGGCCAAACGGGCATTGAACTGCTTGATGATATCCACCTCGTCGGATTTGATCTGTGCGCTCAGGGAAGCCAGGGCGAGGAAGCTGAGGGCTACCAGGAGGGCGATATTGCGGAAAGGGTTCATGCGAAGATGTTTTGTTCGGTTGAAAAAAGGCGTTTCAAGGAAAAGGATTAATTTCCCGAGCCGGATTTGTTCAGGATGCTGCTCGAATCAATCTTTCGGTTCAGGTCGTCTAATCGTTTTTGGGCCTGTTCCACCAAGGTCTTGTCCTCGTCGTAGTTGTCCAGGAAGCCTTCCAATACCGCGCGGGCGTTGTACAGATCGCCTTTTTCTGCCAGGATATCGGCCAGGAGGATGACGGAGCGGGCGGTCCAGTAGGGGAATTCCGCACTTTCTTTATTGGCTTTGAGGCACATTTCCTGGGCGGTGTCGAGTTCGCGTCTCTGGAAATAGATGTTAGCGACCAGGTAGCGGGCCTCTGCGCTCTGTTCGGTATTGCTGAGCTGGATGACTTTCTGGAAGGCACTGAGGGCGTTGTTGTAGTCCTGTTTGTCGTAGGCCTGTTTCCCGATGAAAAAGTTGGCGGTGGCCAGTTGTTCTTTGCTCGCCCTGGGGTTGTTGGCGACTTTGGCGGCGTAGGTGCTGACGGCGCTGGCGTTGTTGCTGCGATAGGCGCTGCGCAGGGCACCGATCTGCGCTTCGAAGAGCTTGTCTTCGGAGGCGGCATTGCGCTCCATCTCCGAGTAGAGGCGGAACGCTTTTTCGAAGTCCAACGCGTGGTTGTAGGCGATGAGGGCTGCTTTTTCCAGCGCTTTGAAGTAGTAGTTGCTCGGGCCTTTCTGCACGACGGCTTCGTAGTCGGTCAGGGCGGGGCTGAACTGTTTTTGGGCACTGTAACATTCCCCGCGGTTGTAGGTGGCCTGGAGTACGTTCAGGCCTTTGGGGAAGGCGCGCAGGTAGCTGGTGAACGATTCTGCGGCGCGTTTGTACTCCCCGTTTTCGAACAGGACCACCGCGGCCTTGTAGTTGATGGAGTCGCGCATGTAGTTGTCCACTTTATAACCGGGCACGGTTTCCAGGAACGCGGTATAATCCCCTGGGCGCCCCAGGTCGCGGATATAGATTTCCTCGAGGGAGGCCAGGGCTTGGGAGGCTTCGCCGGGCTCGGGGTTATTGGTGAAGACTTGCTTGTAGTAGTTGATGGCCCCTTCGTAGTTAACCAAGTTATAGGAGATCAGCCCGAGCTGGAGCAGGGCTTTGTTGACGAGGGGCGATTTCGAGCGGTACTTGCTCACCAGAGTGCGCAAGGGTTCCAGGGCATCGCTGAGCTTCCCGATTGCCTGGTAGGTGGCACCGAGGCGGAAGAGGGCATCGTCGCTGTATTCCGAGTTTGGGAATTCCCGTTCGATGCGTTGCAGGGCGGCGATTTCCTCTGTTTTACGTCCCCGTAGGCCTTCTACCAGGGCTTTTTGGAAGATGGCATAGTCGTAGCCGGCATAGCGTTTGTTGATGGCCTCGTCGTAGTATTGTGCGGCGTTGTTGTATTGGTTGATGCGGAAATAGGCGTCGCCGAGGCGCATGGTGGCATCGCCGAGCATGCCGTTGGTCATATCGGTGTTGGAGAAGAGGCGGCGGTTTTTGTTGAGGGCGTCCACGGTAGCCTGGAAGAAGCTGCGGGAGCGGTCATAGCTTTCCATTTTCAGGAAGTTGTACGCTTGCAGGTAATTGGCGGACACCACGCCGGACTCTTCAGGCAGGTCGCTCAGGGTGCGGGCAGCGCTGAGGAAGCGGTCCACGTACTGGATGCTCTCCTGGTATTTCCCTTCGCGGTTGGCGATATCGGCCATCCAGAAGAGGGAAATGGCCAATGTCCGCGGGTCCACGGGGTTGTCGAGGGCCATCTGGAGGTGCTTTTGTGCGCCGGCGAGGTCTTTGGCCTGGAGCAACTGGATGGCGCGGTTCAGGGCTATTTTTTGGTAGGCGGCCATGAGCTCGGGCGTCTTGTTGCGCTTGAGCATATCCTCGAGGATGAGGAGGGCTTGCGCGTAGTCGCGGTAGCTGAGCAGTACCTGGCTGAGCAGTTGCTGGGCCTGGGGGTAGTAGCGCGACTGCGGTTTGATCTCCAGCAGGTCGTTGGCGGCGTCGCGGGGCTGGTTGAGCTCGAAGGCGAGTTTGGCGTGGTTGAACAGGGCGTCCTCCTTGAGCACGGGGTCGAAGTCGAGCCGCTTGGCGGCGTTGAGGGCGGTCAGGGCGCTGTTTTTATCGCCGAGCTGCAAAAAGCAGTTGGCTAAGTAGAACATGGCGTTTTGCCCGATAGGGGTTTTGGCGCTCGACAGGGGTTTGAAGTTGCGGATGGCTTCCTG
Source organism: Bacteroidota bacterium (assembly GCA_041183125.1). Taxonomy (GTDB): domain Bacteria; phylum Bacteroidota; class Bacteroidia; order Chitinophagales; family Saprospiraceae; genus JADJPL01. The sequence goes on along the minus strand of JBEGMH010000195.1, from coordinate 1,812 downwards.
GTACTTCCGTTCCTGGTACTGTGCGTAGCCGATTTGGTAGAGTTCCTCTTCGCGTAGCTTGGTCGCTTTCGACGCGTAGAACTCGAGGTGGGGTAGGGCGTTTTGGTAGTCCCCTTTTTCAAAGTAAGACTGGCCCAACAACTGGCGGATTTCGCGGAGGTTGGCCGTGCGGGTATCGTTGGCGATCGGGGCGGTTTTCTGGATGACCTCGTCGAACTTGCGCTGGGCGAACAGGATTTGCGCCTGGATATACGGCATCTCGCTCTTGTAGTCCTTATGGTTTTCAATAGTCGCTAAGGTGGCGTAGGCGCGCGCATAGTCGCCTTCGTAGAAGTAGCAAAGACCCAAGTAGTAACTCGCCGGGGCGAAGTAATCAGAGGCCTGGTCGGTGTTGACTTCTTTGAAAAAAGACTTGGCGGTGGTGTATTCTTTTTTGGCGAAGTGGGCGTAGCCTTGCCGGAACTTCATCTGGACCATCTGCGCTTTGGGGAGGCTGCTGGAAGCGATCTGGGCGTAGTAGTCGAGGGCTTCCTCGTACCGTTTTTCGTTGAAGTAATAATCCCCCATATCCACCAGGGCTTGCTGGTATTCCGGGTCGGGGTGTAGGCTGCGGATGACCTGCAGCGTAGTCGTTTCCCCGTCTTTGGACTCCAGCCGAACCCCGCATTTGGCGATGTTCAGCTTGGCTTGGGTGCGGAGCATCTCGGCCTCGGCTTCCTGTACCGGCAGCAGCAGGTCCAGGGTTTTTTGGTATTCGCGCTTTGCTTTGGCCAACAGGCCGTCGGCGAAGTAGCGGTTCCCTTCCTTGAAGGCGCGCTGCGCTTCGCCAAACACGGAGGTCTGCTGGGCGTTGGCGGACAAGAAGCTCCACAACAGGAGGGCGGGGAGGAGGAAACATCTGATAGACATGGTCAGGCGTTTTTGTGTGGTGTACGATTGGATGCGGTGTGGTATGCGTTAAAACCAACCCGCGCGGCGCTTTCATTGTAGAAGACGCCTCCCTTTAGATAAGTTTAACGAAAAAAGGCGTCACAGAGATACGCCGGGACCTGCGAAAATACCGTCTTTCATTTCCAGGCGCCGGTCGCTCATGGCGGCTAACTCTGCGTTGTGGGTGACGATGACGAAGGTTTGGTCGAAGTCCTCGCGCAGCCGGAAGAAGAGCTGGTGCAGGTCTTGCGAGGAAGCTGAATCGAGGTTGCCGGAGGGCTCGTCGGCGAAGACGACGGAAGGTTGGTTCATGAGGGCGCGGGCCACGGCGACCCGCTGCTGTTCCCCGCCCGACAACTGGGTCGGTTTGTGCTGCAGGCGCCCGCCCAGGCCGAGGTAGTCGAGCAGTTCTTTGGCGCGGCGCGTGGCCTCGCCCTCGCCCTGGCCGCCGATGAAGGCGGGGATGCACACGTTTTCGAGGGCCGTGAATTCCGGCAGTAGGTGGTGGAACTGGAACACAAAGCCGATGTTCTGGTTCCGGAAGCGCGCCAACTGCTTGGCGTTGAGCTTATTGATCAACTCCCCGTCAATGTGCAGCTCCCCGGAGTCCGGCTGGTCGAGCGTGCCGAGGATGTGGAGCAGGGTACTCTTGCCCGCCCCCGATTTGCCGACGATGGCCACGACTTCCCCCTTCTCTATCGTTAGGTTGACGCCCTTGAGTACCTGTAACTGCCCGTAGGATTTGTATATGTTGCTCGCCTGGATCAATGCGTGTGGTTTTTTACAAAGATACGAACACCGCGCACAGGAACGAAGGCTTTGCAAAAAAAAGAGCGAAGACAAACGCTCCGCTCTGGTAAGAAATCACCCGACTGTAATGAT
>JBEGMH010000194.1:0-4085 GCA_041183125.1 Bacteroidota bacterium | reverse complement strand
GGCTTTTGGCAAACCACTTTCGGCAAAACCAATTCCCGTAAACGAAAGCCGAATCACCGGATGTTTGCGGCTCCAATCCCACTTGTCTTCAATCCATAAGCCTTTGAACAACTCCTTGCTGCCACTGTACAATTCCTGTAATGTAGAAATGGTAATGGACTTGCCAAAACGGCGAGGGCGGGAGAGGAAATTATACTTACCGCCAGTAGCGATCCGGTGGATGTACTCCGTTTTGTCGATGTATTTGTAGCCACCTTCAATGATGCCTCGAAAATCTTGTAGCCCGAGTGGAAGTTTCTTGCCCATATAAAAATTGTTTGCGCTTGAACACAAAGATACAGAACTATTGCTGAAATGGAAGTTTGGGAACAGGGGCAGGGCAAACCCCGGATGCCGTACCTTGCCCCGGATGCCAAACGCGGTGCCATTGCGTATAGCAACCATTCCCGGGGTTTTGGGCTTGTGTAAAAAGATCTTTTACCCAACAGTATAGCGCTTACATTCGCCTCGCAGATAAAGGAAAAAAAACGAATTTTGCACGACCCGTGGCCATAGACCTCGTTTGGAGTTTGGCAATACGATTCCGATACACAACGCGAGGCGCGGTGTGGAGCGCAAATATATTTGGTGGAACATTAAGTTACCCCGTAGGCGAGCCTGGCGGTCAAGTCACACCGTATGGACACTGGCATTTTTCACTAAATTCGATTTATGTCAATAGACTTGTTGCGATGGGAATCATCAGGGGGTCAAAAATGCCCTTTTGACTCTTTTTTACGGCCTTATGGTGTGGTAAAATTGAGTTTTGACAACAATTCCCTTCCGACACATTCTCCTAATTTGAACCCTTCTTCGCATGCTTTTCTCATGTGAACGCCCCCATAGATCCTGGAGTGATACGCTTCGAAGCCTGCCCGCTTGAAACTCGAGAAGGTCTGGACCCCAAATCCCTTATCGCTGTGCTGGGCATCGGTAAACGATCGGGTCCCAAACAGGGCCGTCAATATCTCTGACGAAGAGCCGGCATTGGCAGAGGTACCGGAAACATAATCCGGATAGGGAGGGGTGGGCACCGGAGAGTTCCAGTTTGGCTGTTTGAGCACTCTTCGGATATAGCTGACCGGCCGTTGCAGGTTCCAGTTGTATTTGGTCCACCATACTGCGATAAAGGTGTCCCGGGTGGACAAGGTCAACAACAAGTACATTTTGAGGGTAGCTTCCAGATCCAGTTTAAACTGGTTGACCAGTTGGTTTCCGATACCCACCCATGCCCCGGCAGGGGTTCCGGATTGCCCTGGATTGTTCGCCCAGTAATGGCCTATATCCACTTTGTCCTTGTCCTTTGTAGCATCCAGTACTTCCAGGACATCCTGGTAGTATCTGCTGGCGGGGTCTTCGCTGTAGGTATAAGGAGGCAGCGGCTTGCAGGTCGTGGCGGCGGGGATTACAAAACTCCTCGCGGTCCACCAGAAGGGCATCATGAAGAACGGGGTGGCCTGTTCAATCCCGTCGTAAAAAGCTGGGTTTACGGAGGTTGACGGCATAGTGTACCTCCTCGTGCTCAGTTCAAGCGTGCCATCGCTGTCTGCAAACTTAATGATGTGGTCGGCGAGGGCAGCACCGAAGGCTTTTGAATTGGCAATCACATCCGAGGACAGTTTGGATTCCTCTATGAGCAGCCGCTCCTGAGACTTCTCTAAATTCACGATGTCCGAAACAATGGCCGTATTGGGTTTTTGAAGCATGTAGTTCAGGACGATCGGGGTAGCGTGGCACAGGACAATGCCCCAGTCGTATTTCAGATTCTCCGCTGGTTTGGGCACCTGGGAAAAGGATTTCAACTGCCCTTCCATAGACAGGCCTTTTGGAATGCCGTGTACCATGGACTCGTACATCACGAGGGAGGTATAGGCGTACAGGCGGGAGGCGTCCAAAGCGAAGAAACCCCTGGCTTTTACGCTGTTGTATGCCATCTGCATCCACTGCTGCGCAAGTTCGGGCTTGTATTGGTTGGCCGGTTTGACTTGGTTATATTTAAAAACCGACACCTGGCTCGGATCTTGCTCCAGTTGCATATCTTCCTGACAGCCCCAGGCAAGCACCAGAACCAAGGCGAATAGTAGTATTTTAGGGAATTTCATACTATTGAGTTTTTTTATTGGATAATGTGTTCAAAGATTAGGACGTACACTTTGGGCAAAACGGGTCAGCATACTCGCCCTTCGACTGGTCGGGGCCATCCATCCCTCTTTTCGATCCCTTGAATAAGTCCGTTATTTGCGCCAAGGCAGTCGGTTCACTTTTTTTCCGATACCGTAGCCGAGGGCCAACCCTGCATCGGCATCCATCGCGAAATGCACGCCGATCGGGATGCGGGAGTAAGCGTTTTCCTCTGCCATTTCATAGAAGGACTCGAACGTCCTTGGCGTGCCGAGGAATTCGGTCCGGCCCTCGTGGCAACGGTCGGTCATGCTTTGGTCGCCGTAGATGCCCGTGAGCACCTCCGCGGCGGCGGCGCCGAAGGTGGCGTGGCCGGAGGGATAGGCAGGGAAGGGGGGTGTAAAATACTGCCCGGAGCCATCCGGGCACATGACCGTGTTCCAGGTAGGATCATTGAACACCCTCCGGATGTAGTCGATCGGGCGTTCGACATTGAAGCGGTATTTTTCATGCCAGGCGCGGATACCGGCATCGGCAATAGCCATTCCTACGCGGGCATAGGTTTCGACAGCGACCGCGAGGTTGGCCTGGTTGTTGACGATCACTTGGTTGGCCACTGCTATCCAGCGTCCGGCGGGGGTGAACGTCAAGATAGGGCAATCGTCGCTCCAGAAGTCGGCGATCCATTGTTCTTCCCTCAGACGCCCCGCCTTGATCTGGTTCACGGTGCGCTGTACGTCCAACGCCTGCTGGTACAGCGCGGAACTGGAGGCGGACGACATCGGGAGCGGGGGGCTACAAACATCGGTCACATCTGCCACAAAAGGCCGTACCTTGCCCCAATTGGGCAGCAAGGCCCTGGAAAAGTCGGGAAAAGTCGGTTGCCACAGCCCTACCCCTCCGGGCGGCACATAGTTGGGGTCTGTATTCCTGCGATAGGCTTCATGCCCCTCGCGGTCGGTAGCCGACCAGCGAAATACAGCGGTGGCGACCCGGCGGCCGTATTCCGCAGAGCGCGCGACCACCTCGCTGCCGATATATTCCCTGAAGTCGTCGTTGAACTCGCTTTCCGTACGAACGAGCTCGAACTGCTGCGCTGCCGGTGCCGTAGGAAAGAAATCCGATAGTATTTTGGCGTACGTGGCGTTCAATACCGATGGCCAGTGGTAGGATACCCCTGCAGTAGGTTCGGGCACATCCAACCCGGGAAAATACCCATCAAAGGAGTGGTAGAGGTCTTCCATGCCCGGTTGAATGGACTCATACGCTGCCAGGTTTATGTAGGCGATGTTCCGGGCCGATACGGGGGGCCGATAGCCCGGGGTGAACCGCTCGAGGTTGAGCAGTACGGTATTCCATTTTAGGGCGACTTCTGCGGTATAGGCAGTGGGATGGTTGGCCTCCGGCAGCACCAGTCCCGGTTCCTTCTGACAGGAAAACAGAGTGGCTGAAAGCACGAGCACCCAAGCACCCAGGCGCCCAAGTGTAGCAGTTGATCTCATGGATTATGATTTGTTTTTCAAGTATCTGTGGCCGTTTTGCAATGGATACAGGGTACGGACTGGCCGCAATCTGTAAAAGACCCCATCCACGCGCTACCGCTCAGATTTTTCGAAAACAAAAGTAAAGCTCAACTTTCTTTAAGTAAAATAAACCCGTTAAGAATTTACTTAGAGAGGCAGGGATTGTTCCGGGGGCGATCGGGTTTAGGTTGTTTGCTGGGGGCGGGCAGCGCCCTCTGACCTATTCGACTTATTGCGAGGGGAATCATCGAGGGGTCAAAAAAGCCTTTTTTCCCACCTCGCTGACCCCTCGCAACAAGTCCATTTTTTTAAAAAACATCCCATGGGAACTATTTTTTCAGCCTTTACGTTATAACTCCATCACGGTCAATCTACAAACCATGGAAACCCTAAACCTACCCC
>JBEGMH010000193.1:0-11485 GCA_041183125.1 Bacteroidota bacterium | reverse complement strand
CTTTTAATGCCAGGGGCTTTTCCTATAGCACTGCTTCGCAGCCTTGTAATGTCTACTTTTGAATCATTTTCCAAAAGCGATTGCAAAGATAGAACATCTGAATTTAATTACAAAGAATTTTTTTCATCAATATTTTAAAATAAATCTGAATCCCGCTTCCAGGGTTCATTTTCGCTTTGCTTTGGGGTGTGCCCGGTCGTAAATAGCCCTGAGGCGCTCCAGGTTGTGATGGGTATAGACCTGGGTAGCGGCCAGGTTGGCATGTCCGAGCAGCGCCTTGATCGCGTTGAGGTCTGCCCCGGAGTCGAGCAGATGGGTAGCAAAGGAATGCCGCAACACATGGGGGCTCCTTTTTTCCAAGGCAGGCACACCCGCGAGGTGCTTGCGGACGAGGTGGTACAGATACCCGGCCGACATAGGCCTGCCCTTGTCGGTGAGCAGTAGTTCCTTTAGGGGAAGGTCGGGAAAGGTCTGTGCGCGCAGCTCGAGATAAGCCCCAATGCGCTTTAACAACTGCTCCCCAAGGGGCAGAACGCGCTCTTTTCTCCCTTTTCCCAGCACGCGCATCCGGGCGTACGCCAAATCTACGTGCGCCGTTTCCAGTTGCAGGAGCTCTGCCCGCCGAACACCGGTTTGGTACAGCAGTTCCAGGGCGAGCTGATCGCGAACCGCCGGAAAACCACCGGCCAGCCCCACTGCATCCAACAGCTGGTTCAGCGCTTTTTCGGGTACGGTGACGGGCAGGCGCTTCCCTGTTTTGGGCAGGCGCACCGCTGTCATAGGGCTTTGTGCCAGCACTCCTTCCCGGCGCATGTATTTGAAAAAAGATTTTAGCGCCGAGAGCTTGCGGCGAATGGAGGAGGCCTGGAGGCCTTCCTGCACCAGGGTGCTCATCCAGGAACGGATGTGGAAGTGCGTCAAGGCTTCCAGGGGCAGCTCTCCGTACGTTTGGGCCAAAAATGCCGCAAACTGCCCCAGGTCGTTCTCATACGCCTCCAGGGTATGGGGGGAAAACCGCTTTTCGAAGCGAACGTAATCCAGGAAACGGACGACTGCCTCCATTTTGCTCGTTTTTGGTACTGCGGCACAAGGTACGCGTTTTAAACCGGTAGTAAAATTTTAAACGCGCACGGGGATGCCCCGTGCGCGTTTAAAATTTTATTACCTATGCCCATCCAAGTGCCAAGGATGGTTCCGTCCTTTCAGGTTACGGGTTTTGAACCGCCAGTTTATTGACGTTCAGCTCGCCCTGCGGGATGGGCCAGACGTATTCGGACTGCGAAGGGTTGACCGTGGCCACGTTGGACTTGCCCGGGTAGGGCAGCAACAGGCGTACGAGGTCCTGGGTACGGAACCCTTCCCCATGATGTTGGCCGTTTCCAGGCCGGCGGTAGAGACGAGGATGTCGGCGTTGCCGGCTGCCAGGGAGAGCACTTCGTTCTCCATGAACGTGAAGTTGAAGTTGGACGTCCAGCTCAGTTTGGACTTGCGCAGGATCGTGCCGTTCAGGCTGAATTCCCAGCCGACGTTTTGCATAGAGCCCACGTTGGTGGAGATGGAGTTGCCGGGGACCCCTTTCGATGGGGATTGGGGTGCGGCGAGGATCAAGCCGTCAATGAGGTTCTTGAAGTAGGTCACTTCGCCCGTGAGGCGGTCTTCGAACAAGCCGAAGTTAATACCGATGTCCGTTTTCTTGCTCGTTTCCCACGACAGGTCGGGGTTGCCGGCCTGGGAGAACCCTAATGTGGCATCGGGGGCATACAGGCCGGAGCCGTACAGCGACAAGGAGGCGAAATCGCCGATGCCGTTGTTGTTGCCCACCTCACCATAGCTACCCCGGATGCGGAAGAAGGAGAATACGTTGCCCAGGGATTCTTTCCAGAACTGCTCTTCCGAGATAGTATAGCCTGCGGAGCCGCCCCAGAACACCCCTCTTTTTTTGCCGGGTGCGAACGCGGAGTATTCATCCTGGCGGACGTTGAAGGTCAGCAAGAATTTGCGGCCAAAGTCGTAGTTCGCACGACCAAAGTACGACAGCAAGTAGTTTTCCCCCTGGAAGTTGCCCGACGGGACGATGGTCGTAAAGTTCCCCTGGAACGAAGTAAAGAACGGATCGGCAATTTGGGTGCGGTTTGCGCCCCAGCCCTCTGCCTTCGTGTATTGCTGTTCGTTACCGGCCAGTACGGACAAGTTGTGTTTTTCGCCCAACTTGAAGTCGTATTGAAGGATGTTCTGCCAGTTCCAGCGCTCACGGCGGCTGTAGGAGTTGGTGGCGGAGCCGTTCGTGCCGAAGCCATCACCATGGACAGGCGTTGCGAAGCTGATGTTTTCGGTGAAGAGGTTGTCAATCCCGTATTGGGTGCGGAACGACATGCCTTTGAACGGCGTCAGCGTAGCGTACACCGAGGCCTGTACCTGGTTGGCTTCCGATGTAAACGTATTCAGGTCAATGATGGGCACCGGGTTGTAGAAGCCGACCTGTTGGAGGTTAGAGCCACGGGCAATCTGGTTGTTGGAAGCGATGAAGTAGTTGCCATTGTCATCGAAAGCCGGCACGATGGGGGCGGTGATGAGGGGTACGCGGCCCAAACCTGCGGTAGCGAAGGCCTGGCCGGGGAGGGAACCCGTGTTAGGAGCAGCGTTAAAGTTGTCGGAATACCCTACGGAAGTACCGATGGACAAGAGTTTCCCGGTCTTGTGGTCCAGGTTCAGGCGGGCAGATTTGCGCTGGAACGTATTGGCTTTGATCATGCCCTCCTGATCGGAGTAGCCCAGGGAAACATAGTACGTCGTCTTGTCGGAGCCGCCGGAGAAATTCAGGCCATGGTTGTGGGAGAAGCCCGTCTGATAGACATAGTCGTACCAGCGCGTATCTACCGTCTGCCCGTTCTGGGTCATGGGGAAGAACTGCTGGGGTAGGTTGGCATTCCGGGCGGCTTCGTTTTTGACTTCCAGGTATTGTTCTGCGTTCAGCAGTTCGGGCAGGCGGTTCACTCTTTGCCAGCTTGCCCAGTTGTCGTAGCTGACCTTGGTGCGCCCTTGTTTGCCGCGCTTGGTAGTGATCAGCACCACGCCTGCGCTGGCGCGGGAGCCGTAGATAGCCGCTGCCGAAGCGTCCTTGAGGATTTCGATAGACTCGATATCCGAGGGGTTGAGGTTGGACAGTGGGTTGTTGGCGGCGTTGGTACCGGATACGTCGCCGGAGTAGGTCGGGATACCGTCTATGACGATGAGCGGGAAAGAGCTCAGGTTAATCGAGTTGATCCCGCGGATACGGAACACCGGCGGGTTGTTCAATACCCCGTTCGGGATACTGACGTTCACCCCTGCGGCGCGTCCCTGGAGGGCCTGGTCGAAACTCTGGACAGCCAGGGTGGCGATGTCCTCCCCTTTCACGGAAGCCACCGTACCGGTGATGTTCCGCTTCTGCTGGGTACCATAGCCTACGACGACGACTTCATCCAGGCCGATCGCGCTTTCTGCGAGGGTCACGTTGTACTCGGCAGCCGTGGTCAATTCGACCTCTTTGGTTTCGTAGCCGGTGTAACTCACGACCAGAATCCCCCCCTGTGCAGGCGCTTGGAGGTTGAACATGCCATCCAGGTCAGTGACCACCCCGACGCTGGTTCCTTTGAGCAACACGTTGGCGCCGATGAGAGGCTCCCCGCTTTCGCCCGTAATCGTGCCCTTGATGGTGCGTTGCGCCATAGCTGCAGCCAGGGCAAACACGACCAAAGCAAGGGTTAGTAACATTTTTTTCATACAGTGAGCATTTGAGTGATGAAAAAACAAAAGACAATACCATCCGGTAGAAAAGCATAGCGCCTCCTTTCCGGCAGGTTTTTTCTAAACAAGAAACTTTTAAGGTGACATTAGGTTCGGGGATTAGTACTGCTTTTACGCAGGGGAGGCTTTTGCATCGGTAGGGGAGCCGGAAGCTCCCCTACCGATGCAAAAGCCTTTGGAACTTCTAGTACCCCGGGTTTTGCTGAAGGTTTGTGTTGGCGTTGATTTCCCGTTGCGGAAGCGGGAACACCAACTTGTCGGCGTTGTAGGGCAGCGGCCCGACCGACAGCTTCAAGCGCTTCATATCGTGTATTTTATGCCCTTCGTGGGCCAGTTCGAGGCGCCGTTCCAGCAAGATTTTATCCAGCGTGATGGAAGGGGCGGCGGGCAGGCCGGCGCGGGTGCGCACGGTGTTATAGTCTGCTAACGCCGTAGCCCCTATGCTCGTACCGAGGCGCTGGTTGCACTCTGCGCGGATCAGGTACATTTCCGCCAGGCGGATGATGTTGACGTTGCCGTACAAGTCGTTCCACTTGCCGGTGCGGATAGCGCCATTGCCATCGTAGAACAGCGCCAGGCGTTTATCTGCGGGTTCGTAGAGCGACAAGTGCCCCTGCAGGATTTCCACATCGCCGTCGCGGCCACCGAAGTCGGGGATAGAGAAGTGGGTGTTCATGGCGTTGACCCCGTCCTGGGTCGTGAGCTGGATGGCGAAAATATCCTCGGAGGAGTTCTCATCGCGGTTGAACACGTCGGCGTAGTTTTTCAGGAGCGAGTAGGTACCGGAGGAGAGGACGCGGTTGGCAGCATCGCGGGCTTTGGCGTAATCGCCTTGTTGCAGGTAGACCCGGGCGAGGAGGGCAGCGGCGGCTCCTTTGCTGGCGCGCCATTCGTTGTCCTCGGGGAGTTGGCTTTCCGCCTTGCCCAAATCGGTGATGATCTGAGTGTAGACCTCCTGCACGGTATTGCGGCCTACCTTTGACTCCTCAGAAATGCTGCGCGTAGGCGTCAGTACGATGGGTACCCCGAGCTGGCCATTGGCTTGGCCTGCCTCATACGGCTTTGCGTAGAACCGCACCAGTTGGAAGTAGGCGATGGCGCGGATAAAGAGAGCCTCCCCTTCGACCCGCGCCTTATCGGCTTCCGCGACGACGCTGAGCCCTGCGAGCACGTTGTTGCAGATGTTGATGGTATTGTAGGCGGTGAGCCAGAGTTCTGCCGCGTCGTTGTTGTTGGCGTTCATTTGCTTGTTGGCGATTTCACGGGGGCCCAGGAAGGTACCTACCCAGAGTACTTCCCCATCGCCCCCCAACAGTTCGGCGTCGCGCAGGGAGTTTCCGCCGAGGAGCGCACCGGCACCCAGTGCGTCATAGGCACCGATCAAGACCGCCTTGACGTTATTATCGTTTTCCAGGGCCAGGTCTTCGCTGATGCTCTGGTATGGCTCCAGGTTCAGTTCCTCGTTACAGGACGAGAAGCCCAGGGCTAATGCGAATAGTATAGAATATGCAGTTTTATTTTTCATTCTTTTACCATTTTTAAATCCCAAAAAAGTATCAGAACCCGATGTTCAAGCCGAAGGCAATCGTTCTTGGCTGCGGGGCTGAATAGAAATCAACGCCCGAGGTCACGTTGTCCACGAATGCGTCGGAGGATACTTCGGGATCCCAGCCATCGTATTTCGTGAAGGTCAGGAGGTTCTGTCCGATGACGTAGAGGCGCAGGCGGGACAGGCCGGTGCGGCGCAGTATGGACTGGGGGAACTCGTAGCCAAAGTTAGCGGAGCGCAGGCGCACATAAGCGCCATCGCTGATATAGCGGCTGCTGCGGTTTTGATCGCCGTTGCTGTAGCCCAACCGCGGCTCGGGGACATTGGTGATATCGCCGGGCTTGTCCCAATACGCCATCTGGTCTTTGGTCTGGTTGTCGAACCAGCAGGCATTGCAAGACATATAGCGCCCTGCGGAGTTGTGGATGCTGTTCCCAAATACGCCCTGGAAGGTAAAATCGAGGGTAAACCCTTTGAACGTAAAGGTATTCGTAACCCCGCCGATTACCGTGGGGATGGGGCTTCCCAGGGCTACGAATTCGGCTTCGTTGAAATCGTTGGTCGTTTCGCGTTCCTGGCCTTCTTTGTTGAGGTACCAGAGGGCATCGCCGTTGGCGGGGTCCACGCCGGCGTACTCAGCGCCGTAGAACACCCCGATGGGTTCGCCCACTTTCACGACGTTGACATCCCCGCCGTCAATGATATCCTGTCCTTCGGCCAGGGCGATGACCTCGTTTTTATTGAGGGCGATGTTGAGGCTGGTATTCCACTTGAACGCACCGACCAGGTTATTGGTGTTGAGGACAAACTCCACGCCCCTGTTTTGCACCTGGCCCACGTTCTGGGTCTGGGTACGGAAGCCGGAGGTACCGGGTACGGGCACGTCGAGAAGGAGGTCGGTAGTATTTTTGACGTAGTAATCCACTTCCCCGTTGATGCGGTTATCGAGGAAGCCGAAATCAATGCCCACGTCCATTTGCGCCGTTTTTTCCCATTCCAGGTCGGGGTTGGGGATTTGCGAGGGCGACAGTCCGGACACGCCGTTGTAGCCCTGTGCCCCGTAGAGGCCGAGGTGGTTGAAGTTACCGATCGCGGCGTTGCCGGTGACCCCATAGCTGCCCCGCAATTTGAGGAAGCTGATGGCGCTGCTGTTTTCGAGGAAGCCCTCTTCGCTCAGCACCCAGCCAGCGGACACGGCGGGGAAGAAGCCATAGCGGCTGTTTTTGCCGAAGCGGGAAGAGCCGTCCACCCGTCCGCTCAGGGTCAGGAGGTAGCGGCGGTCGAAGTCGTAGGTAGCGCGTCCGAAGTAGGACAAGAAGGTAAACTCCGTGATCGAAGAGGTTCCCGAGGTAATATCAGCGGCGCTGGAGATGGTTTTGAGGTCATCCACGGGAAATTCCTGGCCTTCGACATAGGTGCGGTCGGTGCGGGACTTCTGAAATTCCATCCCGGTGGTCAGGTCCAGGTTGTGTTTGTCGGCGAAGGACTCGCTGTAGCCCAGGAACGCCTTGGTAGTCCAGTTGACGACCTGGCTGTAGCTGGAGGAGCCCAAGCCGTTGATCCCTTGCCCGGTGAAGGTGCGGCGGCCCCAGAAACCATTGTCGCGCAGGTTGAATACGTCGGCACCCAGTTCTCCGTTGAGCATGAGGCCTTTGGCTAACTTATAGCGCAGGTAGCTGTTGGCCAGCGTACGGAAGGTGGTGACCTCGCGCTCGGCGTCTTCAAAGTCAATCAAGCCGTTGTAATAGGTCGTGACCGGGCGGTCGAACAGCTGGCCGGGGGCATAGCCGCGGATAGCGGCATCCGTCGTGTTGCGCACGGGGGTCAGCGGGGCCAGGGCGACTAGCTGCAGCGGGGTGGAGAACGCATTGTCGTTGGACACCTGGTCGGTGAACGTGCGCGACAAGCTCATGTTGATACCAAAGTTAGCGCGCTCGGAGGCTTTCTGGTCGAGGTTGAGGCGGGCGCTCATCCGTTCGAAGCCGTTGCCGATCAGTACCCCTTCCTGTCTGTTCCAGGCAGCGCTGGCGAAGTAGCGGGTGCGGTCATTTCCACCGGAGGCCGAGAGGGAGGCTTGGGAGGAGACGGCCTCCTGGAAGGCTTCGTCCTGCCAGTTCGTGTTCACTTTCAGGTTTTTCCAGTTGCTTTCGTCGTAGGCCGAGTAGCGGGTGAAGCGGGAGTTGACGAAGGAGAGATAGTCGTCAATGCCTTCCTGTTCGGTATCCCAGTAGCCTTGGCGGAACTCGTATTTGCCAGCCCCTACCGCGGCGCGGGTGAACAGCGTGACGAACTCTTCATTATTGATAAATTCGCGTTTGCCCGTCGGCTGGCTGTAGCCCGTCTGGAAGTTGGCTTCCAGCTTTGTCTTGCCCTGTTTGCCTTTCTTTGTAGTGATCAGCACGACGCCGTTGGCGGCGCGGGAGCCATAGATCGCCCCTGCGGAGGCATCCTTCAGGATTTCGATGGATTCGACATCGTTGAAGTTGAGGTCGGCCAGGGGGTTCAAGGGAGCGCCGAGGGAGTTCTGGGACTCGGTGGTAACGGGAATCCCGTCAATGATGTACAGCGGCTGGTTGCTCGCGGTAATGGAGGAAGCGCCCCGTATGCGCACGCGCACGGCACCGCCCGGTTTCCCGTTTACTGCTTCTACGAATACACCGGAAGTACGGCCTTGCAGGGCTTGTTCCACACTCGGGACCGGCAGGTTTTCGATTTTTTCACCGCCCAACTTAGCGATGTTGCCGGTCAGGGTGGATTTAATCTGGGTGCCGTACCCGACTACCACTACTTCGGATAATTGCGTGGCCAGCACATCTAGTCGAACGTCCACGACATTGGAAACGCCCAGGGCTACGTCCTGGGTAGTATAGCCAGTATAGCTGAACACCAGGGTGGCTACCCCGGCCGGGACGCTCAGCGAATAAGCCCCGTCGAGGTCGGTGACCGTACCGACTGTTGTCCCTTTGGCCAAGATACTAGCGCCAATCAGGGGTTCCCCACCGGTATCCGTCACTTTGCCCGTAATAGTCCTTTGCGCCCAGGCGCTGCCCACTACGGTAAAAAACAGTACCAGTAGAAGTACACATTTTCTCATAATCCATACATTTTGAGTGAAATAATAGAGCCTCTGTCCGACCGTTGCGTTCGCACGGTCGGGCTATTTTGTTCGGCATGGTGAAACCCCCCTTAGGGAAAATCAGGTGTGCGTGTTCTACCGCGGCTCAGGGTACGTCCTGCTGGTTGTAGAAGGCCAGCACCTGGATGAGTTCTTCGTCTGTTTTCAGGGTATTCCCCGTTTTTTCCAGGAAGGACTCTACGGCTGCACGGCGTTTGGAGAGCAACTCCAGCAGGGCTTTTTTATTTTTTGCCTTGACGGGTACCAGGGCGTTGGAGGCGTCTCGGTAAAAGTAGGCAGCTTGTTGGTAGTAGTAGGCGTTTTTATCCCCGGCAGCCACGGCAGGATTATACGTTGGCTGGCGCAGGTTTAGATCGTTGAACTTGAACACTTCTACCTTGCCGGAGGAGAGTTGCTGGACGAAGCCCTTCACTTTTTCGGGCACGCCCCCTGTAAACTCCCGGGTATTGACCAGTGTGGTCGGGTAGTTGGCCTCGGGTACTTTATAGACTACTTTACGGATGGCATTTTCTTCAATCCCTTTCACGACATCGCCTACGACGAACTCCAGGACGTGCTCGCGCAGGTCGAGCCGTACGCGGTAGCCCGACACGGAATCGGCCATTTTAGGGTCGATTTTTTTCACCACCTCTCTGTAAAAAAAGACGGTAGAATAGCGAAAGGCGGTATCCAGGTAGATATCCCCTAACAACTTGCCCGGGTCTTCGTCCATTCCATACATGAACCGGCTACCGGTGACGTTGAAGGCATTGATGTTTATGTTGTCTCGTACGCTTTGTTCGGCAGCAGGATTCTTCTGCTGGGCCTGAAGGTGGGCACCAAGCGCGAGCAGCAGGGATGCTGTTAGAATGGCTTTAAGCATGAGCAAAACAATATAGGGAGACAAATGTAATCAAGAATTCATGGAATCAAAGCATTTGAAGCATGAATTATGAAAAGGACTACCCTGAGAGAACGCAAAAGTGCTTGTATTCGCTGCCTGCTTCTTTTCCATAAGGAGTTTAGAAATACACTTTGCTAAAAAAATTCCCCTTAGCGGGCGAACATACAGCCAATGGCTTTGGTCTGGGGCAGGGATACTACTTTCCCCGCTAAATACTCGTCAAGTGCGTTGCGCAGATATTCTTGGGTGACGACGGTTCGGTATTTCCCCAAGCCTGCGAACCAGTCGTTGATGCTCCCGCGGTAGCGTACGTTTCCATCGGGCGAGACGAGGAACGCCTCAGGGGTGACCTCGGTCTTCAGGGATTTGATAAGGCGATGTTTGGGGTCTGTGGCGATGGGAAAAGGCAGGTTGTAGTCCCGGACGAACGGTTGGATGAGGGTGGTATCCTCCCATTTGGTGAACACGCCGATAAAGACCACTTGCGGGTATGCTGCGGCTAATTCGGGAAGGCTGCCGGCGTATTTTTGACAGATGGGGCACTCGGTAGCCAGGGTAAGGAGTACTGTGGGCTTGCCCTGGGCGAGATCGGCTACGGAGATGGGCCGGCCACTCCCCCACTCCACCAGGGACATTTTGTTCAGGTTCAGGTGTTGGGCGTTGAGGAGGAACGGTAGCAGGGCGACGAGCAGCAGAGGGTAGCGCATATCAATTGGCTTTGGGGAAGAGTTCCAGGTCTTCGTCCCCCGGTTCGTAGTCCACGTATTCAAAAATCAGGTTCATCATCTCGTCGAAGGTACCCCATCCGGGGGTAGCGGGACGGGGCGGAAAATGCGGGTTGCGCGGGTTGTTGCGGGTGTTGTCGTACACCGCTTCGGCATAGACCACGGAGCCTTTGGGGATTTTGACCAATTTGGGGTATTGGTAGGTCATCTGCCAGTTGAAGTTCCAATCGTCAATTTTGATCAGGTTGATGACGTCCCCGTCGGGGGTGATGGCGAAAGAGCGGAAGCTCTTGCCGAGCAGGTGCATGTGGGGCAGCACGGTGAGGATGGAGATGTCGGTGGGCACCAGGGGGGAGCGCATGTAGAAGGTGATCGTCTCGTCGGGCGGGATGAGGAAGGGTTGGTTCATGATCCAGCCTTCGTCGAGGATGAAGTTCTTTACCTCGCGGCGGGGTTTTTCTTTGGTCAGATAGACCAGTACGCTCGACCGGTCGGTTTCGGGCTTGGATACCGGGGAGTAGTGCATATTGATGAGGAGGTCGCTGTCTTTGTTGAGTTTTTTGCCCATCCCTTCGGGATAGAGGTTCAGGAAGTTGCCGGGTACCCATCCGTGCCAGAAGTAGCTGGCCAGGGCGACCCCGATATTGGTTTTGGGCATGACCTTATCGCTGACCTCGGCGCCGTTATCGGCGCGGAAGCGGTGGGTGGTGTCCAGCATGACGCGGGAATGGTGGGCCATTTTCAGGTTGCCGGGACGGAAATCAATACCGCGCACATAGTACTCCTGTTGGGTATGCGTGGGGAGGACGAACAGGCGGAACTGTTCTTTGCCGTCGCCCGGGGCGGTAAAGGGCGGGTCCATGGCAAAGACGAGGTCGGGTTTGGGGTACACCGGTTTGGGGTACGCGACGCTGGCTTTCGGCTCTTTTCCCTTTTTAGCCCCTCCGTCCACCCAAGCGGCGATGCGTTGGATTTCCTCCTCGGTCAGCACCCGCTCGTTTTGGAAATGCCGGAACTCCGGGTCGGCAAACCAGGGGGGCATGTAGCGGGATTCCGTGACCGTTTTGATGAAGTCGGCCCGTTTGAACACGTCTTCGTAGGTTTCCAAAGAAAACGGGGCGGCTTCCCCTGTCCGGTGGCAGGGCAGGCAGTTCTTTTGCAGGATGGGTTGAATATCCTGGTAATACGTGGGCACCTGGGCGAATCCGGAAAAGGGAATCAGCAGGGCGGTCAGGCGTGAGGCCCAGGCGAGTAGGCCAGTGACGGAAGGCGAGGCAGGTATCATGTCAAAAAATATTTGGGGTTGCCTACAAAGGTCTTTTTATGCAACTCCCTATGTGATATAGGCGATGTTTTTTTAAATCCTATTCGCCGGGCATCCCCATCATATAGCCCACGGTTTCAAC
>JBEGMH010000192.1:0-5628 GCA_041183125.1 Bacteroidota bacterium | reverse complement strand
GACCACAATGGATATGTATACTGGCTTCTGCTTTCATGGTGCTGTCCGCCTGCAAACGGGACGGAGCGAATTCCTCAGTCCCCCAAAGTGCAGATGGGGCGATCATCGCTACCGCATCCCTCCCGCTGACCCAGCCAAACACCCCCGAGACACAGTTGCTGACCCAAAACTACTGGGTAGCAGAATTCTATGTCATCCCCGGTGAGGAAGGTAAAATCTATCCGGCCCGCCAAAATAAGGGGCTGTGGTGGAAATTCAACATAGATGGCACCTACGTAGGTGGCCAGTGGGAAGAACAATTCGATAAGGGCTCCTGGTTCTGGAGAGCGGGCGCTTCCGAGTATGAAAAGCGGGGCGTCCTCTACATAGATTCTGCCGTGGACGACATGCGCGACGTGGAATTTCAAATGCAGGGGGTACAGGGCGACGGCTCTGCCATGTCCTGGGTAAAGACCCAAAACTCGAAAAACAGGGAACCCGGTATGCTGAAAATCATACAGTTGATGACTATGCCTACCAAAAAGCAATTTGACGTGGAATAGGGAGGGGAATCATCAAGGGGTCAAAAAGGCCCTTTTTTTCCCACCTTGCTGACCCCTCGCAACAAGTCTATTTTCAAAAAGCCTTCTTGAGATTGGCCCAGAGCCATTTTTGTATAAAGACATAGCTTTAAAAAATGAAAAAACACATTTTCGCTTTTGCCGCTGTCATAGCCTGTGCCTTCGTAACCACAGCGTGTACCCAGGAGGTCATTGTCCCGGAATGGGTCAAAACCGCCAACATTTACGAAGTGAACGTCCGGCAGTACTCCCCTGAGGGAACCTTTGCCGCGTTTGCCCGCGACGTACCCCGGCTGAAATCTTTAGGGACAGAAATCGTCTGGTTCATGCCCATCCACCCCATCAGCCGGGAAAAGCGCAAGGGCTACCTGGGGAGCTATTATTCTGTAGCCGACTACAAAGCGGTAAACCCCGAATTCGGTACCTTGTCGGGCTTCAAATCCCTGGTGGACGACCTCCACTCGAACGAGATGAAGGTCCTGATTGACTGGGTGCCCAACCATACGGGCTGGGACCATCCCTGGATCAAACAACACCCGGAGTTCTACCAAAAAGGATCGGACGGCAAAATCACAGACCCCATCAACCCCGCTACCGGCAAGAGCTGGGGCTGGACCGATGTAGCTGCCCTCGACTACAGCAACAAAGGCCTCCACGAAGCTATGCTGGATGCTATGATGTTTTGGGTCAAGGAAGTAGGCGTAGACGGGTTCCGCGTAGACGTCGCAGGGGAAGTGCCCATCGAGTTTTGGAGAAAAGCCATTCCGAAACTCCGCAGCGTAAACCCCGAACTGTTCATGTTGGCGGAATCCGAAGAACCCGCCCTGCGCAACGAGCAACTCTTCAATATGACCTATGGCTGGTCCTTCCATAACTTGATGAAAGATATCGCACAAGGGAAAAAACCCCTTTCCGCCATAGAGGAATGGTACAAAGAAGACCGGGCAAAATTCACCGAAGGGCTGCACATGCACTTCACGCAAAACCACGATGAAAATTCCTGGGCGGGCACAGAAGACGAGCTCTTTGGCCCTGCCAAGGACGCCCTGGCGGTCTTGACTACCATGTACGATGGGATGCCTTTGCTCTACAACGGCCAGGAAGCCGGACTCAACAAGCGATTGCGCTTCTTCGAGAAGGATACGATCAACTGGGGAGACTATCCCCGCAGGCGTATGTACGAAACCCTCCTGGGGGTTCGCCGCGCCCAAAAAGCACTCTGGAGCATGGGGGAAGGCGGTGAACCCGTGCGGCTCAAAACAAATGACGACTCCCGCATCTTTGCCTTCAAACGGGAAAAAGACGACAACCGCGTCATCGTCCTGCTCAACCTTAGCAATACGGAAGTGATGACCAGTATCGAAGACCGCTCCGTAGATGAGCTCTACCGCGAAGCTTTCCTCGGGGTCAATATGCAACTTGGGGATAATGTGAAGTTCGCCCTGACGCCCTGGAGCTATATGGTCCTCGTCCTGGTACCGGAACAGTACCGAAACAATTAATACCTATGCATACCTCCAACACCTACAAACCCAAGCCTAAGCTTTCGTTCTGGGATATATGGAACATGACCTTCGGCTTCCTGGGTATCCAGTTTGGCTTTGCCCTGCAAAATGCCAACGTGAGCCGTATCTTCGAAACCCTTGGTGGGGCTACGGATAAGCTGGCACTCTATTGGTTGGCCGCGCCGCTCACGGGCCTGATCGTGCAGCCTATCGTGGGCTATTTCAGCGACCGAACCTGGCATCCGAAGTGGGGGAGAAGGCGTCCTTTCTTTGCAATCGGTGCTATCCTCTCCACCATAGCGCTGATTCTCATGCCCAATTCACCCGCTTTGTTCTTCGCAGTGGGGGTGCTTTGGATTATGGATTCTTCTATCAATATCTCCATGGAGCCTTTCCGTGCGTTCGTGGGCGACAACCTGCCCTCCGAACAGCGCACGACGGGCTTCGCCATGCAGAGTTTCTTCATAGGCATAGGGGCCGTCGTCGCTTCCGCACTTCCCTGGATGTTCACCAACTGGCTCGGAATTGCGAATACCGCTCCCGCAGGGGAAATCCCGCCCTCGGTAAAGTGGTCTTTCTATGCCGGTGCGTTCGCGTTCTTTGCCGCCGTGATGTGGACGGTTCTCCGGGCCAAAGAGTACGACCCTGAAACCCTGGCCTCTTTCGAAGCCCCTGAATCGTCTGACCGGGAAGCAGGCCCGGAAAGCCCGGAAGATTTCGCCCGCCGCGGAACCCGGCAGTTGAACGCCGGTATCCTCACCGCTATCGTCGGGGTTGCCCTTAGCGTATTGCTCAGCCAGTGGCAAGTGGCCGGCGAAGTGTATATCCTCAGCGTCGGTCTGACCTGCTTCGGTATTCTTTGGGTCGTTTCGGGGTGGTTGCAAAAACGGGGAACCTACGACAACGGCTTCGTGACCATCATGAGCGACTTTATGTCCATGCCGCGCACGATGAAACAATTAGCGGTGGTACAGTTCTTCTCCTGGTTCGCGCTCTTTTCGATGTGGATCTACACGACTTCTGCCGTGACCGCATCTATCTACGGGAGCAGCGACCCTACCTCGAAAGCTTATAATGACGGAGCGGATTGGGTCACGGTTTGTTTTTCAGTGTACAACGGCGTTTCCGCCCTGGCCGCCTTCCTGCTCCCCGTGATCGCCAAATATACCAGCCGCAAGGTGGCACATGCCCTCTGCCTTTTTATGGGTGGGATAAGCCTTGCTTTTATTTTTACGATAGAAAACCCAAACTACCTCCTGCTTTCCATGGTGGGTATTGGTTTCGCGTGGTCGAGCATCCTGTCCATGCCTTATGCGATCCTGACGGGTACTTTACCGGCAGCTAAAATGGGGTACTATATGGGCGTCTTCAACTTTTTCATCGTCATACCGCAAATCGTGGCTGCTTCTATCCTCGGCTACCTCCTGCGCCAATGGTTTGACGGGGAAGCTATCTACGCGATGCTCGTAGGCGGGTCATCCTTTATCATCGCTGCTGCCGTTACGTTCATCGTGGACGACAAGCAGTAAAGACAGGGCGCGTTCGTCTAACGCAAGCCCCTTTTGATGAGGTTTTGATTGAAGATGCGGACGTTCTGCAGGTGCTGGTCGTACGTCTCGGCAAAGCTGTGCAGACCTGACTCATCGCCTACGGCGCAGAAGAAGAAATAGTTGTGCTTCTCTGCGTTCAACACGGCGTCAATGCTGGGGATGGAAGCCATCGCGATAGGTCCGGGCGGCAAGCCTGGGTACATATAGGTATTGTACGGGGAATCGAACTTGATATGGTAAGCGGTTACCCGTTTGGTCTCAAAATCGCGGGTGGCAAACACTGTCGTCGGGTCGGCCTGCAGGGGCTGGCCGATGCGGAGCCGGTTGAGGTATGTGCCCGCAATACGGGCCTTCTCCTGATTGCGTATCGTCTCTTTCTCTACGATGGAGGCCAGGGTATAGACTTCTTTTTCGCTTAACCCGAGTTGCTCTGCTTTGTCCCGGCGCCCGTCTTTGCCCCAAAAGGATTCGTGTTCCTTCACCATGCGCCCCATAAACCCTTCCGGGGTGGTGTTCCAGAAGAACTGATAGGTGTTGGGAATGAAAAGGGTCATCAAATCGTCGGGACTATAGCCCAGTTGCCGGATAAACGGCTCGTTTTGGAACACGGCCAACAGGGCTTGCGAATCGGGTTCGATAAAGCGGGAGACCTTGCCGGCTACGTCTTCGGGAAGCCGCTCGTTGTTCAACACGACATTCACGGGAGTTTGTATGCCTCCCCGGAGGTGCCGCACGAGTTTGATCATGTCCCAGCCGCCTTTTACCGTATAGCGGCCACTGCGCATCTCCTCTTTCTTGTATTTCAGCAGCTCTGCAATGCGGCGGAACCCCGATTCCTGCTTCAAGATCCCCTGCTCGTTGAGGATGCGCACCACGTCCTCAAAGCTGGAACCGCGGGGGATGTCCACTGTATAAGCCTTTCCGGGATGGGGAACGGTCCCTCCGGCTATATAGTGTTGATATACAAAGAAAAGGGCGATAATGCCTGCAATTCCGATAAGGGCTAAGGTGCGCCAGGCTGGTTTGAACATAGTAGCATTTTCTCTTAGAAGAAACAAACCCTAAATATACGTTTTGTGCATGGTCCGGGTTCAGGATATTGGACTAAAAACGTTAAAAATTCGGTATAAACGCAGTAGGGTCGTATCTTTTCCGCAAAAATGGCGCTTCGAAATTCGGCGATTGCCTTTTTGCTCATATTCTCTGCTTCGTGCAGTACTTCGGTGGACTTGGAGGCACCTTGGCAGGATATCCCGGTCGTGTACGGCCTGATCTCCCGGCAGGACACCGCACATTACATCCGAATCGAAAAAGCGTTCCTCACCGACGGCAAGGACGCCGCAGAGGTAGCCCAAATCCTGGATTCGCTCTACTATCCCAGCCTGGGCGTCGAGCTGGAAAAAGTGTCTACCGGTCAGCGCTATCCCCTGCTCAGGGTGGATGGGGCCCTGGAGGGATATCCAAGAGCCGAAGGCCCTTTTGCAACCTCGCCTAATTACCTGTACAAGATAAAAGGCGATCTGCTCAAATTACAAGGGGGGGAAGCACTGCGCCTGCGTATATTCCGTCCGGGAACTTTAGCGCCAACCATAGCAGAGACAACGGTACTGTCCGACCTGGCACCCCGGGAAACGAGTCCGTCCAACCCCGTCAATATGGGGTATGACCGGCAGGTAGCCATCAGTTGGACCGCGCCGGCAGCAGCGCAGGTCTTCGATGTCCTGTTGCGGATACGGTACCGGGAAAGCAGCTCGGCGCAGCTTACCTCCTTTGTTCATAAGTCAGTGGACTGGGTGTTAGCGGGCAACTTACTGCGGACAGACAACACCGACCGGGTGAGCGTAGTGGTGGAAGGAAGAGCGTTTTATGCCTTTTTGGCAAAAGAATTGACCGCAGCTCCTAACGTGCGCCGGATTTTCGACGGCATGGATCTCGTCGTTTCGGCAGGGGGAAAAGAATTCGCGGATGCCCTGCGCCTTTCCCAGGCCAATACAGGCATTACAAGCACCCAGT
>JBEGMH010000191.1:0-11873 GCA_041183125.1 Bacteroidota bacterium | reverse complement strand
ACTACGCTGGGGTTGATGGGGTAGCGGCCAAACCGATCCCCGTAAACCGCCAGCCCGTTGTCGGCCTCCAGGCGCACCTCGAGATAGCCCTGCTGCTGCGCCGCTTTCAGCACCGCGCGGGAGAGGGGGATGCGGACTAAATAGCCAAACGTACCTGCCTCGTAGAGTTTGCGGTCTTTGGGTTGGGAGTGCCATGACAAGACACCCCGATGGTCGGCAGGGTCATCCGCAAGGCGGTACACTTGCGAAGCAGCTCCCGGAATCGAAACCCGGAGCTCGGACGGGTTCTGGTATGCATCCGTCATCGGGTACGCATTGGGGTTTTGGTGGGGCGACACCCTTGCCCCGAGCATATAGTCCTGGTCTTTGGAAAAAGACTTGTCGCGGTCTTTGTCCAGCAAGGGCTTGGAAGAGACTTCGATCAAAAAATGGGCTTCCGCTACCTGCGCGAGATTCAATCCGGCAAGCGGGATGCGGTATTCAAAAAAGCCCTTTCCGGCCCCATTGACTTTATGCCCGTCGAGTACCTGCCACTGCTTCAGCGACCAATTGGCCGCAGAGAAGGCAGCGGGGCGCTGCTCGAACACGCGTACTTTGTCGGGGTGGGCATCGGCGTCCACTACGAAATGGAAAACGTTATGGTGCAGCACCTTGCCATTAGAAGGGTCTTTTAGCAACAG
Organism: Bacteroidota bacterium; assembly: GCA_041183125.1. GTDB lineage: Bacteria > Bacteroidota > Bacteroidia > Chitinophagales > Saprospiraceae > JADJPL01. The sequence continues at coordinate 11,193 of JBEGMH010000191.1, read as the reverse complement.
TTGTACCCGGCCCAGGCCCGACCAGGCGGGGGCCAGGAACGTTTCTGCGGGCAAGCTGGCCTGTATCCAGGGCGCATAGTCGAGGGTGCGGGACGAGCGGTGGATGGTTTTTTCCATGCCCGTTTTATCCATGAATGTCCCGGTTATTTCCAGCGACAAGCGATTATCAGGAACGGGCATATCCGACATGACGGAGAGGTAGAGCGGGATGGAGACCTTTTCCCCACCTTTCACCGTGACGCAAATATCGTTGCCGGTGGAGATATAAAAAGGCGAGTGGAAGTCGCGGGCGCTCATTCCCTCTGCTAATTCTTCGAGCCCGGTAAATTTGGGGCTGCGGTCAAAGCGCCAGTAGCCGTTCCACTCGTTGATCACGTCGTGGTGTTCGGTATAGAGCCAGCCGGCCACTTTGGGATATTTGCGGAAGGTGTTCATCATGCGGTGGTAGTCCCAGCTCCAGTCCACGTCACCTGTGCTGCCGTCATAGCCCCACACATTGCCACATTCCGAGTTGATATTGGGCTGGTCGCCCTGCTGGAACCCCGGCTGGAAGTGGTAGGTACTGCCGACAAACGTTTTTTCATCTATGGTCTTGAGCCGTTCCTCCCAGGCCCATCCGGGCAGGTATTCGTGCCAGGAGTTGATGTCCGTTTCGGTATGTCCTGCCCCGCAGCAGATCGAGTTGTCCTCCACCAGGCGGGTAGGGTCCAGGGATTTGGCCAAGTAGTACATGGAAGCGACCCATTGCTGGGTGCGGGGTAGGTACCGGGATTCTTCTTTTCCATTGTCCGGATTCTGCACTTTGCTGCTCAGGCCCCAGGTTTCATTGAACACGATCCAACTGAAGATAGACGGGTGGTTGTAATCCCTGCGGATCATTTCGCGCAGGGTGCGCTCCGATTCGGCTTGCATGGCCTCATCGGGCTGGCCCCAGGAGTTGGGCAGGTCGGACATCACGAGCAGGCCCAGTTTGTCGGCCCAGTACAGTTTGCGGGGGATATCCACTTTGATATGGGTACGGATACCATTCAGGCCAATATCCTTGCACAGTTGGATTTCGTTGCGCATAAACTCGTCGGAAGGGAAGGTGTAGAACCCATCGGGGTGATAGGATTGGTCGAGGGTGAGTTGCAGGTAGAGAGGTTTGTTGTTGAGGGCGACGTAGGTGTAGTCTGTTCCCGGGAGTTTGGCAGTGGATATTTTGCGCATTCCGAAATAGGTATCCACGCGGTCTTCGCCTACCTGCACGCTCATTTCGTAGAGGTAGGGGTCTTCCAGCGTCCAGAGGCGCTGCTCCGGCAAACGGATGCGGGCGCTGGCGGTTCGGGCACCTTTCGGGTAGGTAAAAGACGTTTTCAGGGGCCCGGCGGGCGTTTTTATTTCTGCCTGTACGAGCAGGTCTTGTTGCGGTACTTTGTCCAATGACAGTTCGATACCAACTTCTTGGCGTTCGATATCCGGGGTACAGTGGACATACTCGAGGAAAGTAGCGGCGCGCGCTTCAAGGTAAACCGTTTGCCAGATACCGCGTGCATTGCCGTAGCCCTGTTTGCCATAGAGGGTAAAATCGCGGCGCTTGTCGTCTACGCGGATAGACACGAGGCTATTTTGGCCTGCTTTGACGTAGGGCGTCAGTTCAAACGAAAACGGCGTATAGCCTCCCTGGTGGGTTCCGACTTTATGGCCGTCCACCCAGGCGCTCGTCTCCCAATCGGAAGCACCGACGACCAGGAATATCCGCTGCCCTGACCAATCGGAGGGGATGGCCACGCTGCGCTGGTACCAGGCGATGTCCGCTTCGTCTGCCACGCCCGACAATTTGGAGCCCCAGGGGAAGGGAACCTGGATGGTTTGGGCAAACGTCGTTTTTCCCTCAAACCAAGCATTGCGCATACCGACGTCGAGGGAGTCGAAGGCGAAGCCCCAGGTGCCGTTTAAGTTGCGCCAAGCGGTGCGGTGGAAGTCAGGGCGCGGATGTTCCGGCAGCGGGATATTTTGTGAAAAAGCGGAGGACAGCGGCAGGAGGGCGAAAAAGGCTATCCATAAAAAAGCGCGGCGTGCCGTGCTTTCCGTAGGATGGAAAGCACGGTACGCCGCGCTGCTCAGACCGGATATCTTGCGCATAGCGACAGGATTAGCGGGTTAGCGCGCGTAGGAGATCGCGCGCTTTTCCCGGATGACGGTAACTTTTATCTGGCCGGGATACTGCATCCCTTCCTGTATTTTCTGGGAGATGACGAAAGCCAGGTCGTCGGCGTAGGCATCGCTGACCTTTTCGCTTTCCACGATGACGCGCAGTTCGCGGCCGGCCTGCATGGCGAAGGCTTTGGACACGCCCTCGTGCGACATGGCCAGTTCTTCCAGTTCGCCGATGCGTTTGAGGTAGCTTTCCAGGATCTCGCGGCGTGCGCCCGGGCGTGCGCCGGAGATGGCGTCGCAGGCTTGTATGATGGGGGAGATGATGTTGTTCATCTCGATTTCATCGTGGTGGGCGCCGACGGCGTTGCAGACGGCTGGGTTTTCCTTGTACTTTTCGCACAATTTCATGCCCAGGATTGCGTGGGAGAGTTCGCTTTCCTCTTCGGCTACTTTACCGATATCGTGGAGGAGGCCAGCCCGTTTCGCCAACTTGATCTGTTTGGGGTTGAGGCCCAGTTCGGCGGACATGATGGCGCAGAGGTTAGCGGTTTCGATGGAGTGCTTCAGCAGGTTTTGCCCGTAGGAAGAGCGGAAGCGCATGCGGCCCACCATTTTGACCAGGTAGGGGTCCAGGCCGTGGAGGTCCAGTTCGATAACGGTGCGTTCCCCGATTTCGACGATTTGTTCGTCGAGTTGTTTGCGTGTTTTGGCGACCACCTCTTCGATACGGGCGGGGTGGATCCGGCCATCGGCCACCAGTTTTTTGAGGGCCAGGCGGGCTACTTCGCGGCGGATGGGGTCAAAGCTGGAGATGACGATCGCTTCGGGGGTATCGTCCACGACGATTTCGGCACCGGTAGCCGCTTCGAGGGCGCGGATATTGCGGCCTTCGCGGCCGATGATCTGGCCTTTGAGGTCATCGGAATCCAGGTGGAAGACGGAGACGGTATTTTCGATGGTATATTCTGCGCACATGCGCTGAATGGTCTGGATGACGATTTTCTTCGCTTCTTTGTTGGCATCTGCCTTGGCCTGCTCGACCGATTCTTTGACGATGGCCATAGCGTCGGTTTCTGCTTTTGCGCGCACGGCGTCGAGCAGCTGTTCTTTGGCCTCCTGTTCGGTCAGGCGGGCGATGCTTTCCAGTTCCTTGATGCGAAGTTCGTTGGCCATATCGAGTTCCTCTTTCTTTTTGGCCACGATTTTGAGTTGTTTCTCCAGGTTTTCGCGGATAGCATTGAGTTCTACGTCTTTGAGTTCGATTTCTGTTCTTTGGGCTTCGAGGGCGCGCTGGCGTTCTTCGATTTTTTCCTCTTTGATTTTGAACTCGTTGTCGAGGGCGCGGATTTCCATTTCCCGTTCCTTCAGTTGCACGAGTTGTTCGGACTTGTGCGTATCGAAGGTGGACTTGAGTTTGTTGAAATGTTCTTTGGCCTCCTGGATTTTCTTTTGTTTGATCCGTTCGTTTTTATTTTCGGCCTGGTCCAGGATTTTTTCCGCTTTCATTTCTGCTTCATCGCTGAGGCGTTTGGCGGTCAGGCGGGCCTCTTTGATTTGGAGGTCGGCCTGGGTATTCGCTTCATCCTGTAGTTTTTTTCGGTTCCTGCTCAAAGCGGCGTTTACCAGCAGGTAGCCGATGACGGCACCGATGGCGACTCCGATGAGCAATCCTATTCCTATATCCATTCGTGTACTCTTGTTTATGTGCGTTTTAAAAAGTCGTAAAATACTACAAAAAAACCTAAAAACACCCTAAATGGGTTATTTGTGCAAATAATTGCATCCTTTCGTGTATTTGCGGCAGGTTGCGGGTCCCTAAGCATCGGGGGAGAGGGCTTCTTCCAGCAAGCGGTTCAAGCGGGCGAGCCGGTTTTCGAGCACTTCCGGGTCGGGCAGATTGGTTTGCCGGCCTTTGAACAGATCCACGGCATAGGTCAACAGCACCATGGAGAGGGAGTCCTGTTTGTCCTTGTTGGGATGTGCTAGTTGGAAGCGGTTGACCTTGTCGTTCACTTCGCCTACGATTTGGCGGATGGTAGCTTCGTCCTCTGCCCTGACCTTGAGCGGATAGGGCCTTCCTGCGATGATGACGGTGATGTGCCTGCTTTCCTGGTTTTCCATATCACAGATGGCTCAACTGTTCGATACAGGCATTTAATTGGCGCACGGACTGCTCCAACTGTTGTTGGACAGAGGCAGTACGCTGGGCTTCTTCGGCTTTCATCCGGATATTTTTTTGCTCCATATCGCGCAAGAGTTCTTTGAGCCCGGCGATGTGTTTCTCCCGTTCGAGCAATTGCAATTGGAGTTGCTGGTTTTCCTGCACCAACGTATCGTTCATGCGGTTGACCTGTTGTATTTTCAAAACGAGTTGGCCGATTTTTACCTCGATTCGATCTAAGTGTTCTGATACCTCCATGGCCGGGGAATCCTGTTTAATCCTTTTTTTAGCTTGCCCAAAAGGGGGCTTATGCCCCTATTTGGCAAGCTAAAAAAACTAACGCCGGATAGCTGCATTAAGTTTCATTTCATATTCGCGGATGAGCTGGTCCATAATGTCGTCCACTTCTTTATCCTGGAGCGTGCGTTCCGGGTTTTCGAACACATACCTCAGGGCACAGGAGCGCTTGCCGGCACCGAGCTGGCTTTCATTCTCATAGACATCGAAGAGGTTGACCTCGCGGATCCATTTTTTGCCCACTTTGCGGGCGATAGCTGCCATCTCGGAGAAAGGCACAGACTGATCTACCACGAGGGCTAAGTCGCGGCGGGTATTGGGGAAGCGCGGCACCTCGGCATAGCGGATGCGTTGTTTGCCCATGGATTGCAGGAGCAGGTCCCAGTTGAACACGGCGGCGAACACTTCTCCCCGGATGCCCATTTCGCGGGTCAGCATCCCGTTGATTTTACCTAACTCGACCAGCACCTGGGGTCCGCGCTGGAACTGTAGGCCGTACGAGAAAGCAGGGTGTGCGAGCGGTTTTTCCTGTGTCCCCTCGATACCCGTCCGCTGTAGGATTTGCGACACATAGGCTTTGAGCGTAAAGAAGCCCGTTTGCGCCTTTTTATCGGCCAGCCAGCTTTCTTTCCAGCGGTCCCCGCACAAAAAGAGGGCAAGTTGTCCGGTTTCCGCAAAGCCGGATTCCGTTTTGCGGTATTTTTTTCCAAACTCGAACAAGCGCAGGCGGTTTTGCTGGCGGTTTTGGTTGTGCAACACCGTTTCCAATCCGCTGACGAGCATATCCGGGCGCATGACATCCAGGTGGGCGTTGGAGGTATTGTGGATATAGGCCAGTTCCTCTTCTGCGACGCCGAGCAGGGGGTTTCGGTAGTAGCGCGACTGGGAGAGCGATAACGCCATCATCTCGTTAAAGCCGGAGGCGGCCAGGAAATTCGCTACCACATTGCGCATTTCCGAAGGGTCGGGCTGCGGCTTCAGGTTCAGGGTATAGCTGAACTTATCGGGTATAGCCACTTTGTTGAACCCATAGATGCGGAGGATCTCCTCGATGAGGTCGGCGGGACGGGCCACATCGGTTTTATCTGTGGGCACGGAGACGAGCATTTCCTCGGGGGAAAGGCGCTGTACGCCCATGTTCAGCGCTTCGAGGATGGCTTCTGTTTCACGGGGCTCCAGGGAGGCGCCGATCAGTTGGTTCACATGGGCATAGCGCAGCGGGATCTGCCGGGGCTGTACCGGCTGGGGATAGATATCCACGATGTTGGATGCGATTTTCCCGCCTGCCAATTGCTGGATCAGCAATGCTGCCCGTTGGAGGGCATAGCGGGCGATATTGGGGTCGCTTCCTTTTTCAAAGATACGGGCCGCGTCGGTGCGCAGGTTGTGGCGCATACTCGTGCGGCGGATATAGCGCGGGTTGAAGTGTGCAGACTCCAGGAAAATGTTTACAGTGCTGTCTTTCACCCCTGAGTGCAGGCCTCCGAACACTCCGCCAATACACATCCCGCGGGATTCCCCGTCGCAGATTATGAGGTCTTCCTCGTGCAGGACGCGTTCCGTGTCGTCCAGTGCGCGGAAGCGCGTTTCGTGCGGTAGGGTTTTGACCACTACCTTGCGGCCACCGATTTGATCGAGGTCGAAGGCATGGAGGGGCTGGCCCAGTTCGTTGAGCACATAGTTAGTGGCGTCCACCACATTGTTGATGGAGCGCACGCCGATGACGTTGAGGCGATCCACGAGCCATTGCGGCGACTCCCCGACGCTGACGCCTGCGATGGAGACCCCGCAGTACCGCGGGCAAGCCTCTGTATTTTCCACGACCACTTCGACGGGAAGGTCGTGGTTATCCACGGTGAAGCCACTCACATCCGGCACGCACAAGGTACCCGGGTGGTCGTAGTTGATTTTCAGGGCGGCGGCCAGGTCGCGGGCGACGCCCAGGTGGCTGGTCGCATCGGAGCGGTTGGGGGTGAGGCCTATTTCGAAGAGATAATCTTCTTTCAGGTCGAACCATACTTTTGCAGGAAGGCCGATGGGAGCATCGGATGGCAGCACCAGGATGCCGCTGTGGTCATGGCCGAGGCCCAGTTCGTCCTGTGCGCAGATCATGCCCTCGGAGTCCTCCCCGCGGATTTTGCCTTTTTTGAGGGTGAGGGGTTCTCCGCCGACGGGGTGGAGGGTGGTGCCGACGGTTGCGACCAATACTTTTTGCCCCTGGGCCACATTTGGTGCGCCGCAAACGATTTGCAGCGTCCCCTCTGTGCCGATATCCACCCGGGTCAGCGAAAGTTTATCTGCGTTGGGATGTCGCATACATTCCACGACATGGCCGACGACGACCCCTTCGAGGCCGCCCGGTATGGATTCCACCCGTTCCATACTCTCGAGTTCGAGGCCGATATCCGTGAGAATTTCGCCGATTTTTTCCGGCGCCATAGGGAGGTCAAGGTAATCTTTGAGCCAATTCAAAGAGATTTTCATAAGCGCGATTTATAAGAAGCGGTAAAGGTAGGGAATAGACGGCTTGTACAAGGTGTGCCCGGGTTAATTTTTCTGGTCTTTTAGCCGGCTCAGGCCTGCTTTAGCTGCCTGATGCAACCCGGCGCGATAATCTTCGGGGTTCAGGGTGAGGCAAATCTGGAAAAAGCGCTCTGCATCTGCAGTTTTTCCCAGGAGTTCGTAGATCAGCCCGCTTTGCAGGGCCGCATTGCAAGCCAGATAGGAAGCATCATTACGGCCCAGGGTTATCGTTTTCTGGTAATTCGCCAGGGCTTTGGGATACTGTTTCAGGGCGTGCAGGATGCGGCCGCTCCGGTAATGGTATTCCAGGCGTTGGGCAAACGTGTGGGGTTCGGCAGCCTGAACGGCTTGCAACGCCTCCTGGTAGTACCCCCCGTCGAACAACAGGCGTGCTTTCAGCAGGGCAGGGAGGGGTATTTGGTGGGCTTCCGCTTCTTCCAAGGCGTTTTTATCCGCCCCCGTGACGGCTTGCCCCTCTTTGATGGCGCGCTGCATGTACTGCCGGTAAGACGCCTGGTCATTGCGCAGGGCCCAGGCGTGCCAGGCGAGTTTTTGATAGGTGTCTTTAATGCCGTTCGGCCCTTTGTGCTGCGCCAGGAAGGTCAAAAAAGCGTTAGCAGCACGCGGGTCGAGCTTGCGCAGGCGAGCGGAGCCCAACAGGTAGTCCAATTGCGGAAAAGCGATAAAAGACGGGCTGGTCGGGCGCTTTTCGAGGGTTTCCAAGGCTGCGTCGTTATGGCCGGTCTGCATCGCTATATCGGCCCGCACGAAGCAGTGCAACAAGTTATTTTGCGGATGCAAGGGTATGTCAGACAGAAGGTTCCAGGCTTTTTCGCCCTCGTTGCAAAGACGGAGCAACACATACGCGTAGATCAGTACCGTTTCCTCCTTAAAAAAAAACGCTTGCTTCTGTGCTTTCCGGAGGACTTGTTCCAGCTCGGCGCGGCCCTGGTTCACCGTGCCGGACAATCCGCCCAACACCCTGGCGCCCCAGCGGTAAGAATCCGGGATGGTGCCGGCCAGGGCGTGTAAAATGGCCAGGTTCTTTTGGTTGGGCAAAAAAGAAGGGAACAGCTCCTGGTTCCTGCGCAGCAAGCGGTATGCCTTTCCCATATCGAGGAAAGCAGATACCGGCTCATTGAACCGGAACTTGAGCAAAGCCCACTGCAGGCGGATATCTGCCTGGACGTACAGGTAATACGGCGAGGCCGGGTTTCCCGTCTGCAGGATCCTTATACGGGATTCCTCGTTTTTTTTGAGCCGGGCGTACGCCGCAGGGTCTTCGCTAGTGAAGAGGCGTACGAAATCCAAGTAGTTGTACAGGTGCTGTGCCGCCAGGTTATCTGGGTTTTGGATATGCATGCGCAGGAGTGTCCGTTCAGCCTCTTCGATTTTAAGGGAAAGGGCGAGGCGGTACACGGTGGGGGCTGGCTCCGAGTAATCGAAGGAAGCCGCGGTCAGGGTACCCGCACACAACAGCAGGCAGAGCATAGCGTTCAGCAGGTGCCGCACGGCTAATGTTCAGGCATTTCCAGCTTCTTCGCGTGCAAAACCCGGCTGGTAGTTCGAGTCGAGGATATAATCGTCCACCAGGATGCGGCCGCAGTACTCACAGACGATGATTTTCTTGCGCATGGCAATTTCCAATTGGAGCTGCGGGGGTATTTTGTTGAAGCAGCCACCGCAGGAATCCCGTTGTACCGTCACGACGGCCAGGCTGTTGCGGTAGGAGGAGCGTATTTTGTCGTATGCTTTTATCAGGCGTGGTTCCACGTGCTGGCGGGCGGCGTTGGAATGTTCGCGCAGTTCGTTTTCCTCCGTTTCCGTCTTAGAGATGATTTCCTGCAGCTCGGTCTTTTTGACTTCGAGGTCTTTTTGCTTTTTAGCTAGTTTTTCTTCTACAGCGCGCAACTGTTCCTCTTTAGTTTCGATTTCCGCGCTGCTTTGGCGCATCCGCTTCTCGGCGAGCTGGATATCGAGGCCCTGCATTTCGATTTCCTTGGTCAGCGCTTCGAATTCCCGGTTGTTTTTGACATTGTCGAGCTGGGACTTATAGCGCTCGATGAGGGATTCCGCTTCTTTGGCATTGGCCTGCTGTTTGGAGATGTTGGCTTGCAGTTCCTTGATAGCGACCCGCAATTTTCCGGTGCGGATTTCCAATCCGGCAATTTCGTCTTCCAAATCGCCTACCTCTATGGGCAACTCCCCCTTGAGGACCTCAATTTCATCAATTTTGGAATCAATGAGTTGGAGTTCGTACAGTTGTTTGAGTTGCTCTGCAACCGTTATTTCGTTGGCCATACTGCGTTATTTTTATGCTTTGATTGCTGTGTTTATCCATTCCCCTCAAGAATACTGAACGGGGTTGGTCATGGTTTTAGCACAATAAACCGCGAAATTAGAAAAATTACTTGAAATAATTTCCTGTAACAAGTTGATGGTAAATTGTTCGCTTTCATAGTGCCCAATATCGGCGATGAGGAGCTGGCCATCTGCATCAAAAAACTCGTGGTATTTGAAGTCGGCGCTCACGTACGCATCGGCGCCCTGGGCTATAGCTGCTTTGAGCAGGAAGCTGCCTGCGCCCCCGCAGACGGCCACGCGCCGGATAGCGCGGCCGGGGAGGGCGGTATGCCGAACGCACTGGGTCTGCATCCGGGCTTTGAGGTAGTGCAGGAAATCCGTTCCGCTCATGGCGAGGGGTAATTCGCCAATCATCCCCCCGCCCACACCGGGGTGAGGGCCAAGGGCATGCTGCCAAACGGCTCGTTGTAAGGCGGGGGGATGTAGGGCAGCGATATATTTTTCAACGGTTTTTTGCCGGGCGGCATCGAAGCGCAGCTCGCACAGCAGTTCCTCGGCCCCAGCGCCGGGCAGGGCAGAGAGGAGTTCTCCCCCCCCGTTTGCCGCCAGGCCGGATCGGAACGGCTCCAACAAGGCTGTGGGGAGGGGTAGCCGTACCTGCCTCCACACCTCTTTCGGGGCGAGGACGCGCGTATGTAGAAGCTCCAACTGTTGGGCGATGCGGCTATTGACCCCGTTGACGTACATGCTGTCCAGGTTCGTATGAATGGCATACAGCGCGATATCCTGGCGGATGGCCTGCATCACCACCCGTTCGACATAAGTGGCCCCCGTCAGGCGCTTGAGTCCTTTGAAGAGGATGGGATGATGCGAAACGACGAGGTTGCAGCCGAGTCGGGCCGCTTCTTCCAGCACGGCTTCTGTGGTGTCGAGGCACACGAGCACGCCCTGGACCTCCCGCCGGAGGTCGCCACACAAAAAGCCGGAATTGTCGTATTCCTCCTGATAGGCGGGCGGGGCGGTTTCCTCCAGGATACGGATAACGTCTTGAATAGTGGTAGGCATATTATCGTGTCGCGTGATAAGGTCAACGTTTTGAATCGCGCAAAATCTTTTGCTCTATGGTTGTTGTGGAATACCCGTTTACGAAGGGCAGCGTCTCCACCCGGCCTCCCCGGGCGAGTACGAGGTCAGCTCCGACAATTTGCGCAGCCGAGTAATCCCCTCCTTTCACCAACACATCCGGCAGGAGGTGGTGGATCAATTCGTAGGGCGTGTCTTGGTCAAAGGCCACTACCAGGTCCACAAACGCCAGGGAAGCCATTTGCAGAAGCCGGGTAGGCTCGTCGTGGATTGGTCGCCCGGGGCCTTTCAAGCGGCGAACAGAGCTCTCGGCATTGAGCCCTACGACCAGACGGTCGCCCAGGTCGCGCGCCTGGGCCAAGTACCGCAGGTGTCCGAGATGCAAAATATCGAAGCAACCATTGGTAAACACAATGCGCAGCCCTTCTGAGTGCCAGGCGGCTACGCGGCCTGCAGCCTGTTCCCAGTCCGTTATTTTTGCTTCTATAGACGACAGGAAAGACATTTGGTTAGGCGGTTTGAAGGTCAGGGGTAAAGCCCCGGTCGGGCAGTTTAGGCTGATACCCTCGGTTTACGATGGGAAGCAAGAGCATTGCCGTCATGCCGATCGCGATATTCCCCCCTAATTGGATTAGGAAAAAAAAGATGTTGGCGTAGGAAAAGCCATCGGCGTAGTTCACCCCGTA
>JBEGMH010000190.1:0-2966 GCA_041183125.1 Bacteroidota bacterium | reverse complement strand
GCGCCATGACCGCAGAAGACGAGTTCTTGGCCGAAATCCGCCAGCAGGAACAATTGTTCGCCGATACCTTTTACGCCATGCAAGAAGCCCTGCTCAAAAAGGAGCAGGCCGAACGGCAAACCGCAGTAGCGGAACGGCAAAAGGAAGCAGCGGAACGGCAAAAGGAAGCAGCGGAACGGCAAAAGGAAGCAGCGGAACGGCAAAAGGCAGAGGCTCTGCATGAGAAAGAAGCTGCGGAACGCCAAAAAGAAGCAGCGGAACGGCAAAAAGAAGCAGCGGAACGGCAAAAAGAACAGGAACGCCAACAAAAAGAACAAGCTCTTCATAAACAAAACGAAGCCATCCGCCTATTGCTGCAACTGGGAGTTTCCAAACGCGAAATCGCCCAGAAATTAGGGCTCTCCGAGGGGGACCTGGAGCAGATATGAAAAAACGTCCGAACCTTTGGTTAAGCAGATGGAAGGATGGGCTATGATGGAAACGGCCCATCCATATCCAAACTATCCTAATGCAGACAAAATACCCGCGAGGAAGAAGGCCTCAGACCAAATCATCCGCGTCATAGCCAGTATCCCGGCTTTGTTTTTCGCGTTCTTTTTGTTCGGATATATCCCGGAGCTCCAGGTGCTCACCGTGCTGTGCTGCTAACTTTTGGTATTCCCTTTCTTTTAGGCCAGGGCCCCGATAGGCTTCGAAGTAGCCGATGACCAAGCTTAGGCCCCAGCCCAGGGTGGCATAGATCGGCCAGGTGTGCACGCCCAGGCCCGCGGAACGACCCAAGGTCAACCACCAGATGGCCCACAAAAAAGGGATGACGGCAAAATAGGAGTACAGCGATTTTTTGAAATCGGCCCGCTTCTTGGCCAGGCGCCATAATTCTTTTTCACTCAGACCCATCGTGTCTTGTTTTACCTCCAAAGGTAGGGGATTTGGAAAAAAATCGGGCAGAAAAGTAAGCCTATTCCCCTTTCCGCACCTGGCGCACAAAATCCAGGGTCGTCTGCCGGACATCCTCCCCACCAGCGGCTAATGCCTTGATGAACGCGCTGCCGATAATCGCACCCTGCGCGTATTGGCATGCCGTTGTGTATGTCTGGTGGTTGGATATGCCGAAACCGATGAGCCTTGGATTGCGCAGCCCCATGGCTGCGATGCGCTCAAAGTACGCGATTTGTGCGTCGCTGATCCCCTCTTTGGCCCCCGTAATCGAAGCACTGGACACCATGTAGATGAACCCCCGGCTCAAGGCGTCAATTTGCTGGATACGCTCCGGCGAGGTTTGCGGGGTAATCAGGAAACTGATGGCCAAACCGGCGCGCTCTATCATTTCTTTGTAGTGCTTTTCGTACTCCAGCAGGGGCAAATCGGGCAGGATGAGGCCATCTACCCCCGTTTCCCGGCACTTTTGGAAAAAAGCGGCATCCCCGTACTGCATGACTTGGTTGAAATATCCCATCAGGATAAGGGGCGTATGCAATTGGGAGCGCACGGCCGCGATCTGTTCAAACAAAAAGGGCAGCGTCATCCCCTGTTGCAGGGCCACCGCCCCGCTTTCCTGTATGGTAGGCCCATCTGCCAGCGGATCGGAGTACGGCATGCCGATTTCGATCAGGTCCACCCCGGCCTCCTGCAGGGCGAGCAGGGTGTCGGGCACTTGTTCCAAGCGCGGAAACCCCGCCGTGAAATAGATATTCAGGATATTTTCCTTCTTCTCCTTAAACAGGCGCTCAATCCGGTTTTCTTGTGTTTCCATCTGCATTGGGTTCGACTTAATGGGCATCGAGTTGCTTCATATACGTAGCCAGGTCCTTGTCGCCCCGGCCGGAAAGGCATACGACGAGCACATCGCTGGATTGATAGGCCATTTTATCCAGGGCCGAAAAAGCGTGGGCGGTCTCCAGGGCCGGGATAATCCCTTCTTGCCGGGCCACAAAAAAAGCCGACTCCAGGGCTTCTTCATCGGTTACGGCTATGGCCTCGGCCCTGCCGGAACGGATCAGATGGGCGTGTAGGGGCCCTATCCCCGGGTAGTCCAATCCGGCGGATATCGAATGGGGCTCCACGATCTGCCCGTCGGCAGTCTGCATGAGCAGGGTGCGGCTGCCGTGGATGATCCCCTGTGTACCCAAGACGCTGGTAGCGGCTGATTTTCCCGTTTGTACCCCCTCTCCCGCAGCCTCTACGGCGATCAGGCGCACGGAGGGCTCGTTGAGATAGTGGTAGAAAGCCCCAGCGGCATTGCTCCCCCCTCCCACGCAGGCGATCACCGCATCCGGATTGGCCTTGCCCGTGTGTTCCAATAACTGCTCGCGCATCTCCGCGCTGATGACCGACTGGAACCGGGCCACCATATCGGGATAGGGATGCGGGCCTACCACCGAGCCTATGATGTAGTGCGTATCTTCCGGGTGGTTGATCCAGTCGCGGATGGCTTCGTTGGTAGCGTCTTTCAAGGTCTTGCTGCCGCTCGTCGCCGGCCTCACTTCCGCCCCCAACATGCGCATGCGGGCCACGTTGGGCGCCTGGCGCTCGATATCCACTTCGCCCATGTACACGATGCACTGCATGCCCATCAGGGCACAAACCGTAGCGGTGGCCACGCCGTGCTGCCCGGCACCCGTCTCAGCGATGATGCGGGTTTTGTTGAGCCGACGGGCTAACAGGATCTGGCCGATGGTGTTGTTGATCTTGTGCGCCCCCGTGTGGCAAAGGTCCTCCCGCTTGAGGTAGATTTCCACCCCGAAGTGGGCCGACAAACGCGCCGCCCGGTACAAGGGCGTGGGCCTGCCGACATACTCCTTCAGCAAATACTGAAATTCTTTCTGAAATTCCGCCTCCTGTGTGATCGCCAAATAGCGCTGCCGAAGCTCTTCTACATTCGGGTAGAGCATCTCTGGAATGTACGCCCCTCCAAATTCCCCGTAGTATCCGTTTTTATCTATTGCAATCGTCATACGATTTTATAT
>JBEGMH010000189.1:0-3751 GCA_041183125.1 Bacteroidota bacterium | reverse complement strand
AAGGTGAACCCCGCCAATGAGGCGGTGCCCGCAGGGGTGACCACCGATACGGAACCGCTGGACCCTGCACCGACCACCGCCGTAATCGTCACAGAATCCACTACGGAAAAAGAGGCCGCTGCCGTCCCGCCAAAGCGCACCGCCGTAGCACCCCGGAAGTTGGCCCCTTTGATGAGCACCGCCGTACCGGCCCCTCCGGAACTCGGGGAAAAAGAGGTCAGCGTAGGAGGGCTGACCACCTGGGCAGAGAGCAGGGATTCCGACAAAAGGTGTAGGTAGCACTCCAGATTGGTGTAACCGGCGACGCCGGTCACCGATACCGACAACTGCGTGCCGTTGTGGTCTTGTACGCTGGGGTTCAAGCCCCGCGCCGTTTCCCAGGCATCCGGCATACCGTCGAGGTCGGTATCGGTGGGGGCGGCCGGGGCAGTCGTGAAGTCCAGCGTGAAGGCGTCGTTGTAGTAATCCGTACCGTTGACCGGCTGCGTATCGAGGGCATTGTTGCGCAAGGCCGTGAGCAGCCGCCGGTTCATAGGGTCCCGCTTGCCGGTGCTGTGGGCGTTGAAGGCCCCTACCTGCGCCACCATGTACTCGCGCAACTGCCGCGAGTTGGTGTACGTGACCGACGGATACGCATGCCGCTGTGCCAGCCGCTGCGCCGTGCCAAACTCTGTGTTGGGGGCGTACTGGCAAAAGTCGTTGCAGCAGTTGAACAGTTGATAGTCCGAATACGTGGCGAAACGCGCCATGGTGTTGTCGGAAGCAAAGAGCTGGTTGTCGCTGTTGCTGAGCAATGCCGCGTTGAACAAGGGGCCGCAATAGGCATTCCGCCCCACGGCGTGGTTCCCGATAAAATTGGCGCGCACGTCGTGATAGGAATTGTTGGAGCTGTTGAAGCCCCGGTCGTAGTACACCTGTATGGGCATGTCCCACAGCAGGTTGTTGGAGTACTCCAGGCGGAAAGGGCGGGTCAAACAGGTCTGGTCGCCGGAGCGCTCGCCGGATTCTTCGCAGGAGATCTCCGGCATACGGCCTCCTATCCGGTTCCAGAGGTTGTGGTGTATCGAGATGCTGTCCTTGGGATATTCGGCCGTAGAATAGTTGATCAGCATCCCCCCCAGGTCGTAGTGGTAGCCCAGGGTTTCCGACAGCATACAGTTGGACAGGGTGACGCGGGAACTGCGGGAAAGCTGCACGCACTCGTCAATGGCGTTGGCCAGGGAGCAGTGGTCTATCACAATGTCGCGTGCTCCGTCTATCCGCAGGGCATCGTCGAGGACCCAGCCCTGCCCGGGGCGCGACTCCACCCGCCCCGGGCGCGAGTTGAGGTGGCGGATGATGACGTTGCGCGCCTTCCCGGCCGGCTCGTAGAAGTCGTCTAACAAAATCCCGCGTACGACGACACCGCCCGGGGAAGTCTGTCCTGCGATGTAGCAATCGCCCCACACGATCTCTGCCGCACAGTCAATGATGCCGCTCACGGCGAAGACGATGTACCGGGCCCCCTGCTGGCTCAGCCCGTAGTTTAGGGAGCCCGGACCGGAACAGTTTAGGTTGGTGACATAATAGACCGAACCGCCCCGGCCACCCGTAGTGGTCAAGACCCCAAAGCCTTCCGCACCCGGAAAGGCCGGTATTTGCGACAAGAGTTCGACAACGGCCAGACAGCCTGCAAGAAGTATTGCAATTTTGCGCATTTTTCGCCTTTTTGAATAAATAAAGCCCCGGCCTTTCCTTTCCTTAGCCTAATTGGGTATTTTCGGCAACCGGGAAACCTCCATATTGCAAAATTGCCCTTAAATTCAATGGAATGAATGGATTTTAAAAATAATATTTTGTTAAAAATACATACTTCAAAATCAGACTTGTATCGAGAGAAAAAAGAGGTGTTTTTTGCTCGCGTACATCCGCAAAAAAGGTATCCCGCGGATGAAAAACGGCTCTTTCCCCCTCCTCATGTCCCCTTGCAACAAGTCTAATAAACCGAGCGATAGCACTATGTTTACCCTAAACGATATCGAGCACCTGGCCCATACCTTGTACGGACTGGAAGCATCTGCCACCCAACTGCCCGGCGAGATTGACCTGAATTTCCGCCTCGAGCACCGCTCCGGCAGATGCTACACCTTAAAAATAGCCCATCCGGGAACCTCCACAGAGAACCTGGACATGCAAAATGCCGCTATCGGACATTTGGCAGTGCAGGGAACCGGGCTGGACGTACCCAAACTCGTGCCCGACCGGTCAGGGGCGGAGACGGTGGCCATCCACGATCCGAACGGCAGTACCCGCTATGTCCGGCTCCTGGAGTGGGTACCGGGGCGCTGCTTGGCCCATGTCAACCCCCACACCCCGGACCTGCTCGAACGGGTGGGCGCTTTGCTCGGCAAACTGTCAAAAGCCTTCTCTTCATTCGACCACCCTGCTGCCCATCGCTTTATCAAATGGGATCCCGCCCAGACCAGCTGGACTAAAGACCATATCCACCGCATCGCCGACCCCGACCGCCAAAAGCTGGCCCGCTGGTTTTTGGAGTGCTTCGAACGGGAGGCCATGTCCCTCTTCCCCGTGCTGCGCCAAAGCGTCAACTATAACGATGCCAACGACTACAATATCCTGATTGACGATAATCACCTCCACCCCGATGCACCGGGCGTCATTGATTTCGGGGATATGGTCTTTACGCATACCGTGAACGAGCTGGCCATCGGCATCGCCTACTCGGCCATGCACAAACCCGACCCCCTGCAGGCAGCTGTTTCCCTGGTGAAAGGCTACCACCGGGTTTACCCCCTGCAGGAAGCGGAGCTCGACGCCCTCTACGCCCTGGTCGGTGCCCGCCTGCTGATCAGCGTGACCTGCTCGGCCATCAATATAGAAGAAGAACCCGAAAACGAATACCTGCAAATCAGCGACCGGCCGGCCTGGGAGTTGATGCTGCGCTGGCAAGCGATTCCCTCTGCCCTGGCCCGTTATTGCTTCCGCCATGCCTGCGGACTTCCCCCCTGCCCGGCACATCTGGATTTTGTCGCTTGGGCAAGCGCCCATCCTTGTGGCTTGGGCTCCCTGGTGCCCGGCGATTTGTCGGCCCCCGCTGTCCGATGGCTCGACCTGTCCGTGGGCAGCCTGGAACTGGGCAACATAGAAAACGTACACGATGCGCAGCGCATGGAGCGCAGCATCCGCCATATCATGGAGGATGCTGGTGCCGATATCGCAATGGGCCGGTACGATGAAACCCGGGCGCTCTATACCAGCGATGCCTTTGCCCAGACGGGCAACCAGGGGCCGCAGTGGCGCAGCGTCCACATCGGCCTGGATGTGTTTATGCCGCCGGGAACGCCTGTCTTCGCCCCCCTGCCCGGGATAGTCCACAGCTTTGCCAACAACCTCGGCGACCGCGACTACGGGCCGACCATCCTACTGGAGCATTGCCCGGTGCCAGGACTGCGTTTTTATACCCTTTACGGGCATCTCGACGAGGCTTCCCTGGAGTCTGTATCCGTGGGGCAAGCGGTTGCTGCCGGACAGGCGTTCTGTCGCATGGGCGCTATGCCGGGCAACGGAAACTGGCCTCCCCACCTGCATTTTCAGGTCATCCTCGACATGCTGGGCAAGGAAGGCGATTTTCCGGGAGTGGCACTGCCCGAACAGCGGGAGGTCTGGCTTTCCATTTGCCCCGACCCCTGGGTGCTCCTGAGCGGCCGTCGTTCGCCCTCCACCACCCCGCCCACGCCCGACGCTATCCTGC
>JBEGMH010000188.1:0-3425 GCA_041183125.1 Bacteroidota bacterium | reverse complement strand
GCTACCGGATACCTCCAAAACCCGGAAGCCATCGGCCACGGCTACGAAGCCCCCGGCCAAAAGGTCAAGCAACCGAAAGGCGATAAACTGGACTGGCATTTCAAAGCCCAGGATGTACACGACTTCGTATGGGCCGCCGACCCCGAATACACCCACACCGTGCTGAACCGCAAAGACGGCCTGGCCCTCCACTTTTTTTACCAGAAAAACAGCAAAACGGAGCAAACCTGGGCCGCCCTGCCCGGGATCATGGACCGCGCTTTCGACTACATCAACAAGCGCTTCGGGCAGTACCCGTTCAAAAAATATTCCTTTATCCAGGGCGGTGACGGAGGCATGGAATACCCCATGGCTACCCTCATCCTCGGCGAAGGCGACCTCGAAGGCCTGGTCGGCGTGTCGGTCCACGAACTGATGCACTCCTGGTACCAGATGGCCCTGGGCAGCAACGAGAGCCTCTACGCCTGGATGGACGAAGGCTTCACCGACTACGCGACTGACGAAGTGACCAACTACCTGCGCCAGGAAGGCCTGCTGCCCGGTGAAGCGGTCGAGTTTCCTTTCGCCGGCAACTACGGCGCCTACTTCGCCCTGGCTAAAAGTGGCACCGAAGAACCGCTGAGCACCCATGCCGACCACTTCAACACCAACCGTGCCTACAGCATCGGCTCCTACAGCAAAGGCGGGGTGTTCCTCAAACAGATCGAATACATCATCGGACGCCAGGCCTTCGACATAGGCCTGCTGCGCTACTACTACACCTGGAAAATGAAACACCCCAACCCCAACGACTTTATCCGCATCATGGAAAAAGTGTCCGGGCTGGAGCTGGACTGGTACAAAGAATATTTCGTAAATACCACCGCTACCATAGATTATGGGGTCAAAGCCCTCGAAGAACTCGATGGAAAAACAGTGCTCACCCTGGAACGCGCCGGCCGTATGCCGATGCCGATAGACCTGCGCATCACCTACCGCAACGGTTCTTCGGAAATCGTGCACATCCCGCTGCAGATCATGCGGGGGGCCAAACCAGCGGAAGATGCTCAAGCCAAATACCGGGTCGAGGCCGATTGGTCCTGGGTGAACCCCTACTACCGCCTCAACCTGCCGACGCCGAAAGCCGATATCCTGCGGGTCGAAATAGACCCTTCGATGCGCATGGCCGATATCAACCGGGCAAATAATGTGTTGAGCAACTAAATCCCGCATGTTGCGCATCCTGCACCTGTGCAAGAAATTCCCGTACCCGCTCGCCGACGGGGAAACCATGGCCATCCACGCCATGGGGAAATCCCTCCGGGACGCGGGCGCGGAACTGTGCCTGCTGGCGATGAATACCAGCAGGCACTTCTTCCGCAAACCGGCCGAGGGCTGGCCTGCCGCACTAGCGCACTACCGCGAGGTGCGCATGGCGGAAGTGGACAACCGCATCACCCCCCTGGGCGCCTTTGCCAATCTATTCTCAGACGAATCCTACCACATCTCCCGCTTCCAATCAAAGCGCTTCGCCCAGGCCCTGGAGGAGTGGCTCTCCGCAGAGCCCTTCGATGCGTTCCTCCTGGAAACGCCCTACCTGTCGCCCTATATCGAAACCATCCGCCGCCACAGCGCGGCACCGGTCATCCTGCGGGCCCACAACGTCGAATGTGAGGTCTGGGAGCGCCATGCCGCGCTGTTGCCGCAGGGGCCCAAGCGCTGGTACCTCTCTTATTTGGCAAAAAAACTGCGGCGCTACGAGCAGGCTATGCTGCCTTACTACGACCTGCTGCTGGCCATCACGGAGCGCGACCTGGCCTGTTTTCGGGCGATGGGCTTTCAGGGGAAGGGCATCGCCTTCCCCGTGGGCGTATCCCTCGGTGAATATCCCGACGGCAGTGAGGCGGAAGGGCCGCTGTCGCTGGGCTTCATCGGAGCCATGGACTGGGCCCCCAACGCGGAGGGCATCCGCTGGTTCATGGCGTCGGTATGGCCGGAGCTGCAGCGCGCGTTTCCGAACCTGCAGCTCGAGGTGGCAGGCCGGAATATGCCCGCCTGGGCCCGGCAATTCAACGGTCCCAACGCCCGGGTATTGGGCGAAGTAGAAGACGCGCGTGCGTTCATGGCGCGCCATCCCGTGCTGTTGGCCCCCATCTTGTCGGGCAGCGGGGTGCGCATCAAGGTGATCGAGGGCATGGCGATGGGAAAAGTCGTTTTGTCCACCTCCATCGGCATGGAGGGTATTCCCGCCCGCGCCGGACAGGAGGTGTTGGTCGCCGACACCCCCACCGAGTTCGTAGCACAACTCCGCTATCTGTACGACCACCCGGAGCAGGTGCGGGAAATCGGCCGCCGCGCACGGGCCTTCATCGGCACGCATTTCGACCGGGACGCACTGGCAAAAAAGCTATTGGAAACGATACATTCGCTGCCGGGGCAGCCGAGCGCAAAAGGATATGACGGAGACCTTGCTTGAAATCGCTTGCTGGGGCTGCCTGGGAGCGCTGCTGTACTCCTATGGGCTCTATCCGCTGCTCCTGCGCGGCATGGCCCGGGGCAAAACCTTTCGCCATGCGCGCTATGGAGAGGAGGAAACGGCGGCCTTGCCCCGGCTCTCCATCCTGATGTCGGCCTACAACGAAGAAAAAGTGCTGCGGCAAAAATTGGACAGCATCGCCGCAGCGCAGTACCCAAAAGAGCGCTTGCAGGTATATCTCGGCTCCGATGCCTCCACCGATAGCACCGACGCCCTCGCCGCCGAATACGCCCGGACCTGCCCCTGGCTCCGGTTCCGGCGCTTCGACCAGCGCCGGGGCAAGCCGGCCGTGATCAACGCCCTGGCCGCCGAAGCCCTGGAAACCGATGGCCGCGGCCCAGACCATGTCCTGCTCATCACCGACGCCAATATCCTGTTTCTGGAAGATACGCTCTTGAAACTGTTGCGCCATTTCAAAGCGCCGGATATCGCCGTCGTGGACAGCGTCATCCTGCCCCAGGGGCAGCAGGCGGCGGGGATTTCCCGCGCAGAAGGCCGCTACCTCGGCGGGGAAGCCCGGCTGAAATACTGCGAAGGGCTGCTCTGGGGCACCATGATCGGCCCCTTCGGCGCGGGGTACGCGCTGCGGGCAACGCACTTCGAGCCGGTACCGCCCAATTTCCTGGTAGACGACTTCTACATCGCCATGCAGGCACTTGCGCGCGGTGGAAAAGCCATCAGCGACCCCGAAGCCCGGGTGTTGGAAGGGGCTACCCACCGCATCGAGGTAGAGTTTCGCCGAAAAAAGCGCATCGGGGCGGGCAACTTTCAGAACATGGCCCGGTTCCGGCGGATGTGGTGGCCTCCGCTCAACCCGCTGGGCTTTGCGTTTTTTTCCCACAAAATACTGCGCTGGACAGGCCCGCACTCCCTGTTGATCGCCGTACTTTGCACCCTGTTTTTGGCGCTG
>JBEGMH010000187.1:0-9658 GCA_041183125.1 Bacteroidota bacterium | reverse complement strand
AACAAGTAAGCGTACATGGAGTTTTTGACCTCATGGTTGGGGTAATCCAGGATATACAAGCCAAATTCGTTCCTGGATTGGATGGTCAGGTAGCCAGTTTGGTAGAGTAGCCCGTAAGCCTTTACATCTTCGAGGTCAAAACTGTCGAAGTCGAGTTGGGTATGTTCCTGGTGCTCAAGGTCGTATAAGCCCTCTTGTTTCAACAGGTTGATCAAAAAGGTGGGGGTTCCGGTAGCGAACCAGAAGTTTTCAAACTCTTTTTGGTTGAAAAACAGGTTGGTAGAAACCGGATTGTAGACCGTTTCAGACTTAGCATGGAAGCGATAGCCATTGTACCACAAGCGGATTTTGTCCAATAAAGCCTGCTTACTCAAATTTAAAAAGCGGGAAGTTTCTTCCAATTCTTCGGCAAAATTGCTTTCCAATTCTGCCTGGGTATAGCCCAACATGGTGGCATAATCGGTCAGCATGGTCAAGTCGGTGAGGTTGTTCAGCCCGGAGAAAATACCTACTTTGGAAAACTTGCTGACGCCGGTGAGGAACACGAACTCAATAGCAGCATCGAGGTCTTTTAAGACGGTATAAAACTCTTTTAAAAGCTCTCGGTTTTGGTAGGCCTTGTCTATTTCTTGGCCCAAGTAATTGATAATGGGCGCGTCGTATTCATCGATTAAAACAACCACTTTGTTTTGCTGGGCTAATTTGGTGATGAGCTCCTTGAACTTACCCGCGTTGCCCTCGTTTTCGAGGCTGTGGCCGAAAGCTTTGGCTTGAATGTTCAACTCCTGTTTCAAAGCAGCCTCCAGCCCCAGACTTTGAAACCCAATAGAGGTAAACGAAAGCCGAATCACCGGATATTTGCGGCTCCAATCCCACTTGTCTTCAATCCATAAGCCTCGGAACAACTCTTTGCTGCCACTGTACAACTCCTGGAGCACGGCCACTGTGATGGACTTGCCAAAACGACGGGGACGGGAAAGGAAATACGCCCCTGGCTTACTCACCATCCGGTAGATGTACTCGGTCTTGTCGATGTACTTGAAATCATTCTCGATGATTTTTCGAAAATCTTGTAGCCCCAGTGGAAGTCTTTTGCTCATCGGTACTGCATTCTACTTTTGGCACAAAGATACAGAACTATTGCTGAAATGGAAGTTTGGGAACCTGGGGCAGGGCAAACCCCGGATGCCGCACATTGCCCGCATGCCCAAGCGGTGCCATCGCGTATAGCAACCATTCCCGGGGTAGGGCTTGTATAAAAAGACCTTTTCACACAAGCCCAAAACCCTCCGGAACACTTAGACTTAGACGCCCATGGCATCCTCTAGGTTGGCGCCACGAAGTTCGGCATCGCTCAGGTCGGCCCCGCTTAGGTCGGCCATACTCAGGTTTGCTCCGCCCAGGTCCGCTCCGTTCAAGTCGGCCCCGCCCAGGTCCGCCTTGCTCAAGTTTGCCCCGTTCAGGTTGGCGTAGCGCAGGAAGGCCATACCCAGATTTGCCCCGCTCAGGTTGGCCCCACTGAGGTTGGCCATGCTCAGGTCGGCCCCGCTCAGATCAGCCTCCCTCAGGTCGGCTTTTGCAAACTCCCGTTCTCCCGCTGCATACTTGGCCAATAATTCTTCTGCTGTCATGGTAATACTCTTGAAATAAGTGAAAAATAAAATCTATTAGACTTGTTGCGAGGGGAATCATCAAGGGGTCAAAAGGCTCTTTTTTTCCCACACTGTGCCTTTTTTCGGTCATCTAAGGCAGTTAGACTCCCTCAAAAAGCCTTCGTGTGGATAAAAAATGACTCTTTTTTCCCATCTCGCTGACCCCTCGCAACAAGTCTATTGTTTTAGTCAAAGCTCACGCCGATAGCCCCGTCGAGGTTGGCGTCTTCGATGTCGGTCCCACGCAGGTTGGTTCCGGTTAGGTCAGCTCTACTCAGGTCTGCTCCGCTTAAGTTGGTACTGTCCAGGTTAGCCCCGCTCAGGTTGGCCCCGCTCAAGTTGCCTCCAATCAGGTTGACCTTGCTCAGGTCCGCTCCGCTCAAATCAGCCGCGTGCAGATTGGCCTCGCGTAGGTCAGCCGCGTGCAGATTAGCCCCACTTAGCTTGGCAGCCTCTATGTTCGCCCCAATCAGGAAGGCCCCTTCCAGGTTGGCTCCTTCCAGGTTGACCTTGCCCAGGGTAGCCTGGCTCAGGTTGGCCCTGTACAGGTTGGCTCCGCTCAGGTTAGCGCCCACCAGCACGGCTTCTGTCAGATAGGCCCCGCTCAGGTCTGCTCCGCTAAAGTCCCGCTTTCCGGCAGCATAACTGGCCAATAATTCTTCTTGTGTCATATCAAGATCATTTAAGGTGTTTAAAAAAGCAATCCAAGAAGCGCAAGGGCATATTCTATCCGAGGTTTTTTATAGCTAGGCCATACCCTCTGCGGTTCGGCGTAAAGGTAGGCTGCCCGCAGTGAAGAAAACTGCAAAAATAGCCAAGAAAACTGCAAAAATGGGTGGCTGGGGGGCCTGAGTTCCTCTTGTTTTCCAGATACCAACCGCTCTTACGACGGTAGGGGGTACATCCAATGCGGCGCGCGGTATTGCGCGGATACAACGAGGAAGCAAAGATTTTTCGGGTATGCGCTTGAGGATCTCGGGGGAATGGGGTATCTTGCAAAGCGGTAGTGCCCAAAAGGATATTATCCGGGAGGGTTTCCTCGTGATCAGATGGGTAGCGATTCGGGAGCTGAAATGAACTTGAGCAAAGAAAATATCCAACAGATTAAGGCCTACCTGGCCAATAAACCGGTGCACAGAGCGTACCTGTTCGGGTCGGTTGCCAGGGGCGAAGCAACAAAGGACAGCGATGTGGATATCCTCGTAGAATTGGACTATTCCCAGCCCATAGGATTGTTGTTCATACAAATGAAGCTCGACCTGGAAAAGTTATTGCACCAAGAGGTGGACCTGGTTTCTGAAAATGGGGTTTCCAAGTATCTTAAACCTACCATTGACCGTGAAAAAGTGCTGATTTATGCCCGATAAATTTGGGGACAGGGTACGGCTACTACACTTGCTGGATGCCATCCGGACAATAGAGGATTATACGTATAATGTTGATTTTCAGATTTTTTCTAATAACCTAATGATGCAGGATGCTTGTATTCGGCAACTTCAGGTAATCGGGGAATCCTGTAGGAATATCTCTCCCGAACTCCGGGAAAAAACACCAGGGGTTCCTTGGAGCCAAATCATCGGGTTGCGGATCATAGTAATCCACCAATACTTTGGGATAGATACTAGGGTGATCTGGGAAATCATCCGGAACGATCTGCCGGCATTAAAATTTCAGGTTGAAAAAATTGTCGAAGCCGGCTAAGGGCGTTTTGCAAACGCCCGTTTTACCGGGTAGCGGGTATATCCAATGGCAGGTCAGCCGCTTGAAAATCCCTTTCCCCTCTGGCGTACGCCTCCAATAATTCTTCCGCTGTCATGTCCATACCGTTTAAAAGGTGAAAAAATAAAATCTACTCCACGCAAACAGGTGCTCATCCAGGCTGCTTGACATCTGGGCCATACCCTCTGCGGTTCGGTGTAAAGGTAGGCTGCCTGTACAGAAGAAAACTGCTGCAAAAATAGCCAAGAAAACTGCAAAAATGGGTGGCTGGGGGGCGGCTAAGATTTTTCGGGCACGCACTTGAGGATGTGCGGCAATAAAAGTTTGACCAAAAGTCGTTAAACGATTATAAACAGCAACAGTCCAACGGTTTAAAACAAAAAAATGAGAACACTCTTCGGAATACCACTCCTTTTGTTTTCTTGCACAAAAGACGTACAACTGCCATCACCCGACTCCGCAACCGCGTACAGGCAGACCAAAACCATCTCTTACAACAATATCAGTGTTGATGTTGTGATCGACAAACCTGCTTTAAATGAAGTAGATGTATTATTGGTGTTCCACGGCAGCGTTTTATTCGATAGCAACCTCATGACGGCAGCCAATACTACCCTCGACAAGTTCAAAGGGATTTTAGACAGAAAAGATATGATGATCGTGAGTGCGGTCTATCCTCAAGAAAATGTATTGTTAGGCGATAATATTGTACGAGGCGAAGCAGCCTTATTATGGTTGAAAAACAAAGCAAGTCAAGAATTGGGAATAACAATACGTAAAATTTTCCTGGGAGGGCACTCTCAAGGAGGCTATTTGGTGACCAGACTGAATACCATGCATCAAACCAATGGGGTTATTGCCAATGCACCTGGCCCTCTAAACCTTGTATATAGGTGCCAGTTAGAAGAAAATGGTCAAATTCAACCGGGTGCTGTTTGTACCCAACTAAAAAGTGTGTACGGTACAACCGCTAACAACCCCAACCCATATTTTCAAAGATCGTTACTTAATTTTACAAAAGGGTTCAAATCCGATATTTTATTTGTTCAAGGGTTAAACGACTCTCCGATTCAAATGTACTCATGGCCAACTTTTAAACAGGATGTGTCCAGTTGTACGAATTGTCAGAACATACAGTTTGTCGAGATCGTTGGGGGTGAACATGGTTCCCTGTTCGAAAGCGCTACCGGAAAGACAGAATTTAATAACTTTGTTAAAAACCATTAAATCTCCCCGCGCAAGCGGCGGGCCAAACCTATAAAACGATGTACCCAAAAACAGGGCAACTCTGGATCTTTTTAGCACTGTCAACGCAGATCATGGCACAAAATGCCCTGCCCGAAGTAGTGAGCGGCAAGATTGAGCGAATTGAAAATTTTCAATCAAAATATGTGGCAGCTAAAAATATTGATATCTGGTTGCCACAGGGCTATTCCGACGCAACAAAGTATGCCGTGCTGTATATGCAGGATGGACAAGCCTTGTACGACCCGTCCCAATCCTGGAGCAAGCAGTCCTGGGATATAGATGATGTGGCATCGGAATTATTGTCCGCTCATACCATCAAAAACTTTATCGTAGTTGGCATTTGGAACGGCGGACAAACGAGGCACGCGGAGTACTTTCCCCAAAAGCCTTTTGAACGACTCACACCGGTCGAAAAGGACACGATTGCAGCACAATTGGAACGGGCAGCAAGGACAAAGGATGCCTTTTACCCACAGTCCGACAAATACCTGCAATTCATGGTAAAAGAACTAAAACCGTTTATCGAACAAAAATATTCCGTAAAGACCAACCGGGAAAACACGTTTGTTGCAGGCAGCAGTATGGGAGGGCTCATTTCGCTCTATGCCCTTTGTGAATACCCGAACGTATTTGGTGGGGCAGCTTGCTTATCAACACATTGGGTTGGAACGTTCACCTTAGAAAACAATCCCATTCCTGGCGCGTTCGTTAAATACCTGACGAAGCGCCTCCCTCACCCGGGCAAGCATAAAATTTACTTTGACTGTGGCGATCAAACCCTGGATGCGCTTTATCCAAACATTCAACGGGAAGTAGATAGCGTGATGAAAAGCAAAAAATACACCGAAAGCCACTGGGTTACGAAGTACTTTCCAGGCGAGGACCACAGTGAGAAATCGTGGCATAAGCGCTTGCATTTCCCTCTGCTGTTTTTATTGGGCCAGAACAACGACAGCCAGTCGAAGGCCCCCAATGTTATCCGTACTTCTTTAAATGATCCCACAAACCGTTGCCGTTGAAAGAAGCCATTACAACCTATCTACATTCCGTAAAGGCCCTTTGCCCTAAAGTGGGCGAAGCAGAATTGAACTACCTCGAAAGGGGGTTGACCGTTGTGGAACGCAACGCCAGGGATTTCTTTATCCATGCCGGCACCGTGCAACAAGAAATCGGTTTTGTATGCTCAGGCCTCCTGCGGGCTTTTTATATGGACAACAACGGAGATGAGATTTCGGTCAAATTCATTGGGGAGGGAAACTATGCAACCGATTATTCATCCTTTATCACCCAAGCGCCCTGTACCTATTCCTTCCAATGTATCGAACGCTCCGTCCTACTCACGTTGCGTTACCAGCATATCCAGGAGGGGTACGAACGCTTCCCCAACCTCGAACGATACGGGCGGCTGATTGCCGAGGAAGTACTGAAAATACAGCAAGCCCGCATAGAGTCCTTTCTTTTTGACAACGCTGAAGCCCGTTACCTCCAGTTCATCCAGGCGCACCCCGATCTGTTCAACAGGGTTTCCTTGTCCTATTTGGCTTCCTACCTCGGTATCGAGCGGCAATCCCTCACCCGGATCCGGCAAAAACTGGCCCGTCCTAAGGCTTTTTGAGCCCGCCTCTACCCGCGATAGGTTCACGCCTTTTCGGGCAGCACGGCCTGGCGCGCGAAAAAATAAACACGAAAGCAGGGGGAAAATGGTTTTGGTTAGCATACATTAAATATCTTTGCCCCGCCTAACCAACAACGTCTGCACATCCTGATTCTTAGATTTTTTCATAAAAACGTGTTTATGGTAGGTCATCTACAGGACAATTCAATCCAACTCAAGCGCATATTTATCGAGTCAAAGCTGCCCGACCCGTTGCTCCCCCTGCAGGAACTGGCCCACAATATTTGGTGGTCCTGGAGCCAGGAGGCCATAGAGCTTTTGACAGGGGCTGACCCCGAGAAGTGGGAAGCTTTGCATTATAACCCGATTGCGGTACTGGACCAGCTCTCGGTAGAGCGGGCAGCGGCCCTGCTCGAAGACCGGGCGTACATGGAAAAACTGGAGCGGGTCATCGCCCGGTTCCACACCTACCTAGAAGACAAAAAGAACGCTTCCGGCCCCCGGGTGGCGTATTTCAGCATGGAATTTGGGCTGCACGCTTCGGTGCGCCTGTACTCCGGCGGCCTGGGCGTACTCGCCGGCGACTACCTCAAAGAAGCCAGCGATTGCAACGTGGACATGCTGGGCATCGGCTTGTTGTACCGCTACGGCTATTTCCAGCAGTCTATCTCGCTGCACGGCGACCAGGTAAACCACTACCCGCCACAGGAGTACACCAAAATGCCGATGTCGCCTGTGCGCGACAAAAACGGCGAGTGGCTCAAGGTGGCAATAGACTTCCCCGGCCGCACCGTTCATGCCAAGGTATGGACCTTGCCGGTAGGCCGCATCCCTTTGTACCTTTTGGATACGGACATCCCCGACAACAACTGGGAAGACCGCTCCATCACGCACCAGTTGTACGGCGGTGACAACGAACACCGCCTCAAGCAGGAGATGGTACTGGGCATCGGTGGGGTTCGCCTGATGAGCGCCCTGGGCCTTGAGCCGGACATTTTCCACTGCAACGAAGGCCATGCTGCCTTCATGGGGGTGGAGCGCTTGCGGGAGCACTTGCAGGACAATGGCCTGACCTATCCGGTCGCGAAGGAGCTCGTGCGGGCTTCCTCCCTGTTCACTACGCACACCCCGGTACCGGCTGGGCACGATTACTTCCCCGAGCACTTGCTCCGCCAATACCTGGGCGACTACATCGCGCAGATGGGCCTTTCCTGGGAAACGTTCGTGGGCCTGGGGAAAGTAGACGTCCACGACAGCGCGGAGTTGTTCTCGATGAGCCACCTGGCCATTCGGCTGAGCCAGGAAGTGAACGGGGTGAGCCGTTTGCACGGCAAGGTTTCACAGCAGATGTTCAGCGTGTTGTACCCCGGGTACAACGCACAGGAGTCGCACATCGGGTACGTGACCAACGGGGTACACTACCCGACCTGGATCGCCAACGAGTGGCACCAGTTGTTCGTGAAGCACCTCGGTACCGGCTTCCTGAGCGACCAGTCCAACCTGGAAAAATGGGAAGGCGTGCGGGAAATCCCGGACGCAGAGATTGTAAGAGTGCGCAAGTATCTGAAAAAAAGACTTTTAGATAAAGTAAAAATCAAATTGCGCGAAGATATGACGCGCAGGGGGGAGAAGCCCTCCGCCATTTTTGAGACGATTGAAAAAATACGCCCCGACGCATTGGTGATCGGGTTTGCGCGCCGTTTTGCGACGTACAAGCGCGCGCACCTGTTGTTCAAGAACATCGAGCGCCTCAAGGAGCTGATGAACCGCAGCAACCGGCCGCTCATCTTCTTGTACGCGGGCAAAGCACACCCTGCCGACCATCCCGGGCAGGCGCTGATCAAGGAAATCATCCACATTTCCCGCCGGCCTGAATTTGTGGGGAAGGTCATTTTCCTGGAAGGCTACGACATGGAGTTGGCCAAGATGCTGGTCCAGGGCGTAGATATTTGGCTCAACACGCCGACGCGCCCCCTGGAAGCGTCGGGTACGAGCGGCATGAAAGCGACGCTAAATGGGGTGATGAACCTGAGCGTGCTCGACGGTTGGTGGGCAGAGGGCTACCTCCCGGGTGCCGGCTGGGCACTCCCCATTGATGCGGCGTACACCGACAACGCACTACAGGACGAGTTAGACGCGGAAACGGTCTATAACTTGCTCGAGAACGACCTCCTGCCCACGTACTTCCAGGACGGCCCGGAAGGATTTTCTGCTTCCTGGTTACAAATTATCCGCAACACCATCTCCAAAATCGGGCCGCGCTTCACGATGAAGCGGCAGCTCGACGACTATATGCAGCAGTTCTACCACAAGCTGTATGCGCGCACGCAGGTGCTGCGCAAAAACCGCTTTTCGGCCGCCCGCGACTTGGCCGCCTGGAAACAGACGGTCGCGGAACGCTGGGAGGGGGTTCACCTGCTGGAAAAAGACGTGTTCGACTCCGATAATTTCTCCCTGCACTTCGGGGAGTCGTTCAAAGTACGCATCAAGGTGGCCCACAACGGGATTCCCAAGGAGCAGCTCGGCATGGAAGCGATCTTCTTCAAACGCCTGTCGGAAAACGAGCTCGACCTGCGCTTCCACAAGGAGCTGCAGGTGGTGGATTCCAACGAGTATTCGACGACCTTTGCAGCGGAGATTTTCCCGCAGGTATGGGGCGTGTACGAATACGGGTTCCGATTGTATCCCCGCCATGCGTCGCTGCCCCACCCGCAGGATTTGTGCCTGGTAAAATGGGTGTAAGCGATGATGCCACAGAGATGGAATGGGCACCAGTCGGGGTTAGCGGCTATTTTGTTAGCGGCTTTCCTGTGGAGTACAGGTGGTCTGTTCATTAAGTTGATCCATATAGACGCGCAGGCTATCCTCAGCCTGCGCGCCTTGTTTGCCGCCCTGCTGTTTGCGGTGTTGTTCTGGAAAAAAGTATGGCAATGGTCGTGGAATATCCTCCTGGTATCCATCTGCTACGCCGGTTTGGTGAGTTGTTTCGTCGTGGCCACTAAGATCACGACGGCTGCAAACGCTATTTTTCTGCAATATACGGCGCCGATCTACCTCATTTTGTTGGAGCCTTTGTTGTTCCGGCACCGTGTGAAGCGCATCAATACCATCACGGTAGTGGTATGTTTTGTCGGGATGGCTTTATTTTTTGTGGGCGACCTGCAAATGGGCGACATGCGGGGCAATCTGCTGGCCCTGTTGTCGGGGGTGTTTTTGGCGGGGATGATGTTGGCGCAGCGCTTCAACCCGCCTGAGCGGCATGAGGCGGCGATTTTTCAGGGCAACCTGCTGGTATTCCTGGGTTTTTTCCCTTTTGTGTTGCAGGGGCAAGCACCTACCGGGGCCGACTGGGCGATGCTGGCCTTTCTGGGCTTCATACAACTCGGCAGCGGCTACGTCCTGTTTACGTATGGCCTCAAGCGGG
>JBEGMH010000186.1:0-2835 GCA_041183125.1 Bacteroidota bacterium | reverse complement strand
CCGGGGGGTATGGCGGGGACGGTGCCAACACAGCACCTCGAACCCCTCGGCCTCTAAGGCCTGGCGCAGGGGGCCGTCTTTTTCATCAAAGGGAGCTATAATGGAGACCTGAAATCCTTCTTTGCGCAGGACGCGCATCAGGCCGTGGCGAAAACGCCGGGCAGCCCAGAGCTGGTTCTGGACCAATGCAATGCGGAAAGGGGGTGTAGTTGCGTACATAAAGGGTTCTGTTTTAGCACGTATCCGGGATATTCCGCTAAAAGACAATATCCCAGACACCATTTTAGAACCCCAAAGCAACTACTTTTTTATATATCTGTCAAGGGACAGAACAACGGGTTTTGTTCCCGTAAAATCAGGCAAAAAAAAGGAGGTTTATACAAATAAAAAATTGATTATCAAATATTTAATTTTTCAGTTAGAACATTTTAGCGTCGGGGGGACGGGCTGCCCTGCGGCTGTTGCAGGGCCTGCAGCAGCTTCCGGTTAAACTCCGTTTCGGCCTGCAGGAAGATGGCCATTTTGCGGATGGGCAATACCCGTTTCAGGCGGGCGAAGTACTCGCGTTTCAGGCGCAATTCCTCTTCCTGCATGTCCAGGTGCTGCGCTATGAAGCGCTCCAGTTCAGTATCTGGGATCGCGGAGATGTCTGCGGCAGGGCGGTACTTGTCGCGAACCTTGCGCTGTTCCTGCTCGTATTCGTTGTAAATAGGCCAAAACTTCTGGGCCTCATCGGGGGTTAGCCCCATGCGGTCGGTCATATAGGCAATCTTCATCGCCCGTACCCGTTGCTGGGGTGCCTGCCGGGGCTGGCCAGAGAGCGATACCAAAATACCGCATAAAAGACAGATGATCAAACCAATAGGTTTCATGCTATGATTTTTAGTTAGTCCAGCAATGCCTCTATTTCCTCCTCGCCCAAGGCTTGCACTGCCTGCAACAGCAGCTCGCTACTTTCCTCCGTATCCCCTGTGCCTACCTCAAAAACTGTACCCAGAGCCGTTACATCCCCCGCAGCGAGGATAGTGCCCGTATCAAACTGCTCGATGTGCAACTCGATAAAAGCATTTAGTTCTTCCGAACTCAAACAAGACAGTTCCGTACATTCCGTCGGTTTTTCCCGTCTGGAAAATGCGTACCAGCCACCCAGGACCAATGCGAGTGCAGCCGCATAAGCCAAGACCGGACGGAGTACCAAAAACCTGCGGAACGAAGACCGCCTCTCTCCTTCCGCAGCTTCCGATGGCTCTTTTTCAGCCACAGCCGACAGCACTTTCTCCCGCAGTTCCTCGAAATATCCTTCCGGTACCCGGTACCCGGAAGGGCGCTCTTTAAGCCTTCCCAGCAGCGGCCCAACGTCCGCTAATTCTTTTTTCAGATCTTCTTTGTCTCGCATAGCAACATAGAGTGCTTAACCTACTCCGTTTTCTTCAATATAGCGTTCTATTTTCTTAGCCGCGTGGTGGAAGGACGCCTTCAAGGCCCCTTCCGATACATCCAGTATTTGGGCGATGTCTCTGTAACTCAACTCCTCAAAATAGCGCAGGGTAAACACCTGCCGTTGGCGATCGGGCAATTGTTGCAGGGCCTGGTGTAGAGCAACCTGCAGGGCATCCCCATCAAACCAGGGGTCCGCTTGCAGGGCACGGGCGGCACCCTCCGCTTCTCCGTCCAGCGAACCCACCCCCTGCCGCTGACGACGCCCTAAAAAGGTCATCGCCTCATTGGACGCGATGCGGAAAAGCCAGGTGTACAACGCCGAGCGCCCCTCAAACTGCCCGATGCTGCGCACCACGTTCAGCAAACAGTTTTGCAACACATCGCTGGCATCGTCGTGCCCCCCTACCAGGTGCCGGATATGCCCGTACAAGCGCTCCTGATACGCATCCAGCAGCATCCGAAAACCCTGCTCCCGCGTGTGCGCGTCGCGCACCCGTTCCAATATCTGCTCATCGGAGTACCTGGGCATCGGACATATTGGTTCTGTGTGCTTAGACTACTTGGATAGGGCACAGGCAAAAAGGTTTAATAACGCCGCTTTTTTAAGCCTGCTTCGCGTTTTCCGCCTTGGCCAGGATTTGCCACACCTGTACCTCGCTGTAGCCCGTAAGCAGGCAAAGGATTTCTATGGAGACACCATTTTTATACCCGGTCAGGACCGTTTGCTTTCTAGTTTCCTCGCGACCTTCCTCGCGGCCTTCTTCACGACCTTCTTCACGACCTTTCTCGCGACCTTCTTCACGGCCTTCCTCACGGCCTTCTTCACGGCCTTCTTCGCGACCTTTCTCAATACCTTTCTCAATACCTTTCTCAATACCTTTCTCAATACCTTTCTCAATACCTTCTTCGAGGATGGAATCGTACAGCGTCATAATATTTGGTTGTTTGTGTTTGGGGAGCTCATAGACTAGGTCGCGGAAGGCGTCCCGGCTAATGGACACGAGCCTTGAAAAATAAACCATCAGGATTTGCAGAAAGTTCCCCGCGCCAGGCTCCGGGGGAAGGGTGAAAATCCGCTCGAAACGGGCCATCAGCGCGGCAGGGTCGTGGCTGTATTTCTGGGTCAGCAGCGCAGAGCGAAGCCACGCCTCCCCCATCTGCCCAATTTCCTCTTCCGACATACCGCCCAGGTCCGTGTACAGCACATTGAAAGTCGGTACGTAGTCCAGGAACGGGCCGTGCCCCGACCGGAACAACGCCCGTACATCGGGTAGCCGCCACCTGCCCTTGCCGTGGCGGAATACGCAGGGGATGATGGGCCGCAAGGGTAGCCGCGCAGCCCGCTGTGCCTCGTAGGCCGCCGTGAGGTAGCCCAGCACCTGAAGGGTGGTCCAC
>JBEGMH010000185.1:0-8007 GCA_041183125.1 Bacteroidota bacterium | reverse complement strand
GTACCATGAAATACCTGGGGCAGAAGATAAGGGAACTTAGAAAGGGACAGGAGCTGCTCCTACGACAGGTTGCCGCGCACCTCGAAGTGGACACCGCCTTAATGAGCAAGATTGAGCGGGGAGACCGAAACGCATCCAAACAACAAGTTATCGAGATCGCCAGATTTTTAAAGGCAAACGAAGAAGAACTGCTCACCCTTTGGATGGCAGACAAAATAGAATCTACGGTGGTGGAAGAGCCCAGTGTAGCGTATGAGGCCATAAAAATAGTACATAAGAACTTGAAGCGATGAGACAAGGCATGAAACTCATAGACAAAGATTTTTGGCTAAGCGAAGCAGAGTACGACAGCGTAAAAATAGGATAGGCTGGTGGCGAGGGGGATCGGCATGGAGGAGCCCAACGGGGTCTCTGAGGGCTGGTGCAGGCGTTATGGATGGGGAAACTGAGGTTGAAGAACAAATATAAGTATATGTATATAATGTACGTGGATGAAAGTGGCGACCCTGGAAAACACCCTTTGAGTTCTCCCCACTTTATTTTATCTGGTCTGATTGTTCATCAAAACGAATGGGACAAATACCTCATTCGCTTAAAAGCGTTTCGTAAGTCATTAAAAGCTAAATATGGCTTAAACCAACGTACAGAATTACATACTTCTGAGCTTATTCGAATTCAGAAAATAGAAGAGTACAAAAAAATTAAGAAAAGTGATCGTTTAAACATCATTAAAGATTATTGCACTGAAATACCACTAATTTTTGATACAGCCCAAATAATAAATGTTTGTCTAAGAATTAGCGAGCATCCTAATGAAGATATTTTCAATTTAGCTTGGTCAAGGCTTCTGCAACGATTTGACACCTATTTAAAAAAGATCGGAAATGATAAGGGAATTGTGGTTGCCGATGATACGGATAGTTCAAAATTAATGAGCCTACAACGCAAAATGAGAGTTTATAACCCTACACCTTCTCACTATACAGGAACATATAACGCATCTATTGATAGTATTCTTGAAGATACCTTTTCAAGGTCTTCCCACCATTCATATTTTTTACAATCAGTCGATGTTATTGCACATATACTTTATCGTATGGAATATCCCAAGGGCAGTCTTAAGAAATTCGGATTAGAACATCAATTCAAAAAATTAGAGCCCATATTACTTAAACAGGCAAGTAAACATGATGAATATGGCATTGTCAGGAAATAAAAAGCCTCGGTTCAAAAACCGAGGACTTAGTTGCGGCCCGATAAGAGCTAACGGCTCTAACCAAGTCGACTTATCTTTATCAACGGATATCTCCGCTAAATATTACCCTATCGAGAGGTTCGGTATATTTTTGGATATATCGAGCATCGGAACTCCTTTACCCAAATAGAAAAGAGAGCCCTGTAAAGGTAAGCTCTCTAAATTGAAAAAGCAAATGAAATCAAAAATATGGCATATAAAACATACTACTCCCCCCAACGAAGCCAGTACTAAAGTTGAAAAAATGTCCAGTTGTGCTTATCCCAATTGTTAGGACAGCTAAAATGAGGAAAACAAATCACTTCCCGATACAAAACTTCCCAAAGATATTCCCCAACAGGTCTTCGACGCTGACTTCGCCGGTGATCTCGCCTAAGTAGTGGAGGGCGCGGCGGATGTCCATGGCGATGAGGTCGGAGGGGATGCCGGCGTAGAGGCCGCGCGCGGCTTCTTCTATGCTTTCGAGGGCCTGATATAGGGCTTCGTAGTGGCGGGCGTTGCTGAGCACGGCCCCGTCGAGGGGCAGGTCTTCGCGGACGACGAGGGCATAGAGTTTTTCTTTGAGCACTTCGAGGTTGGTGCGCAGGGACGCGGAGATGGGCACCCACTGCGCAGCGCTGACCGGGCTGTCGGGATCGGGGAAGAAGTGGGCAAAGTCGGCGGACGGAGCGAGGTCTATCTTGTTGGCGACGACGAGCACGCGCAGGTCCGGGTGCAGGAGTTGCGCGATATCTTGCCGCACCTGTTCCGGGCTGCAGCGGGCGGCGTCGAACACATAGAGCAACACAGCGCTTTGCCGCACTTTTTCGAAGGTGCGCTCCACCCCGATGGCTTCGATGGCGTCGTGCGCTTCCCGGATCCCGGCGGTATCTATGATACGGAAGGAGACGCCCGAGATGTGGAGGGTTTCCTCGATGGTATCGCGGGTGGTGCCGGCGATTTCGCTGACGATGGCGCGTTCTTCGTTGAGCAGGGCGTTGAGCAGGGTGGATTTGCCGGCGTTGGGCCGTCCGGCGATGACGGTGCTGACGCCTTGCCGGATGGCATTGCCGAACTGAAACGAGTCGAGCAGGCTGCGGATGAGGCTGCGCACGCGGTCCAGGAGGTTGTGGAGCTGGCTGCGGTCGGCGAATTCGACATCTTCCTCGCTGAAGTCGAGTTCCAGTTCGATGAGGCTGGCGAAGTCCAGGAGTTCCTGGCGCAAGCGCCGGATTTCTTCGGATACGCCGCCGCGCAGTTGTTGTATCGCCAGGCGGTGCGACGCGGCCGAGGCCGACGCGATGAGGTCGGCCACTGCTTCGGCCTGGCTCAGGTCCATACGCCCGTTGAGGAAGGCGCGCAGCGTGAACTCGCCGGGCTGTGCGAGGCGTGCGCCCCGGCGCAGGAAGAGGCGCAGGACCTCTTCCAGGATGTAGTGGGAGCCGTGGCAGGAGACCTCGACCACATCTTCCCCCGTGTAGGATTTGGGGGCGATGAACAAGGACACGAGCACCTCGTCGAGGATGCGGCCTTGTTCATCGCGCAGCGTGCCGAAATGGATCGTATGGCTGGCCTGCTCCCCGAGGCGTTTGCCGTGGAAACACGCGTCGGCGATAGGGACAGCATCCGGCCCGGACAGCCGGATGATCCCGATCGCCCCTGCTCCCGGCGGGGTGGCGATGGCGGCAATGGTATCGCTGGCAGGTATCATTTTTTCAACGTATCGGCAATCGTAAGCACCTGAAGGTCGGCGGTGCCGAGCCCTTTCGGCGCATCGGGTTTGAAGCGCACCTGGACCGACTCCCCGGGCAGCAGGTCGAAGTAGTTGTCGGAGAAGAAGCCCGCACATTCCGGGAAGTCGAGATAGACGTTCTTGGCGAGGCGTTCGCTGGACACGAAAACGACGTAGCCTTCCCCGCTGTCGTCGGGCAGGACCGCCGTTTTGAGGCCCGGGTCGGACGGTAGCTTCAAGTGTTTCACCGGCTGGAAATAGACGAGGTTGCGGTGCAAGGTATCGTTGCCCTCGCGCAGGGCCATCTCCAGTACGCGCTCGCTGCCGTTTTTGCCGTTGCGCAGCTCCCCGGCGGGGATAGCGGCGGCGAGTACGGAGCCGTTATCGGGCATCATGACCGGGATGCTGCGGGTATAGAGGGTTTTTCCGTCAAAATCCAGTACGCGCAGGTCGAGATTCAGGTTGAGCTCGCGCGGCAGGTCGGAGACGACCTGGATGCGGAACTCGTTGTCTTTTTCCTGTGCGGAGACCGTCACCGGCGAGAAAGCATTTTTGATAAAATAGTGGGTCGCTTTCCAGCGCTGGTAGTAGTCCATGCCCGACCAGGAGGCGACGGGCCAGCAGTCGTTGATTTGCCAGTACAAGGTGCCCATATTGTGGGGTTTGGCGGCGCGGTGTGCTTCTATGGCCATTTTCATGCCCTCCGCTTGCAATACCTGGCCCACGTAGAGCATCTGGGCGAAGTTTTGGGGCACCTGGTACATGTCTTTCATATAGCTGCGGATGCGCAGGTTGCCGATACCGCTGCGTTGGTGGGCTGCCATGACCTCCGACTCGATGTCCCAGTCGCCCGGTTCGGTATAGGCTTTGACGGTGCGCAGTTCCGGGAAAGACTGGAACCCATACTCGCTCATGAAGCGGCCGATGTGGTTGTAGAAATCGCTGAACGGGTGTTCGCCGTGCCAGACGCCCCAGTAGTGGATATCGCCGGCCTGGTTGTTGCTGCTGGCATGGTCGCCGTCTTTGAAATACGGCGAGGAAGGCCAGTAGAAGATGCCCGGGTGGTGTTGCCCGACCACTGCCGGCAGCATCTGGTGGAACACTTTGTAGTAGGCGTCCCAGATGTATTTGCGCTGTGTTTTGTTGTACTGTTGCTTCCAGCCCCAGCCCTTGAACTCGTCGAAGTTGGCCCAGGCGATGTCTATTTCGTTGTTGCCGCACCAGAGGGCGATGCAGGGGTGGTTGCGCAGCCGCCGGACGTTATAGACCGCTTCCGCTTCGACGTTTTCGAGGAACTCCTGGTCGCCCGGGTACATGGAGCAAGCAAACATAAAATCCTGCCAGATGAGGATGCCGTTCTCGTCGCAGAGCTGGTAGAAATAATCTTCCTCATAGAACCCACCGCCCCAGATGCGGAGCATATTCATATTGGCGTCCACTGCCGAAGAGATGAGGCGGCGATAGTTTTCGCGGGTCACGCGGGGCAGGAAGACATCGTTGGGGATGTAGTTGGCTCCTTTGCTAAAAACGGGGCGGCCGTTGAGTTCGATGTAGAACGATTCCCCTTTGGCATCGGGTTCGCGTACGACGCGCACGGTGCGCAGGCCGACCGCGTGGGCGACGCGGTCCAGTTCGGTGCTGTCCCGCAGGAGGCGCACCTGCAGCGGGTAGAGGTGGGGCGTGCCCAGTTCGCGGGTCCACCACCGTTGCGGGTTGTCTATGTGGAAAAGCGCGTTGAGCGTATGATGGCCGGGGCTAAGCTCCAGGGGTAGCTGCTCGATGAGGGTGTCGCCGTTGCGCACTTCGAGCGTATAGCGTCCTGCTTCGCGTACTTCCGCTTCACAGACAGCGGTGAGGCGGGCCCGGTCGGAGTCGAGGGAATCCTGGCGGAAAAAGACATCGCGCAGGCGGGCTTTGTTCCAGAAGCGGAGTTGGACAGGCCGCCAGATCCCGATGCTGACGAGGCGCGGGCCCCAGTCCCAGCCGAAGTGGTAGCCGGGTTTGCGCAGGAAGATGCTCACGGCCTTATCGCCCAGGCCGCCATTTTCCGACTGGTCGTTACTGGCCGGTAATGGGAAGCCGTGCGCGGCCAATTTGTCGAGGCCGATACGGATGGGGGAGTGGAACAAGATGCGCAGGGTGTTCTGCCCGGGCCGCAGCAGGTTTTTGACTTCTTTTTCCCAGGCGATAAAGAAATTGTCTGCCCGTAGGATGAGGGAGTCGTTGAGATAGACATCCGCATAGGTGTCGAGCCCCAGGAACTCGAGGTGGGCCGCGTCGTATTCGAGGTGGTTGGCATCCACGCTGAACGCGAGCTGGTACTCCCAGTCGGTTTTGTCCACCCACTGCACGTCCCGTTCGTTGGTGCGGTAGTAGGGGTCTTCGATCTTGCCGTTGGCCATCAGGTCGGTGTGTACCGTACCGGGGACAGTAGCCGGCATCCAGTACTCCTGGCCAGACTGGTGGAATTGCCAGTTTTCATGTAAGTGGATTACGTGCATAGCAGCGTTATTTTGAGCGATCAGCCCGCAGGGCAGCAGCAGGGCCGATAAGAAGGTATGGAAAATGTTGGTTTTGCAGTACACGGCGGTTCATTTTGCGCTGCTAAGGTACGGCTTTTTTCAACTTTGGCAGGGGGGTATTGGGGGGGATTACCCCAAAAAGTAGTGCGTGCAACCATATAATAGACTTGTTGCGAGGGGTGAGCAAGGTGGGGAAAAAAGAGTCATTTTTTATCTTCACGAAGGCTTTTTGCGGAAGTCTAAGCGCCTTAGATGACCGAAACAAGGCACATTGTGGAAAAAAAAGGGTCTTTTTGACCCCTCGATGATTCCCCTCGCAACAAGTCTAATATATTGGTTTTCAGGAAAAAAATTAGTATTTAGATGCGATATAAAAAAAGGAATTCTTGCAGGAACAAAATAAGATAAGATTCTGTATATTAGTGTGGGCTTTAAAACACAAGTATGACTA
Organism: Bacteroidota bacterium; assembly: GCA_041183125.1. Lineage (GTDB taxonomy): Bacteria > Bacteroidota > Bacteroidia > Chitinophagales > Saprospiraceae > JADJPL01. The sequence continues at coordinate 2,068 of JBEGMH010000185.1, read as the reverse complement.
AAGTACAAAATTTAATACTGGAAATCAATACGCTAAATCCGAATGAGTTAGAACTAATTTTTAGGGAAGTTCTGCACAGGATAAACGTTACACGGCGGGCGGAAAAAGCGTTGGATGAGCTTATAGGCAGTGGCAAAGGAACTTGGGAGTCTGATGCGCAGGATTACGTGGATGCACTTCGAGAAAATGATAGGACTTAAAACTCCGTTCGGCCCACCTATAGCTATAGCGCTACTGAAATGAGAATATTTATTGACACGGCTCCGTTCATATACCTTGTGGAAGGGCATCCAGTACTCGCAAATCGGGTCAGAACATTTATTTTGAACGCAGTATCCAATGACAGTCATTTCATGACGAGCGTCATCACTATCATGGAATATGGCGTAATGCCTACTAGAAAAGAAAAAGAAGCGTTAATTCATGAGTTTGATAGATTTATCCAATCGCTGAACATACCCGTTGAAATCATTGATCGTGGTACTGCCGAGTTTGCATACAAACTCAGGGCCAAATACGGTTTTTTACGAGGAATGGATGCCCTTCAGTTATCAGTAGCCATTGAAACGGGGTGTGGAATATTCATGACGAATGATAAAAAACTCAAAAATATTACTGAAATTCAAGTACTTATTGTTGAAGACTTGTAAAATATAAGATAGCTTGCCCCTATAGCCAGACGGATACGGTGTAGCGCTGGGTTAGTGGATTTTACTTCTTTTGATACCGGGCCAAGCGGTCGGTTCCTTGCCTGGAAAGTATGGCTTCTTCAACGCCTTTTCTCAAATCCCTTGTAGCGGTTGCGGTGGATAGGTTGGGAAACATTTTTAGGTAGTCCTTCCGGGTAAACTCACCTGTACCTGTTTGGTCGAGAAAGTAATGCAAGCGCTCCATATCCGTAAAACTATCCCTTTGTTGGTTCACCAAATCCTCTAAACTCAACTTTATCTTACGCAACAAGTATTCGACAAATTTTGTGGATAGCCCTTCTTTATCGCATTGGCTCAATACGTTATAATATTCTTCCTGGCTCTTCTTGATCTCTTGTTCGATCGGTAAATACTCAAACACGGGATTTGACTGCATCAATATCACGGTCTGCCACAACCGCCCCATCCTTCCATTGCCATCTGTAAAAGGATGTATAAATTCCATCTCATAGTGGAACACGCAACTTTTGATGATCAGATTATCTTCCCCTTCTTTAAGATACCGGAATAGGCCGGTCATCAAATAGTCCACATTCCATCCCGGCGGGGCTAAATGCGCTATTCTGTCCCCTTGCATTACCCCGACTGAACCCGTCCTGAACTGGCCGGGCATTTCCACCAGGCCAGACATTAACAACCGATGCGCTTCCAAATAAGATTCCTTCGAAAAGGCATCAAAGTTTGAAAGGTTATCATACGCCTGAATGGCATTTTCTACCTCCTTGATATCCTTAGGAGGACCGATTACACGCTTATGGTCAATGATCGCCGTAATCTGATCTTCGCTCAACGTATTCCCTTCTATTGCCAAGGAAGCTCGAATGGTCTTTACTCTATTTTTTTTCCTCAGTTCAGTCCGGGGCTTCCTGAGATGTGTCGCATCTACGACGCCTAATAGCCTGCCAATCTCGGTGGCCAAATTGATGATTTGAGGGGTTCCTTCGTAATATTTATACACCATGATGCCATCATTTGATGGCATCAAAGGTACTTTTTTTATAGTATATTTACTAGTATGGAGTCAAATTGAGATCATTAAACTTGTTGCGAGGGGTGAGCGAGGTGGGAAAAAAAAGGGCCTTTTTGACCCCTCGATGATACCCCTCGCAACAAGTCTTTTTTTTACAAAGGTCGAAAGACGGTTGTAGTGGCGCAAGGTGTACTTGGCCAGACGGATGCCTAGGACGCACCATAAGTACTTATTTGCCAAAGACGCCCCTTCATTCTTCCTTTTTCCCTATCTTTGAAGCCGTACAACCATAGCACGGCATGGCTTCCAAAACCGACCATATCCTCGACTATCTCCGGAAAATCCGGACGGCCCAGAAAGAACTCACTAAGAAAGAGGCCTTCAAGGA
>JBEGMH010000184.1:0-5045 GCA_041183125.1 Bacteroidota bacterium | reverse complement strand
ACGCCTTCCCCTACCGGGAGGATTCCTCCAATGCCAAAACCGATTACCTGCGCAACAAAATCCGCCATCAGGTACTGCCGCTCCTGGAAGCGCTTACCCCCGGCTTCGGGACTATAGCGGGGAAGTCCCTGCATGCCCTGCAAGGAGCCCTTGTGCTATACGAAGAAGCCATTGCCCGCTATCGGGCGCAAGCGGTCAGGGACGAATCGGGTAAGGTCGGTGTGCACTGGCTGTTGTTCGAGCAGCACCCGGCCGCTGAAACCCTAGTGTTCGAACTGCTGCGCCCGTACGGGCTGAACGCAGTACAATGTGCGGACATCTGGTCCCGCCGCCATACGTCCATCGGCAGCCGTTTCTATTCAGACACCTATGTATGCCTGATTGACCGTCAGTGCTTTCTGATAGCAGGGCGCTCGGAAGAAGAACCCGGCCCGGAGGTAGCGATCGCCGGCCCCGGAGCATATTCCCGGAACGGTCTTTGGTTGAGCGTCAGCCGGGAAATAGATAGGGAAAAGGGCCACACGGGTACCGACAAAGTCCTCGTTCCGGTAGATGCACTGTCCTTTCCCCTGGTTTGGCGCTTGTGGCGCCCCGGCGACCGGTTCTGCCCGTCGGGCATGAGGGGCCGGCACAAAAAGATCCAGGACTTCCTCACCGACCTGCGTCTGGACAGGCTAAAAAAACAAGAGGTGACGGTTCTGGAAGATGCCACCGGAAAAATCCTTTGGGTCGTCGGGTATCGCTCAGACGAGCGGTTCAGGGTTCGTGCGGAAAGCCCTGCGTACTGGTCCCTGGAGCTTTCCACTAAAGCGTGACGCCCAGGGCTTTGAACTGTGCCGCTGCATGCAGGAAGTGGGCGGTGATCCAAAAGACCGTCCAGCTCTCGGAATATCCGCCCCGCAATTTGAAGACATCGTCCATCTCCCCGTGCTGGGCGAAGTTGGTTTCCTGGATTTGTTCGCCGTGGGCACCGTTGGGGGCGATGAGCTGGCCGCAGCTCAGGTACATGGTGCGCGCTAATCGTTTGAGGTCTTCCTGTCCCAAATAAAGGCCCATTTTATATACAGAGGGAGCGATGACGACCCCGAAGACATCGAGGTGTTGGTTTTGCGCAGAAACGCCCGTCCAACCCCGCGTTTTAAAGAAATGGTCGGCCAATCTCCCGGCAGGCAGCGGGATATCCCATACAGCGGTGTAGCTGATGGTCACATCACAGGCGTGTTTGGCATATTCCAAGTAGCGTTGGTCCTTGCTGGATTCGTATGCGGCCAGGAAGCCCTGGAAGGCGCCCCACGCCCCTTCTTTATCTTCACAAGTGGCATCGAGGGTTCCGCCCCAGTAGGGTTCCTGCATGTCCAAATGCCGTTTGGCGTAGTAGTCAGCGGCTTTAAAGGCGGCTTTGCGGTATTGTGCGTTGCCCAGCAAGCGGTGTGCGGCCAACAGCGGGGCGATAAAAAACGCTTCTGCCGTATTGACGGGCGACCAGTCTGGGGAGAGGATGCGCTTGGCGAAAACATCGGCGGCGCGCTGTAGGAAGCCCTCCCATTCGGCTGTGCGTACTTTTCCGTTTTTCCGGCCCTCTTCTATGGCCAGGGCAATGCTGTTCATCGCCTGGCCTTGAGAGACCGGGTCTTTTCCCTTCCACGCCTGGGTTTGGACGTCGTAGATCACGCAGAAGCCCTCGGCATCCAGGGGCGAGCGGATGATATGGTCCATGGAGCGCTGCACCTTTTGCCAGAGCAGCGTATCGTGCAGTTCGTCGGCCAATGCCTGCAGGGCATAGGCAGGAGCTTCGCTTTGCCCGGCCCATCCCAGTACGATTTGGGGTTTGACGTGGCTGGGGTACATGTTGAAGCCCGCATAGCCGGGGCCTTCTATCCAGCGCGACTGTGCAAAGCGGTATTTCGAGCGGAGGATATCCTCGTACCGGGGCAAGTCTTCGGTGTAGAAGGGCTTGAAGAGGTCCAGGGAGGTATAAACCGGTTTTTGAAAGCCCGACCCTTTCGCTTTGACCGGGTAGGCTTCCAGGTAAAAGGTCTTTTCGATCACCGTGCCCGGGCGGATGCGCAGGTAGGTGTCTTTGTACGGCAAAGGGCCTTGCTGGAGGGCTTTGGCTATGCTTCTCTGGTGATTAAAGCCGATCGGGCCGGACAGCAGTTGCAATTCGGAGTGTAGCGGGCCGTTTTTCACGCCCAGGGACCACCACTGGTCAAAGTGATTGCCCTGGTACACAGGGCTCGGTATCGTATGGAGGGCCGCACCGTAGTGACGGTCGCCTTTTGCCCACTCGTACCCAGCGAAAGGCATGGGATAGCGGTGTTCTTCAAAAAAGGCTTCCTCTCCAGGTTGGGCATGGTGCCACGCGACGTTTTGAGGCCCATTCTTTTCACCGGAAGGATTGCCGTAGTACAGAATGCCCGGCAAAAAAGCGTTGGCATACGCGGAGGGCACTGCCCAGCGCACCGATAGCGTGACCCGGTCCAAGATTTCTTTTCCCTTCCACTCGAAACGCCGGATGCACTTGACTTTCCCGTTTTCCGTGCGGTACGCGTCCTGGAACCACCACTCACCCTGTGGGAGCTGTAGTTTGCCGCTCAGTACGGCCCATTCCCCCTGGCGGGTCAAGACGGTGGGCTGTGCGTGGCGCCAATCGGCTGGCCAGTCGTTTTCCCATCCTAATGCAATAGACCAGAGCCCCTCCTCCGGTGCGCTCAGGTAAACGAGGTTCCCGTCAGCAAGGGATACCTGGTAGGCCGAATCGCGTCGGGCAATCTCGAATGTCTGTCCGAGCAGCGGATTGGAGAGGAGGCATCCTACCAGGAAAAAGGCGGAAATAAAAGGCTTTAGGTGAGGTAAAATCATGTGCCGCGTGGTTTGTACAGATGCAATTATTCGTCTTAAAAATTTTGTAATGCCCTATATACCAGATCCATAGGTAATCCCATGACGTTGGCGTAGGTCCCTTCGATGCGTGAAATTTTGCAAAGCCCGATCCATTCCTGGATACCGTAGGCCCCTGCTTTATCGTAGGGTTGGAAGGTATCGAGGTAAAAAGAGATCTCTTCCTCGCTCAAGGGATCGAAGCTCACCTGGGAGACTCCCGAAAAAACCTGTTCTTTCTCTTTGGACAGCAAGCAAACCCCGGTGACGACGGTATGCGTATTCCCGGAGAGCCTTCGGAGCATAGCGCGTGCTTCGTCCGGGTTTTCGGGCTTATTGAAAATGGTGCCGTCGAGGATGACCACGCTATCGGAGGCGAGCACGAGCTCGTCGTGTTGTATAAAATGCCTTGCGGCGTGGGCTTTTTTCTGTGCCAAATAAGGGGCGACCTCGAAGGGCGGCATATCGGCGGGGAAGTCTTCCGGGATGTCGGTGGGGCGCACTTCGAAGCGGAAGCCCGCGTCTTGCAGCAGTTGCCTTCTGCGCGGCGACTGGGAGGCGAGGATGATTTTATATCGGTGTAGATCCATAGCAGAATAGAGGGTTAAAAATTTCGGATCGCTGCTTTGCCCGACAGTTTGATGTCCACCAAGAAGCCGGTTTGGGTCAATTCGACCCCTCCGATTTCAAGCCGCTCTACTTTGGAACGGATGTGGAAGCCCTGGTCGAGCTGGAAAGCGTTCAGTTGTTCTTCGAGCGTCTGCTTAGCGGTATCCAGGTTGTATTGCAGGTAGAAATCCATGGTTTCCTGGAGGCGTTTGCGCAGGGTACTTTTCAGCAGCCAGGCACCGCCTTTCAGCAGGAAGTTGCGTGTTTCGAGGGTGAAGTCGAGGTCCTGGATCTCCACTGCGTTCCGTTCGGGGTTGAACATGGGCTTTCCTTTCAAATAGACGCTCCCGTTGTAGCTGCCCGTCGTGCGGATATTGACGATGAGGAGGCTGTCCTGGCCGTAGAGTTCGATATCCTGTACCGTGACGGAGCGTTTGCCGGAGGAAAAGGTTTCCCCTTCCACGGCTTTGCGGGCCAGTTCCTGGGCGCGTACAAAGGGCACTTCTGCCCCGAGGTGGATTTCAAAGCCGGGCTCCTGCTTGCTATACTGGCTGTAGGGGGGAAGGGGAACCTGCTTGAGGGAGACCGGCTTATCGCCAATGGCCACTTTGGGCTTTGCTTCGATGACCAGGGTAGCCGAGCAGGTATCGGCTTTGGTCTGTATAGCGGTCATCCCTATGCTCAGGGGGTTGACCGCCATCCAGGCACCGTACTCCGGGGAGGCCAGCGAAGGCTCAAAGAGCGAATGCCAGGTTTCGGCGGCGATTTTTCCGATGGAAAAATACTCGGCGACCGCAGCATCAATTTCCCGGGAAATGCGCTTTTTCGTGTTCTGTATGACGAGGTCGGCCAAAGCGCCCACGGGGAGGCTCAGGCCAGCTACTTGTACTACCGGTTTTTCGATCCAGCGGTATTGGGTGAGCTCCGTTTGGGTAGCCAAGGACCAGTCGGGCTTGAAGGAGTAGGTCGTGCGGAGATCGGCGACGATTTTGCCCCGCGCTTCGACAAAGGAAATCCCCGCGTTGTACTTGACCCAGATAGACATCGGGGCAGACACAAACACCTGCTGCCCTTGCATGCGCAACTGGATGCGGTCCACTTTATGGACGCGCACCATCATGCGGTCCCCGTCGTTGAGGTCTTTGTCTTCGTACAATAGGCCGTCGAGCTGTTGGTTGAGGGTCCCTTCCAGCCGGGATACCTTGATTTCGACGGGTATGCGCAGTACGGAACGGCGGTTTACCCCGCCAGATGTATAGCTTTCCATGGGGCGGTTGATGGGTTGAGAAAATAAGCCGACGCAGCAACCAAGTAAAGCGGCCACGAAGGCAAACAAATCCTTTTTTCTCATGATCGTAGGGCATATTTGACTAGACTGGTCGCGCGAAACCAGCGGGGGCTGTTCGCCTCTGCGATTCTTTTCGCAACCAACCTACTCAAAGATACTAGGTTTTGGCGGGATTCGCAATCCGATGGCTTCTTGAGTGCTCCGGGACAAGTTTATGAACCCGACAAGTGACCGAAACTTTTTCAAAGTGCGTTGTTTTATCTAAAAC
>JBEGMH010000183.1:0-12199 GCA_041183125.1 Bacteroidota bacterium | reverse complement strand
AGTCGCCCGACTTTTTAGGCTTGGCCATCAGGCCGCGCAGGCCGCACAACTGCTTGATTTGCTGTTTAGAGCCCCGAGCGCCCGAGTCGAGCATCATATACACCGAGTTGAAGCCCTGTTTATGGGAAGCCAGTTCCCGCATCAGCGTTTCGGTGATTCTGTTGTCGGCATAGGTCCACTTGTCTATGATCTGGTTGTAGCGCTCGTTGTTGGTGATGAGGCCCATGTTGTAGTTGTCCCAGACTTCTTGTACTTCCCCGTGGGCATCTTCCAGGGTCGCTTTCTTGATAGAAGGCGTGATCAGGTCTCCGAGGTTGAACGACAAGCCCCCGCGGAAGGCCCAGGTGAAGCCCAGGTCTTTGATATCGTCCAGGAAATCGGCGGTAACGGCGAAGTTGGTGCGTTCGATGACCTCCCCGATGACTTTTTTGAGGTTCTTCTTGGTCAGCAGTTCGTTCACATAAGGCACACTAGCGGGCACGACCTGGTTGAAGATTACGCGGCCCGTCGTCGTGTCGAGCAATCGGTGGGCCAGGTCTCCCTGCTCATTTTCTGTGCGCACACGGGCTTTGATTTTAGCATGGAGGTCGAGTTTGCCCTCGTTGTAGGCGATGATGACCTCTTCGGGGGAGTAGAAGCGCATGCCTTCCCCTTTCACCTTGATCTCCGCTGTTGATTTGCGTTCTTTGGTGATGTAGTAAAGCCCGAGTACCATGTCCTGGGACGGCAGGGTGACCGGGGTGCCGTTTTGTGGGTTGAGCATGTTGTGCGAGGACAACATGAGCACCTGGGCTTCTAGGATAGAGGCCTGGCTCAGGGGTACGTGAACGGCCATCTGGTCGCCGTCGAAGTCGGCGTTGAAAGCGCCGCAGACCAGCGGGTGGAGCTGGATAGCTTTTCCTTCGATGAGGCGGGGCTGGAAGGCCTGGATCGAGAGGCGGTGCAGCGTCGGGGCGCGGTTCAGCAGTACGGGGTGTCCTTTCAGGATATTTTCCAGGATTTCCCAGATGACCGGGTCTTTGCGGTCCACCAGTTTTTTAGCGGACTTGACCGTTTTGACGATGCCCCGCTCGATGAGTTTGCGGATCACAAAAGGCTTGAACAGTTCAGCGGCCATAGACTTGGGGATCCCGCACTCATGGAGTTTCAGGGTAGGGCCTACGACGATGACCGAACGGCCCGAGTAGTCCACCCGTTTACCCAGCAAGTTTTGGCGGAACCGTCCCTGTTTGCCTTTGAGGATATCGCTCAGCGACTTCAGTGGGCGTCCTCCTTCAGCTTTCACCGCGTTGGATTTGCGGGAGTTGTCGAACAAGGAATCCACTGCTTCCTGGAGCATGCGTTTTTCGTTGCGCAGGATGACTTCGGGAGCCTTGATTTCCAGGAGCCGCTTGAGGCGGTTGTTGCGGATGATGACACGGCGGTACAAGTCGTTGAGGTCGGAGCTGGCGAAGCGTCCGCCGTCGAGGGGTACCAAGGGGCGCAATTCCGGTGGGATGACCGGCAGGTACTGGATGATCGTCCATTCCGGGCGGTTTTCCATACGGGCCATGCCTTCGCGGAAGGACTCCACTACCCGGAGGCGCTTGAGGGCTTCCGACTTCCGCTGTTGGGACGTTTCGTTTGCTGCCGAGTTGCGCAATTCGTAGGACAGTTCATCCAGTTTGAGGCTATTGAGCAGGTCGCGGACGGCCTCTGCCCCCATTTTGGCCACGAACTTGTTGGGGTCTGAATCGTCGAGGGCGAAGTGGTCCTGGGGCAGGCTGTCAATGATATCCAGGTATTTGTCCTCATCGAGCAGGTCCAAGCGGTGGAGCGGTTCGTTGCCCACCATTTTCACCGGGCCCTGGTTGATGACCACATAGCGCTCGTAATAGACGATGGATTCGAGTTTTTTGGAAGAAAGGCCCAGCAGGTACCCAATTTTATTGGGCAGGGACTTAAAGAACCAGATATGCACGACGGGCACGACCAGTTTGATATGGCCCATGCGTTCGCGGCGTACCTTTTTTTCCGTTACTTCGACGCCGCAGCGGTCGCACACGATACCCTTGTAGCGGATCCGCTTGTATTTGCCGCAGTAGCACTCGTAGTCTTTTACCGGTCCGAATATACGCTCGCAGAACAAGCCGTCGCGTTCGGGTTTGTAGGAGCGGTAGTTGATGGTTTCCGGTTTCAGCACCTCCCCATAGGAGCGCTCCAGGATCTCGTCGGGAGAGGCCAGGCTGATGGTGATGCTGTCGAAATCCTGACGTTGCAGGTTTGCCTTTTTCTTTAAAGACATATTGTGCGATGTTTAGAGCGGTTATTCAAACTTGACGTCGAGGGCCAGGCCGCGAAGTTCATGTACCAGTACGTTGAAGGACTCCGGTATATTGGGTTCCGGCAGGTTGTCCCCTTTGACGATGGCCTCGTATGCTTTAGCGCGTCCGTTGATATCATCGGACTTGATGGTGAGCAGTTCCTGGAGGATATTGGCAGCGCCAAAAGCCTCGAGCGCCCACACTTCCATTTCCCCGAAGCGCTGGCCACCGAACTGTGCTTTACCGCCCAACGGCTGCTGGGTGATGAGCGAGTAGGGGCCGATCGAGCGCGAGTGCATTTTATCATCTACCATGTGCGACAGTTTGAGCATATAGATGACGCCTACGGTAGCTTGCTGGTGGAAGCGATCGCCGGTTTCGCCGTCGTGCAGGTACGTTTGGCCCAGGGAAGGGAGCCCTGCTTTCTGGATCCAGTTTTCGATTTCCTCCTGGCTGGCCCCGTCGAAGATGGGGGTAGCGAATTTCACGCCCATTTTCTCCCCTGCCCAACCGAGTACCGTTTCGAAGATCTGTCCCAGGTTCATACGGGAGGGTACGCCCAGGGGGTTGAGTACGATATCCACGGGGGTGCCGTCTTCCAGGAAGGGCATGTCCTCGATGCGTACGATACGCGATACGATGCCCTTGTTTCCATGTCGGCCGGCGAGTTTGTCGCCCACTTTCAGCTTGCGTTTTTTGGCCATATACACTTTGGCCAATTTCAGCACGCCTGCGGGGAGTTCATCGCCTATGCTGATGTTGAACTTCTCGCGCTTAGTACGTCCGATTTCTTCGTTGACCTTGATGCTGTAATTGTGCAACAGTTTGGCTACCAGCTCATTAGTGGCGGGTACATCCGTCCAGTTGCTGTAGTCCACGGAGGTGTAGTCCACGTCGCGCAGCACATCCGGTGTGAATTTGGATCCTTTGGGGATGACCATATTGTTATAGACCGTTTTGACCCCATTGGAAGCCTTGTCTTTCAGCAGGAGCATCAACTTGTCCACCAATTTGGTCAACAGTTCATTGAGCTCGATTTTATGCTGGTCGTCGAGGCGGGTAATTTGGTCTTTTTCCTGGGTTTTCTGGACTTTGTCCTTTTTAGCCCTGGAGAACAGTTGCTTGTCAATGATGACCCCGTTGATGGAGGGGGGCGCCTTGAGGGAAGCATCTTTCACATCGCCGGCTTTATCGCCGAAGATAGCGCGCAGCAGTTTTTCCTCGGGGGTAGGGTCTGACTCCCCTTTGGGGGTGATTTTCCCGATCAGGATATCGCCTTCCTTGACCCAGGCGCCGACGCGGATGATACCGTTTTCATCCAGGTCTTTGGTAGCTTCCTCGCTCACGTTGGGGATATCGTTGGTGAGTTCCTCTTCGCCCAGTTTGGTATCGCGGACATCGAGTTCGAAGTGTTCGATGTGTACCGAGGTGAAGACATCTTCCCGTACGACGCGTTCCGAGATCACGATGGCGTCTTCGAAGTTGTATCCTTTCCAGGGCATGAAGGCCACCTTCATATTTTGCCCGAGGGCGAGTTCCCCGTTATCGGTTGCGTATCCGTCGCAGAGGATCTGGCCTCTTTCGACCCGGTCTCCTTTGCGCACGATAGGGCGCAGGTTGATACAGGTACCCTGGTTGGTACGGCGGAACTTGATCAGGTCATATACCTTGAGGCTGTCCTCGAAAGAGACCAACAGCTCGTCGTCGGTGCGGTCGTAGCGCACTTCGATGCGATTGGCGTCCACGTACTCGACGACCCCGTTGCCTTCTGCGTTGAACAACATGCGGGAGTCGCGGGCTACCTTGCCTTCCAGGCCGGTGCCGACGATGGGCGAGCGGGGTTTCAGCAGGGGTACGGCCTGGCGTTGCATGTTCGAGCCCATGAGGGCGCGGTTGGCGTCGTCGTTTTCCAGGAAGGGGATCATGGAAGCGGAGACCCCTACGATTTGGTTGGGGGCGACGTCCATGTATTCGATTTCCGGGGGTGACAGGACGGGGAATTCCCCGGAGTCGCGGCACTTGATTTGGTCGGCCAGGAAGCGGCCCTCGTTGTCGAGTGGGGCGTTGGCCTGGGCGATTTTATATTCGTCCTCGCCTTCTGCCGATAAGTAGAGGGGGCCTCCCTCTTTCACTACGACTCCGTCCTGCACTTTGCGGTACGGAGTTTCCAGGAAGCCCATTTTATTGATTTTCGCATGTACGCAGAGCGTAGAGATAAGGCCGATGTTGGGGCCTTCCGGGGTTTCGATGGTACAGAGGCGTCCGTAGTGGGAATAGTGGACGTCGCGCACTTCGAAGCCTGCGCGTTCGCGCGAGAGGCCTCCCGGGCCTAATGCGGAGATACGCCGTTTGTGGGTAATTTCCGAGAGCGGGTTGGTCTGGTCCAGGAACTGCGACAACTGGCTGGTGCCGAAGAAGGAGTTGATGACCGAGGACAAGGTACGTGCGTTGATCAGGTCGACGGGGGTGAACACTTCGTTGTCGCGCACGTTCATGCGCTCGCGGATAGTGCGGGCCATACGGGCCAGGCCGACCCCGAACTGGGCGAACAACTGCTCCCCTACTGTGCGCACCCGGCGGTTGCTCAAGTGGTCAATATCGTCTATATCCGCCTTTTGGTTCATCAGGCTGACGAGGTATTTGACGATAGAGATGATATCTTCTTTTGTGAGCACGAGCGTATCTTCACTCGAGTTCAGTTCCAGTTTGCGGTTGATTTTATACCGGCCTACTTCCCCGAGGTTGTAGCGTTTATCGGAGAAGAACAACTTTTCGATGATGCCGCGGGCTGTATCGTCGTCGGGTGCATCTGCGCCACGGAGCTGCTTATAGATGTAGCGGACAGCGTCCATTTCGGTGTTGGTCGTATCCTTTTGCAGCGTATTGTAGATGATAGAGTAATCGAGTTCGATGCCTTCCTTTTGGAGGACGACCAGTTCGGTGCCGGATTCCAGGATGAGTTCGATATTATCCTCATCGAGGATGACATCGCGTTCGAGGATAATTTCGTTGCGTTCGATGGTCACCACCTCGCCGGTATCTTCGTCCACGAAGTCTTCCAACCAGGAGCGCAGGACACGGGCGGCTAATTTGCGGCCGACGGCATTTTCGAGGTTATCGCGATTAGCGGCGATTTCGTCGGCTAAGTCGAAGATATCGAGGATAGCTTTATCCGTGTCATACCCGATGGCGCGGAGCAGGGTAGTGACCGGGAACTTCTTTTTGCGGTCAATGTAGGCATACATGACCGTATTGATATCGGTAGCGAACTCCATCCAGGCCCCTTTGAAGGGGATGACCCGGGCCGAGTAGATTTTCGTACCATTGGGGTGCACGCTTTGCCCGAAGAATACCCCGGGGGAGCGGTGGAGCTGGGAGACGATGACCCGTTCAGCGCCATTGATCACGAACGTTCCTTTGGGGGTCATGTAGGGAATGTTCCCTAAGAAAACATCCTGTACGATGGTCTGGAAGTCCACGTGTTCCTCATCGTTACAGGACAGTTTCAGCTTGGCTTTAAGCGGCACGCTGTAGGTCAGTCCGCGCTGCATACATTCGTCGATCGTATATCGGGGCGGATCGATGAAATAGTCCAGGAACTCCAGTTCGAAGATGCTCCGGGCATCCATGATGGGGAAGTTTTCCTGAAACACTTTGTACAGGCCTTCATTGATGCGATTTTCCGGAGTGGTTTCCAATTGAAAGAACTCCTGGAAGGACTTCAACTGGATTTCGAGAAAATCCGGGTAATCGGAGGCGAATTTAGTTTTGCCGAAGCTGATGCGCTGCATTTCGGCAGAAAGGACCTTTCCGTTGGAAGTCATCTGCGATTCTGATTTATGAGTACAGACGGGGGTAGCCGGGGCTATCTCCATCGAAGTATTAAAAAACGAACGAGCCCTGGGGGAGACCACAGCTCCATCACACGTTGTAGTAATATGACGATAGGCTTAGCGGATTGCATGCAATCCGCTAAGCCCGTATGGTTGCAACAGAACCTAAGAACCAATCAGCGATATAGACATAGTTGGTTTTGGTCAAGTCGCGTCCTTGAGGATTACTTCAGTTCGACCTGAGCGCCAGCTTCTTCCAGCTTAGCTTTCAGCATTTCAGCTTCCTCTTTGGACACGCCCTGCTTCAGTGGGCTCGGAGCCCCGTCCACCAGGTCTTTAGCTTCTTTCAGGCCGAGGCCCAGAAGGTTTTTAACTTCTTTTACAACATCGAGTTTCTTGGCGCCAGCCGAAGCGAGGATAACGTCGAATTCCGTTTTCTCCTGGACTGCCGGGCCAGCATCGCCACCTGCTGCTGGTGCAGCTACCGCAACTGCTGCTGCTGCAGGTTCAATACCGTACTCCGTCTTGAGGATGTCCGCCAGTTCGTTGACTTGCTTTACCGTCAGGTTTACCAGCGTTTCCGCGAGAGCTTTCAAATCCGCCATGGTTTGATTTTTTACGTAAGTGTTTTAAAAAAATATGTGCGGTGAGCTTGGAAGCCAAATTAGGGGCATCTGCGACCGGGCCGCTTACCGGGCGCATGCGCTGCGGTACCTTAGGCGCCGCGTTCTTCCAGGGTTTTCAACAGACCCATAATCTTTTGCCCGCCGGACTGCAGGGCACCGATGACATTCTTTGCCGGGGATTGGAGCAAGCCGACCACTTCGCCCAAGAGTTCTTCTTTGCTCTTGAGTTTGGACAGTACGTCGAGTTGGTCGTCGCCGATGAAAACGGCAGAGTCAATATAGGCACCTTTCAGGACGGGCTTGTCTGCGGAACCACGGAAATCTTTGAGGATACGGGCGGGCAGGTTAGCCGTTTCGCAGAACATCACCACGGTCGGGCCGTGGAGGATATCTACGATTTGGGCGTAGTTCTTGTCCGCAGGTGCATCTTCGAGGGCTTTTTTGATCAGGGTATTTTTGATCATCTGCACTTCGACGCCCTTTTCGAAGCACAGTCTCCTGAACTTATTGGTTTCGGCCACCGTCATGGAGGTCGTATCGGTCAGATAGAAGAACGAGTTGTTGGCAAACTGGTCCTTCAGTACCTCGATCGTAGCCGTTTTTTCAGCCTTGTTCATTGCCTTTCAGGTTTTAATATTAACGAACTACTTTCGGGTCCACCTTCACTCCGGGGCTCATGGTGGAAGCGACCGTGATGGACTTCATATACGTGCCTTTGGCCGTAGCGGGTTTCATGCGCTGCAGGGTATGGAGTACCTCATGGGCATTCTCCGTGAGTTGTGCAGGGCTGAAAGAAACACGACCTATCGAAGTGTGCACAATGCCGTACTTATCCACGCGGAAGGAGATTTTTCCCTTCTTTACCTCGGAGACAGCCCCTGCGATATCGGTAGTGACCGTACCCGTCTTGGGGTTGGGCATCAAGTTGCGCGGACCGAGGATACGTCCCAGGCGGCCTACTTGTGCCATGACCTGGGGCATAGCGATGATCACATCCACATCGGTCCAACCATCGAGTACCTTTTGCATCAAGTCGTCGAGGCCCACATGGTCTGCCCCTGCTGCGCGGGCTTCTTCCGCTTTATCGGGGGTACAGAACACGGCGACGCGCTTGACCTTACCCGTTCCGTGAGGAAGGGCGACCGTACCGCGGAGTGCTTGGTCGGGTTTGCGGGGATCTACCCCGAGGCGGATATGGATATCCACCGATGCATCGAATTTAGTCGTACTGACTTCTTTGACCACCGGCATGGCCTCTTCGAGGGTGTGCAGTTTAGCCGGATCCACCTTAGGGTTTACTGCAGCCCTTTTTTTGCTGATTTTCTTAGACATGGACGATAGATTTGAGGTAATAACATCCGACAGGCTCGGCCTGCCGAACTCCCTTCATTAGAAAATAGCGTTAATTGTCCGATTTCCCTTCGCCTGCCCAGGGAGGGGTACCATCAATAGTGATCCCCATACTGCGGGCGGTACCAGCTATCATTTTCATAGCCGAATCCAGCGTGAAGCAGTTGAGGTCGGGCATTTTATCCTCGGCGATCGCGCGGACCTGATCCCAGGACACCTTGCCCACCTTTTTGCGGTTGGGTTCAGCGGATCCCAGTTTGATCTTAGCTGCTTCGAGGAGTTGGATAGCTGCCGGAGGTGTTTTGATGACGAACTCGAAAGACTTGTCCTTGTACACCGAAATCACCACGGGCAAGATTTTACCCATTTTATCTTGGGTTGCTGCGTTGAATCGCTTGCAGAACTCCATGATATTGACCCCTTTAGAACCCAAAGCCGGACCGATGGGAGGTGCGGGGTTGGCCTGACCGCCTTTGACTTGAAGTTTGATAAAAACGTCTACTTCCTTTGCCATAGTAAATGGTTCGTTTTAATTTGCCGACAGCTTGGCCTTGGGAAGCGTTCCGGGTCGTTTTAGCGACGAGGACGAAAGCTTGGCTGCGGGCCTTATCTAAAATAGTTCCGCTTAGGATGCTTTTTCTACCTGCATGAAGTTCAGTTCGACTTCTGTGCCGCGTCCGAAGATGCGCACGATGACTTTCAACTTTTTCTTTTCCTCGTTGATTTCCTGGATTTCCCCTACGAATTCCGTGAAAGGGCCGTCAATGATTTTGACCGTTTCACCTACGATGAACGGCTCTATGAGCGACTCGCCGGCGTCCTGCGTCTCGTCCACTTTTCCGAGGAGGCGGTTGGCATCCGACTCCTTCATAGGCGTGGGCGTATTCTTGCCCAGAAAGTGAATGACGTTGGGGACGTTGGCGATTTCCTGGATGACTTCACCGGAGAGACGGGAAGGCAGGGCTTCTATGAGGATATATCCGGGGAGTATGTTTCGCTCGGAGATAACTTTTTTGCCACTTCTGATCTTGTAGACCTTTTCCGTGGGGACCAGCACCTGGAATATGAACTCCTCCCAACTGTTCAGTTGGATTTCTTTTTCAAGGCGTTCCTTGATTTTGCGTTCTTTACCGCTGATTACCCGCAAAGAATACCATCTCTTTTCTTCCGACATGCCTGCCCCTTTGCGATGATTAGATACCGTAAATCAAGTTGAGGGCCGACTTGGAGATAACATCCATGACGAAGACCAGCAAAGCGAAGATAATCGAGGAGACAATCACAACGATCGTGCTGCTTTGCAGGTTTGCCCAGTTGGGCCAGGTGACTTTGTTCACCAGCTCGCTGTAACTTTCCGAGACATATTTTTTTATACTTTCCATAGCGCTATATCTGATATTGGCACGGGCAGAAGGACTCGAACCCTCAGCCTACGGTTTTGGAGACCGTCGCTCTACCACTTGAGCTATGCCCGTGTATGGCAATATATCCGTTGATAAAGCAATACAGGGACGCGATAACTCGAGGATTTCGAAGGATCGCGTCCCTATTTGCTGTGTGTATGCACTACCCGGTGAGGGTGGTGGATTAATCCAGGATTTCCGTGACCTGGCCAGCGCCAACGGTGCGGCCACCTTCGCGGATAGCGAAGCGGAGGCCTTTTTCCATTGCGATGGGGCTCAGGAGGTTTACTTCCAGCGAAACGTTATCACCAGGCATTACCATCTCAACCGTTTTCGGGAGGAGGCAATCGCCGGTAACGTCCGTCGTGCGGAAGTAGAACTGCGGGCGGTAGCCATTGAAGAACGGCGTGTGACGGCCACCTTCCTCTTTGCTCAGGACGTACACCTCGCACTTGAACTTCATGTGCGGCTTGACGGAGCCCGGGGCGCAGATAACCATCCCACGGCGGATTTGCGTCTTTTCAATACCGCGGAGCAGGAGACCGGCGTTATCGCCAGCTTCGCCGCGGTCGAGCAGTTTGCGGAACATTTCCACACCCGTGACCGTAGATACGAGGGGCCTTTCGCCCGGCTTCATCATACCGATGATTTCCACACCCTGGCCTACGTTGATTACACCGCGCTCGATACGACCCGTAGCAACGGTACCACGACCCGTGATAGAGAATACGTCCTCTACCGGCATCAGGAAAGGCTGGTCGATGAGACGGACAGGCTCGGGGATATCACTGTCCACCGCATCCATTAGGTCGCGGATTTTCTGTACATAAGTCGGGTCACCTTCGAGCGCTTTCAGGGCAGAGCCGCGGATAACGCTTGCGTTAGCACCGTCAAACTTATAGGTATCGAGGAGGTCGCGGACTTCCATTTCTACGAGCTCGAGCATTTCCTCGTCATCGACGAGGTCGACCTTGTTCATGAAAACGACGATTTTGGGTACCCCTACCTGGCGGGCCAGCAGGATGTGCTCGCGCGTTTGGGGCATCGGGCCATCCGTAGCCGCTACCACGAGGATAGCACCGTCCATTTGGGCAGCACCCGTAACCATGTTCTTCACATAGTCCGCGTGGCCGGGGCAGTCCACGTGTGCGTAGTGGCGAGCCTGCGTCTGGTACTCTACGTGGGCCGTATTGATGGTAATACCCCTTTCTTTTTCCTCGGGCGCAGCGTCGATGGAGTCGTAGTCGCGCTTATCTGCCAGGCCCTGCTCTGCGAGGACCGTGGTGATTGCCGCGGTCAGCGTCGTCTTGCCGTGGTCAACGTGACCAATCGTACCAATATTGACGTGAGGTTTGTCGCGTTTAAATGTGTCCTTAGCCATCAGTATCGAATTTTGGATATGAAGTTATAATCAAAAAAAACATTCCCCAAAAGCCTGGAGCCAATGGGGGGGATTGAACCCCCGACCCCTTCCTTACCATGGAAGTGCTCTACCCCTGAGCTACATTGGCAGCAAACCTCCTCTAAAGAGTTGGCTTTTTTACAGTATGAGCGGGCGACGAGACTCGAACCCGCGACCCTCAGCTTGGAAGGCTGATGCTCTACCAACTGAGCTACACCCGCAAAATGAAACAACTTAACAGAGGCGAAGAGCCTCCGTTAAGCATCCCAATGGTGGGGGTTGTTGGATTCGAACCCACTCAGCTAAAAGCACCAGATTTACAGTCTGGCCCGGCTCTCCTACTCCGGCGAACCCCCTTGTATTTCAAGGAACACAGTACAATTATGAGCCAGCAGAGGGACTCGAACCCCCGACCAGCTGATTACAAATCAGCTGCTCTACCAACTGAGCTATGCTGGCTTGCCACAATTTATATTAACGACCCTAGGTCATTTGTTGACTCAAGACCGCAAAACGCTCATTTACCGCGAAATGTTTGCTGCTTTTACTGTTTGCCCTGAACTTTTCTCAAAGCGAATGCAAAGATACAGCCTTTATTTTGAACTACAAAAAAAATTCTCAATAAAACGTATTTTTTAAAGCAGATACAGCCGCTTCGCGAAAAGCCTGCCAAGGCTCCCCCGTGGCTCAATCCTCCTGCCTGGCCTTGGGATGCGCCTGCTCGTAAATTTGGCGCAAACGTCCCATCGTATGGTGAGTATAGATTTCTGTAGCCGAAAGATTGGCATGGCCAAGAAGGGTTTTAATTGCGTTCAGATCCGCACCATGATCGGCCAGATGGGTCGCAAAGGAATGCCGCAGGACATGCGGGCTGCGTTTTTCGAGACCGGGCACCGAGGCCAGTCGGATGTGCACCAGGTTATAGACCCATTTAGGGTACAAAGCCTCCCCTTTATCTGTCAAAAGCAATGGTCCACCGGCAGCCCCCGGAAATGTACGGGCACGTTCGGCAAGATACTTGCCGGCCAGATCGGCCAGCCCACGACTTATCGGGATAATCCGCACTTTGTTGCCTTTGCCGACCACGCGGAGTTCCATGCGCCCAAGGTCTGCATGTTCGAGGGTGAGGCCAACAAGCTCTGCACGGCGCATACCCGTTTGGTACAAAAGCTCCAGGACAAGGGCATCGCGCAATTCTGCAAAAGTTGCTGCGTGCGCTGTATGAGTTGCCAACATCTGTAATAACGGGTTCTCGGGAGCCACCGTCGGAAGGCGCTTGCCG
>JBEGMH010000182.1:0-5363 GCA_041183125.1 Bacteroidota bacterium | reverse complement strand
TCAAAAGCCCTGCTCGGCACCACGCAGATCCAGTTGGACAGAACACAGACGATAGAGATCACGGATTCCAAAGACCAGTTGATTCCCTACGATTTCGATAACGGGGTCATCATGATCCAACAGAATACACAGCCGCCGACCATCCCCAGCCAGGCGCAGATCACCCAGGTAGCCTGCCGGGGCGGCAATACGGGGGGTATTGATATCAGCGTCCAGGGCGGAAGCGGTAATTACACTTATTCCTGGAGTTTCCAAAACAGTACGACGCAGGATTTGAGCAATATCCCGGCAGGTAGCTATACCGTGACGGTGACCGATGCCCTTACCCGCCTGACGGCTTCCCGTACCTTCTCGGTGACACAGCCGGACAGCGTGCTTGCGGTACAGCTCATTTCTGCCCCTGCTACCTGCATCGGCATCAACAACGGCAGCATCAATGCGATTGTGGCGGGCGGTACCAGGCCTTATAGCTACGCCTGGAGCAACGGCCTTTCAGCAGGGGTAAGCACCCATCAGAACCTGGGGCCCGGCGCGTATTCCATAACGGTAACGGATGGCAACGGCTGTACGGCCAATGCACAAGGACAGGTAGCCCAGAGTGCCGGCGTTTCTATCACCTCGGTACAACCTACACCTATTGACGCAGGTGCCGACGGCGCGGTCAGCATGGCGGTAACGGGCGGGACTACGCCTTATGTGTTTAGCTGGACAGGCCCGCAGGGCTTCACCGCTGCTTCGAAAGATATTGCCAACCTGAGCAACATAGGTACCTACTGTTTCAAGGTCACGGATGCAAAAGGCTGTATGGATACCGCTTGCGTGATGGTGCTCAGACGCTTGAAGTTCGACTCGGTAGCGGTGCGGGAAGCTTGCTTTGAGGCTTCAAACGGACGCGTCCAGGTCAATGTCGTAGGGGGTAAAGCCCCTTATCGGTACCTTTGGAGCAATGGAGGTACTACCAATACCATTGACGCTGTAAAAGCCGGTTCGTATAACCTAACGGTGACGGACTCGGTGGGAACAACGATTAATGGCAAGTTCGAGGTTCCCGGGCTCACCGCCATCGCTATCACGGGCAGTGTGGCAGCAGCCCGTGGCTCTGCCGGGGTAGCCAATGGCTCTATCACGCTGAGCGTGGTAGGTGGAAAAGGAACCTATACGTATCGCTGGAGCAACAACGCTACGACGGCCTCTATCACAGGGCTCTCCCAGGGCGAGTACTGCATCACCGTGACGGATGGGGCAGGCTGCTCCAGCAACCGCTGCTTTGTGGTGGATTATCAGCCCCTTCCCCTGGCACAGAGCCGGGAAGTGGTGGACAATAAGTGTTTCGGGCAGTCACAGGGCAAAATTAGGATCCAGGTAACCGGGGGTCTGCAGCCCTATTCCGCTACTTTCGACGATGGGGTGAAAATAGATGCGGATGCGATGGGCCTCATTGAGCGGAGTAACTTGCCGGCCAGGGTCTTTACCTATGTAGTGAGAGACAAAGAAGGTACCCTGGTGTCGGGCAGTGCTGAAATCAAGCAGGCCACCGCGATTACCCTCGTCAAGACGACCGTCCGCCACGACAATGACCTGCCGGGCTGTACGGGCTCTATTTCTATCATGGCGAGCGGGGGGGCAGGCTCTTACAACGTTCGCTGGAACAGCAACAATGCAGGTTCACTGATCACCAACCTGTGCGAAGGCCAGTACGTAGCTACTGTCGAAGACGCCAATGGCTGTTCGACGACGTTCGAACCCATCCCTGTAAATACGTTTACCTTCCTGGGACAAATCATTGATAACGTCTGCCCCGGCGATGCAGGTGGGGACGTCAACCTGACCCTGAGCGGGGGCGCGCAGCCTTACGCGTACTTCTGGCTCAACAGCAAGGGCGATACTATAGCCCGCACCAAAGACCTCTCCAATGTGGTATCGGGCACCTACCGGGTCATCGCAACGGAAAGCTCGGGGAACTCGCTGCTGAAAGAATATGTCATCGGAACCCGTTCAAGCCTTTCCGCCCGTGCCCTGGTCACCTCCAACTACCGCACGTACGGCGTGAGCTGCCAGGATGCTTCCGATGGTATCATCGAAGCCAGTGCTGCTAATGGGATCGGCACCAACTACATCTACGCCTGGCTTTTCAACGACCAGTTGGTGGGGTCCCAGCAACGCCTGAGCGCTGCCAAAGCAGGAACGTATAAACTGCAAATTACCGATGCAGCTGGTTGTATGGCGGAAACGCAGGTGCAGGTCTCTGCCCCGCCGTCATTGGGCATCAGCGGTTCGGTGAACCATATCTCCTGTGTAGGTGCCCGCGACGGCGATATTCTGATTTCGGCCAGTGGTGGGGTACCGGGTTCTATCTACACCTACCGTTGGAGTACGGGCGCTACCGGACCCCGTATCAGCTTCCTGACCAAAGGCAATTACACTGCCTCCGTCACCGATGCCAATAACTGCACGGTCTCGGCCCTCTTCACCGTGCTGGAGCCGGCAGAGATGAAAATAAGCATTGAAACCACACCGGCCACGACTGGAACACCGGATTGCAATGGGGCAGCGCGCATCACCGCCACTGGCGGTACCCAGCCCTACGCGTATATGGTGAACGTGCCCAATGCCAAACCGACCGACTCGGTATTCCTGAAACTCTGCCCGGGCGATTATGCGCTGGAAGTAGTGGATTCCAGAGGGTGCCGCACGACGCCGAACCGCATTACGTTTACCATCTTGGATCGCACCCTTCCCTGCATGGATACCCGTACAGTGCTAACCCCCGATGGCGATGGTGCCAACGAGACCCTCGAAATACGCTGTATAGAAGACCTGAAAGAAAACCGCGTCATCATTTTCAACGAGTGGGGCCAAAAGGTGTTCGAAGCGGAAAACTATTCGAACAACTGGAACGGCAGGACGAGTAGCGGGGAAGAGTTGCCGGAGGGCGCCTATTTCTTCGTGCTGGAATACACCGATATAGATGGAAATAGACAGCAAGTAAAAGGTTCCATCACACTATTACGGGAATAGCAAACGTTTAGTAGCCATACATTTGTTGCGGGGGAGACCCTCGCCGGGCCCCCCGCAACAAGTATAATATCCCAAAAACGGGGCTCAAAGCCCTATTTGTTACCATCAACCGATCCAAAAAATGAAAAATCTGTTTTTTTCAATGGCATTCCTATGCATAGTGCAGGGGGTGTTTGCTCAAAACGAGGCTACCGTATCCCATTACCAGGTAGCTCCCATCCTCGTGAACCCCGCGTTCGCCGGCTTCAGGGGAACCCGACAAGTGTTGTTCAATGCCCGTACACAATGGTCGTCCTTCGCCGATGCCCCGAAATCCGTCAGCGTACTGTACAACGGGGCAGTAGGCAACAGCTTTGGCTTTGGGCTCGGCGTGACGACCCAAAGCGCCGCCCGTCTGAACGAACTCAAAGTACGCATGAATTATGCCTTCCGCATCAAACTGGAGGATGCCTTCAAACTCTCTATTGGCTTTTCAACCGAGTACCAGCAAATGCGCATCGGGAACAGCATCCTCACCCAGGCCATCTACGACTATGACGATATCCTGAATGGGGTGGTGGACGGACGGCAGCTTTTTGATGCTTCCCTGGGGGTCTGTGGCTTGTTCAACGACAATACCTTTGTGGGCCTCTCTTTTGTCAACCTCATCAGCGCCCGGCTGAACGACATCGTCACCAGTAGCGACCAGAGTTCTTTTCTGCGCCATTACACGATTTACGCAGGGCATCGCATCAGCCTGAGCGATGGGGTGGCGACCCTGGAACCCTCTATCATGCTCCGGCAAGCCAAGGACGCGCCCTTCCAGGCCGACGTAAACCTCAAGCTCGGCTTCCTGAACGACCGTCTGATTACAGGCTTATCGTACCGCTCCCTCAAGTCTATCGGCTTTTTATTTGGTTCGGAAATCGGAAATTCCCTGCGCGCATATTATACGTACGATATGACCCTCCAGGATATCCAGCAGTTCAGCACGGGTACGCACGAGGTGACCATCGGCCTGGGGTTGAGTACGTCGGATAAACGTAAAAGCCCGCTCAAACGATAATACCGACCGTTTCTACATTAAAATGTAAACAAGGACTATATTTGGGGAGAAGGGGTTTGCGAAAACAAATGTAAAGGTTATTTTTGTACCGTCGGTTCGAATCCCCCCTGATACCGGCACATTCCTCCTCGTTACGTCCTTGCGCAAGCTGGTATGGCACCAGCGCGCTCCAGTATCTTAATAGCACATTAGCCCGCTCCGGGTTTAAGAATAAATCGGTTTTTGGGATGGCCTCTCTCCGTACATTGGAGGGGGGCTTTTTTTATTGGACTTGTCGCGAACCGTATTTCGCTAAAGGATATTTTTACATAATTGTATTATTTTGAAATACAATTATTTATTTGTTGTAAACGGCTTTTTTCTTTTTATCCTGCCTCGTCCGTTACCCACCTTTTGTAAAAAATATTCGCTCCTTTCAGATTTGGCACGGTTTTAGCACATATTAAGAAAACAAATCAACTGAAATGCTCGATTTGACTTACTGTGTGCAGGAATGATCAAACCAACTACTTGAGAAATCCGTAGCCGGGCAGTGCGCTGTGCACTGTGTCGGTCCTAACCGGGCGTGCCTTTTGCTTGAACCATAGTTGCCATTTTCCGGCCTTTGTGCGTACGGCACAAGGAACGCCCATTTTTTAACCGTCAAATTCTGTACTATGAAAGGAGTATTTTTCCGAATGGATCAGGCGCGGCAGGTCGCCCTGGGCGAACCGCCCGGGCACAGAGGTGCCCTATTGAGGTATCCTTGCCGGTTTGTGCTCTTCTTATTTTTTGCCGTTGTACTCAATACCACTGCCATGGGCCAGGCACAAGCTCCCTGTAGTATTACCTGTCCTACCACTAGTATTGCCAGTCCTCTCAATGTCTTTGCAGGGAGCTCGTGTGCCGTAGTGTTCCGAAGGAGCAACCTGGGCATCAGCGTCAATGACTGCCCTGACCCGGTGGGGATCACGGTACTTAAGGACGGGGTAGCCCTGGGGCAGGGCAATGATTCGGCTACGGTGGACATGACCTCGCACATCGGCGATATCCTGGAGGTGGAAATCCGCTATGGAACCTTGCTGTTTTGCACCATTTTCGTCCGGGTAACCGATGTCACTTCGCCAGCTATCTCCGTACGCGACACTATCTTGCCCTGTACCGTGGATCCCCGGCCACAGGTAATCGGTTTTCCCACTATTTTGGAAAACTGCGACCCCAATTATAGTCTTACGTATGCGGATCAGGTTCGAATCAATCCCTGCGACAGCTTCTATACAGCCGTCATTACGCGTACCTGGACAGCCCGCGACGCTTTTAA
>JBEGMH010000181.1:0-3082 GCA_041183125.1 Bacteroidota bacterium | reverse complement strand
ACTCTTTTTTCCCACCTCGCTGACCCCTCGCAACAAGTCTAATAATTCAAAACAAATAGTATCTTTTTTGACAGGCTTTTTCGAAATATTTGGTGTATTTTTACAACAAATTTAGCAAAATGGCAAAGAAGCATGTCAGATTTGACTGGGCAGCCAAGACAATGCTTCGGGACAAGAAAAACTTCGGTATCCTCGAAGGCTTCCTTTCCGAACTTTTGGGCGAAGATCTGAAAATCGAAGGACTATTGGAAAGCGAAAGCAACCAAGAAGACGAAGACGACAAATTCAACCGGGTTGACCTGTTTGCCGAGACCTCAAAAGGCGAGCACATCATCATAGAAATCCAGAATACAAGGGAACTTGATTACCTGATGCGGACGCTTTTCGCCACGTCGAAAGCCCTCACGGAATACCTGCCCATAGGAGCGAAATACGGCGATATAAAAAAGGTCATCGCTGTCAGTATCGTGTACTTTGACTTGGGCAAAGGGGAAGATTATGTTTACGTCGGTCAGACCAAGTTCAAAGGCTTGCATACGAAAACGGAACTTCAACTCACCACAGCCCAGAAAAAGTTACTTGGCAAGCCGACGGTCCACCAAGCCTATCCAGAATACTATCTGATACGGACGACCAAGTTCAACGACATCGTGAAAGACACGCTGGACGAGTGGGTTTATTTTTTCAAAAATAGCGAAGTGCTGGATGGGTTTCGGGCAAAAGGGATGCAGGAGGTTCGGGAAAAACTGAACGTGATGAACCTGCCCGAACCCGAAAGGAAAAAGTACGACAAGTTCTTAGAGAGACTTCACGACGAGGCGAGTTATGCCGAAACGATGAAAATTGAGGCGGAGGAAGCGGCAATAAAGGCAGCGCAAAAAGTTGAAGATGCCTTTCGAGAGGATGAACGAAGAGGAATGGCAAGGAGGATGATAGAAATGGGCTTTCCAAATGAGCAAATCGCAGCGATAACGGACTTGGCGATGGAATAAATCGAAAAAATCAAGCATCAGTACAAGGGAGGGGTGTAAAAAGTATTTCGCCGCCCCAACGTGAAGAATAAAATACTGAACGAGCTTGTTTTTCTGATTTTGCGTCGCAAAATCAAAAAAACAAGCTCGTTCAAAATATTTTTTGTGCGTACCCCCTAAAACGCATCTACTTCCCGGTACGCTTTGATGAGCGACGTTTCGCCGTCTTTACCGGGGAAAAAGTTGCCGTGTTCCATGCCGAGGATACCGCTGAACCCTTTGGCGTGGATGTGTTTGAACACATTCCGGTAGTTGATCTCCCCGGTGGTCGGTTCTTTCCTTCCGGGGTTGTCGCCAATCTGGAAATAAGCGGTTTCCTCCCAAGCGGCGTCAATATTGGGGATAATATTCCCGATCTGGATTTGTGCGTGGTAAATATCGTACAGAATTTTGCAGGAGGGGCTGTCTACCGCTTTGCAGATGGCGTGCGCTTGGGGCACATCGCTGAGGAAGAGCCCCGGGTGGTCCCTGAAATTAAGCGGCTCCAGGACCATGATGAGGCCGTGTGGTTCCAGGATCGCACAGGCCTGCTTTAAAGACTCGACCACGTGGGCCGTCTGGAAGCCCATGTCCTGCCGGAGGTCCTTAAAGCCGGGGACTACGGTCATCCACTTCGCGTTCACCCTTTTGGCAATTTCGACCGACTTTCGGATGTCTTCGAGGAACTCTTTCCTTTTATCGGCTTTGCCGCTGGCCAGATTGGGCTCTGACCAGTAAATTTTGTGTGCCACAAACACCCCCATCTGGATATTCAGACGGGCCATCAGGGATGCCATCTTTTCTTGGGTGGCCGTATCACGGCCCGACATACCATTGTCCTCGAAGGCTTCGAAGCCCTGATCGGCCATAAAGCGGAGTTGGTCGAGGATATCTTCCCCCGCGGAATGTCTGAACATCCCCTCGTGCGGGGCATATTTAAGTTTAAACGGCGTCCCGGCCGTGGGGTTGGCCATGGGTGCTGCAGTGGTGGCTCCGGCAGGGTGGGAGGCCAGGGCAACTGCCCCAAGCAGGCTGTTGCGCAGAAAATTTCTTCTTTTCATGAAGCGATCATTTAAAGTGGCGATTCCGATATCCAAACTTTTATGTCCGGCTTGTTTTTCAAGCGGTTCCATTCATTTTCCCCCATCACCGAAAGGGCGGTGGCCCAAGCATCGGCCGTGGTGGCGTTTTCCGCCAGTACGGTTACCTGTGTGCGGTGGGTGAGCGGCTGCCCGGTGCGGGGGTCAACGATATGCGAATACCGCTTTCCATCCAGCTCCAGGTATCGGTAGGCAGCTCCGGAGGTCGTGATCCCACAATTTTTCAGGATCATCCGTTTGGTTCCACCGGCAGACGGTATCTCAATTTGCCAGCCTTCCTGACCCGGAGGGGCTTCCCCCAGGGCGATATCCCCGCCTGCGTCCACCAGGGCGCTGGTGACCCCATGCCTCCGGAGGATGCCGAGGCAATCATCGGCGGTCCACCCCTGGGCGATACCTCCGAGATCGAGCAGCATCCCCTTTTTGCGCAGGCGCACACGTGAAGTACGCGGACGCACCCGGAGGTTTTTCCAGCCCACCGTTTTCAGTGCTGCGGCGATCCGCACTGGCTCCGGGAGCTCCTTCAAGTTCCGGGAGCGGCGCCACAACCGGGTGAGGGCGCCTACGGTGCCATCAAAAGCGCCCTGACTTTGTCGGGCGTACCTACGCGATTTCTCGAGAATATCCGCGAGTTCGACAGAGACCTTTTGGCCCCCCCTCGCGCCCGCGTGCTGACAAAGCTGGTTGAGTTCGCTTTCCGGCAGCCAGTCGGAGAAACGCATATTTAGGGCATCTACTCGGTCAAAGACGGTTTTCGCCAGCCCCTGTGCCCCTAGGGAATCCCAATCTGCGTAAAATACCAAGCGGAAAACGGTTCCCATTTGGGGATGACTAAATTCAAAACGGGTCGGTGTCCCTGCTGTTAGGCCCGTTTGAAGGCCCAACAGCAGGAGGAACCATGTATTCATATCACCTTTGTGACGCCGGGTACGGAGCATGGGTAGAGTCCGTCAGGGCCGGGCAGTACTTTGG
>JBEGMH010000180.1:0-15734 GCA_041183125.1 Bacteroidota bacterium | reverse complement strand
CGCTTTTGGTGATGACCATCCGGTCTTTTGCATTCGTGACAAAATGCAAGTCCTTCTCATCCCGCGTCCCTAAGAAATGGGTAGGCGGTAAAGTGAGTTCGTTCCCCGATGTCGCCCAGTTGATAGACTGGCTCTTTGCCCGGGCATCGGGTGTTTCGAGAAGACGAGAAGCTGTCTGCGCATGCAAGGCGTACGGAACGGAAAGAAGACGTGTACGGCCAAGCAACCTATAGGTTTCGGGCGACTTCCCCAGCATGTTCATCTCTAGCCATATCGGCTGTTGCTCGAAAGGAGTGCTTTCCAAATTTCCCGAAACCACTCTTCCCTCTCCTATTACTAAATGAAATTGGCCCTCTGCATCGGTCTCTACTTGCTGGATCTCTGCGTAATATACCTCCCGCTGCTCGCTGCTTAGAGATAGGTGCAGAGTGAGCCGGGCATTGGCCATCCACTGCCCGGCGGAATCCCGGATAGCCCCTTGGTATTGAATTCCCTGCGCAGGGCGCTGCGCCATAAGTACCAACGGGGAAGCCATCAGCAAAACCCCGTACATCCAGTTCTTTATAGCTATCATTTTTTCAATACTTAATAAAAAATATGTATATAAAACTGATTTACTTTGATTTTATCACTTTACACGTATACTCGATTGCGGTGCCACGTTTGCTTATCCCCAGAAAATACATCCCATTGGGCAGGCTTTCCAGATTCCATTGAACAGCTCCTGAAGACAGATTTTCTTTACTGGCGACTTTTTTCCCATGTGCATCAAAAAGGTGTATTGTCAAAACAGAACCTATGGGTGCATACAGGTATGATTGCAGCATGTCCGCAAAGGGATTGTGTACGATGACTGCGAGCAGGCTCTCCCCCAGCTCCAAGCGGTTAGTAAGATCAGGCTGATGGAAGCCCGCGGTTAGAAACCCCGTCGCTGGTTGAAAAGATTGACGAAAGGCATTCGCTTCCCCTAAGGTCCAAGTCAAGCGGGCATTGTCCAGAACACCCTCCCCTCCGGAACTACCGATTGCACTGCGCACAACGGATTGTCCAGTAGCCAGTGAGGGCATCAAAAGAATGCATACTATCGAGATGAGAACATAGAAATGGCTCTTCATGAACGCGAGGTTGTCGGCTTCCAAATCAGTTTGAAATTTGCACAATATTAGCCTCGCTCGGAGTATGAGAGGTCATTTCGGCGTCTCGATGTTGTATCGTTTCTCAGAAATGATACACATTTGGTATTTGTAGGAACGAGTAGCAGTATTTCATACCTCAAATAGGTACAAAATGTATCTATTGGGTTTGGTATCTGGCTAAAAGCTAACTCCGCTGCCGATTACGGAATAGGTTGATCTTCCATACCGATTTTTTCGAGAAATTGGCTGATGAACCAAACTACCTTCCTGTCGGCTGAGAGGTAGAACTGGTTTTGGAACACGATCACATTATCTTGAAACCATTTTCAAAACCCCAAAAAATTGGGAAGAAGCATTTGCAAAAATGCACCGCAACGGAGAGGATACGTTGCTCATCGACAAACATCAGACAACTACCGTCGTTTGCCCAATAACCTCAGCGTCAAAAACTGCCCGACAAGGGTTCGTTTCGATCCGAAAAAATGTATATGTGCTAAGGAGAGACCAGCGCTATAGACAAAGACCGAGTCGCCAAGACAATCGGACACTCAGACGATGAAACCATTGAAAACACGTGAAGTACACCATCTGAGAAGCCTACGTGGACAAAAAAACGGCAAAGGCACCGTTGGGAAAAGGAGACATCCTCACCCCACAATCTCTAACTTCGCATACTTCAACAGGATGCGCCGCGTCGGGTTGTCTATCTCGCTAAAGAAGATAGTGGCCATGCGGTCATCCCCTGTGCCTTCAACCGACAAGACCTTGCCTTCCCCAAACTTGAGGTGCAGGACTTTCATCCCCGCCTGGATTTTTTGGGCAGGGCTAGGGTTAAAAGACGCCGGGTCGGCCCGCAACGGCGAATTTTGCGCGTTCGTCCGCCGCTGAAACGACCCGCTGACCTTGGCGGTCGGCGGACCAGCCTCCGGCTCCTGCGAGGGGGCACGGCTGCTGCCCGCCATCCCGTCCAGGCTTTGTTGGGGCAGCTCCAGCAGGAAGCGGCTGGGCTCGTTGTAGCGCATCTGCCCAAATTTATAACGGCTCACGGCATAAGAAAGGGTCAAAAACTGCTCGGCACGGGTGATCGCCACGTAAAAAAGGCGCCGCTCCTCATCCAAGCCTTCCAATCCTTCCATGGCCATGATCGAGGGGAAGAGGTTTTCTTCCAGTCCCGTCACAAATACCGACTTGAATTCCAGCCCTTTGGCAGAATGGACCGACATGAGGGTCACGGTGTCGCCGCCCGCCCGCTCTTCCTCGTCCTGGTCGGTGTGCAAAGCGATGTTTTGCAGGTAGGCTGCCAGGGATTTGTCCGCTACGTTCTCGACCTCTTCGAAGACGTCTTCTTCCGTGAAGGCTTTGATACCGTCGAGCAGGTTGCTCAGGTTGTCCAGCTTGCCCATGCCCTCCGGGGTAGTGTCCTGGCGGAGGGTCTCGATCAAACCGGATTTTTCAGCGGCATAGAGCGCGGTTTCGTAGGCGCTCTGCGTCGCTGCCCGATGGGAGATTTCCTGGATCAGGCGCACAAAGCCTCCTATCGCTTGCTGTGTACGGCTTCCTGCTTCCGCCTCGGGGAGGCACTCCCACATCGTGCGCTTCTGGCTGGAGGCCAGGGCGCTGATTTTTTCCAGGCTGCTGTCGCCTATCCCCCGCTTGGGGTAGTTGATGACGCGGCGCAACGCCTCCTCGTCCTGTGGGTTGATCGCCAGGCGGAGGTAGGCGATCAGGTCTTTGACCTCTTTGCGCTGGTAAAAAGACTGCCCGCCATAGACGCGGTACGGCACGTTGAACCGGCGCAGGTACTCTTCAAAAATCCGGGACTGGGAGTTGGTTCGGTACAGGATGGCGATATCGCGGTTGCCGAGGTGGTGCCGGTTTTTATGTTCCAGCAGCATGTCCGCCACGCGCTTGCCCTCCTCGCTGTCGCTCATCGCCTTGATGACTTGTATTTTATGCCCTATGCCTTTGTCAGACCAGATTTTCTTGGGTATCTGCCTTCGGTTGTGCTGGATGACGGTGTTGGCAGCCTGTACGATGTGGTCGGTGGAGCGGTAGTTCTGTTCCAGCTTGAACACCTGGATATGGTGGCTCTTGAAGTCTGCCTCAAAGTCCAGGATGTTTTGGATGGTCGCGCCCCGGAACGCGTAGATGCTCTGCGCGTCATCGCCCACGACGCAGATGTTGCGCGGGCTTTCGGGGTAATGCACCAATTTGCGCACGATGGCGTACTGGAGGTGGTTGGTATCCTGGAACTCGTCCACCAGCAGGTAGCGGAATTTTTGGCGGTATTTTTCCAGCACCTGGTCTGGGTTGCGGTGCAGCAACTCGTAAAAGCGGTAGAGCAGGTCGTCGAAGTCCATAGCGCCCGAACGCTTGCAGCGCTCGGCATACTGCTGGTAGAGGAGATGTGTGTGCGGTCGCTTGGCAGCCCGATCTTGTTGCAGCAATTCCTCGTTCGACGCGTACAGCGTCGGGGTGATGAGGTTGCTCTTGGCCGAGGAGATGCGGTTCCGGATCACGTTGGGCGCATACACGGTCTTGTCGAGGTTCATTTCTTTGACGATCGCGCCCAGCACGCTTTTGGTATCGTCGGTGTCGTATATGGTGAACTGAGGGGGATACCCGATTTTTTCCGCTTCTATGCGGAGGATTTTGGCAAAAATAGAATGGAACGTGCCCGCCCACACCTGGTTGGCCCCCGGGCCTACGACCTTGGCGATCCGCTCCTTCATCTCCCGCGCCGCTTTGTTGGTAAAGGTCAGGGCCAGGATAGAAGACGGCGCCACCCCCTGCTGGATCAGGTACGCGATGCGGTACGTCAGCACGCGGGTCTTGCCGGAACCGGGGCCGGCAACCACCAGCACAGGGCCGTTCATAGTGCACACCGACTGCCGCTGTACCGGGTTGAGCTCTTGTAAAAAATCGGACACGGTCTATGCGTTTTGGTTTTCCAGGGCTTCCCAATATTCTACCGCCCTGCGCGTGTGGGGGATACAAATCGAACCCCCTACGAGGTTGGCTATAGCAAAAACCTCAAAAACCTCCTGCCGGTTCACCCCGAGTTCGTAGCAAGTGCCCAGGTGGTAGCGGATACAGTCGTCGCAGCGCAGTACCATGGAAGCGACCAGGCCCAACAATTCTTTGGTTTTCTGGTCTAAGGCACCGTCCTGGTACGCAATCGAATCCAGGTTGAAGAAGCGCTTCAGCGTCAGGTTGCTCTCCCCAAGGATTTTCTCGTTCATCCTGGAACGGTATTCGTTGAACTCCTGTACAATAGACATAGTGCGTAAGTTGTGATGATGGTGGCAAAAGAGGCCCCTCTGGACCTTATACCCAAGCGACAAAGTAACGACCAATTCCGGCACTATGCAAAAAAAAGTAGGGCGCTGTTCAGCGCCCCACCACAAATCCTCGTTAAGAAACCCTTCACATTCAGCTGTTATAGCCTTTTGTCACGGGAAAAAAATCTTAGTCGTCTTTCATGAGATAATGATGTGTAAAAACCTCGTAGTAAGTTGTTTGTGAGTATAAGAAAGCCATGCGGTACAAGTGCACAAGCACTCTCCGCCCACAGCAGGGAAAATGACAAACGAATAACAGGGCGATGCGGATACCGCACACCGACGCAGACAGCGCAAATCAGATAGCGACGAGCAACAACAGGCTATTACCTGAGTACGCTACTGCTCTGAAAAACCCGACTTTTAGAAGATGCTAAATAAATTACTGGCAGACTGCCGGACGGCAGCGATGTGATGGCGTTGTTCATGGTTTAAATCGTTTTTTGGGATTATACACGCTGCCTTTGCAGCAGCGCTTTATCAGGTACAAATATAAGATTTATCTTTTGTTTTGCACAGGCCTGCTTTGTTTTTTTAACATTTTTTATTTTATAATGTATAAATTGCTTTTTCAGAAAAATAGACTTGTTGCGAGGGGTAATACTACGCCAGCCCTTATACAAAACCCGTGAACCTAAGCGGGGCTTTAGAGTTACATTCCAAACACATACACTTCTACTACCATGCAAGTAAAAGAAAAACGCTGGCAACAGTTTGTCCCGCGCAAAATCGAGGAAATCTGGGATTTCTTCTCCCGCCCGGAAAACCTGAACGACATGACTCCCCGCGATATGTCGTTCGAAATCCTGACCGACGTGTCTGGGGTGCGCATGTACCCGGGCATGCTCATCCGCTACCGCATCAGTCCTTTTGCAGGGATTAAAATGAGCTGGGTCACCGAGATCACCCACATCGAAGAAGGGCGCTACTTCATTGACGAACAACGCTTTGGACCCTACGCATTCTGGCACCACCAACACCACTTCGAACCCAAAGACGGCGGGGTGCTCATGACCGACATCCTGCACTACAAAGTACCCTACGGCCCCATCGGCGACCTGGCCAACCTCATCCTGGTAGAACCTAAAATAGAGCAAATTTTCCGCTTCCGCTTCGCAGCAGTGGAAAAGTACTTTCCCTAACGGACCGAGCAAACGGTTCTATGGCGTCGTCCTCCTGCGCTGCGTCCATTTCTTTTTCTTTTTTTTAGGCGCAAATTGTATATTTCCACCTTTGATCGCCATACCAAACGTATATGAAAAACATGGTTCTACGATTCTTTTATACCTCGATCGGGCTGTTTTTCAGCGCCTCCCTCCTGGCGCAACAGCCTTTGAAAAAACTGGAACAGCCGGATATCGCTTCCTGGAAACGCATCGAACGGGAGATGATCTCCAACAACGGCCGCTGGGTCGCCTACGGGCTCAGCCCCAACGAAGGAGACGCCTCCCTGCACGTGTACGACGACCAAACAGGGAAAACCCTGGATTTTCCCCGCGGCGAACAAGCCGCTATGAGCTCCGATAGCCGCTTTTTGGCCTTCCGCATCAAACCGCACCGCGATAGCCTGATCGCCCTGCGCAAGAAAAAGGTCAAAAAAGACGAGCTCCCCGGCGACACGCTCTGTATCCTCGACCTCGAAGCCGGTACTACCACCAAGGTACCCAATGTGCAGTCGTTCCAAATGCCCGCAAAATGGGCCGGCCTGCTCGCCTATCAGTTCGAACCGGGCAAGGCTACCCCCCGCGACACGACCACAAAGTCCAAGAAAAAAGAAAGTGCCGAAAACGGCAGTACCCTCGTCCTGCTCAACCTGCAAACCCGCGCCGAAACCCGGGTCCCCTTCGTGAAATCCCTGGTACTGGCCGCCGAAGCACCAGCAGTACTCCTCGCCACTACTGGCGATGAGGGCAATACCGCCCCGGGAGTGTACCGCTTCGACCCCGCGACCACAACCCTCCGCCCCCTCTTCCGAGCCAAAGGGGAGTATAAAAACCTGCAATTAGACCGCAGTGGCGCACAGGCCGCTTTCGTGGCAGACCTCGACACGACAAAAGCACAAATCCGCCCCTGGGCCCTGTACCACTGGAAAGGAGGGATAGATACCGCCCGCCTCGCTACCGCCTCCGGCGCTGCTTTCATGCCCAAAGACTGGCTCGTCAGCGAAAATGCCTCCCTGGAGTTTTCTAAGGACGGGAGCAAACTGTTTTTCGGTATCGCCCCGCCGCCCGTACTCCAGGATACCGCCGCCCTGGAAGAGGAAATCGTACAGGTCGAAGTGTGGAATTACCGCGACGCCCGCATCTACCCGCAGCAAAAAGTGCAACTCAACCAGGACAAAAGGCGCTCCTACCTCAGCGTCTTCCACACCAGCACCGGAAAAGTCGTCGCCCTGGGCGGCCTGGACCTGCCCGAGACCCGCATGGGCAAAGAAGGGGATGCCCCCCTCGTACTGGGCATGAACCCCGCCCCCTACGCCGTACAGGCTACCTGGGAAGGCAGCGGTACCCGCGACCTCTATCTGGTGGAAACGATTAGCGGCAAGCGTACCCTGGTAGAAAAAGCCGTAGATGGCTCCCCCGCCTTCTCGCCGGAAGGCAAATACCTGTACTGGTACAGCAGCCCCGATTCGGCCTGGTTCGCTTATGACGTGGCGCTCAAGAAAAAAATCCAACTGACCCATGCCCGCATCAGCACGTTCTACGATGAGCTCAACGATGTGCCCGCCCACCCCGGCTCCTACGGCCTCGCCGGCTGGACCACCAACGACGATTTCATCATGCTCTACGACCGCTTCGACCTCTGGCTCATAGACCCCACCGGCCGGCTCAAAGCGACCAACCTCACCAACAGCCGCGCCGCCGGGATCCGACTGCGCTACATCAAAACCAACCCCGACGAGCGCGCCATCGAAGAAGTCAAACCCCTCCTGCTCAAGTTTACCAACGAAAATACCCTCGAGGAAGGCTATCTCTGGTTCGATATCCACGCGGGCAGCAAGCGCATCGTACAGCAAGGCGCGTTTGCCTACGGCAATGACGTACTCAAAGCGCGCAACGCCTCCCAGTGGCTGTTCACCAAAGAAAACTACCAGACCTTCCCCGACTTGATCCTGAGCAGCAACCTCAGCGACGGCAAAACCATCTCAAACGCCAACCCCCAACAAAGCCAATTCGGCTGGGGAAGCATCGAACTCCACGAGTGGACCGCCCTGGATGGTCAAAAACTCAAAGGTATGCTGGTCAAACCCGCCGGCTTCCAACCCGGAAAGCAATACCCCATGATCGTCAACTTCTACGAGCGCAGCTCCAATACCCTGCACGCCCACCGCGCACCGGACTGGGGCCGGTCACAGATCAACTATACCTACTACGCCAGCCGCGGCTACCTCGTGTTCAACCCCGATATCCCCTACCGGGAGGGATACCCCGGCGAAAGTGCGTTCAACGCCATTATCCCCGGCGTCACCTCCCTGATTGACAAAGGGTTCGTGGACAAAGCCAACATCGCCCTCCAGGGCCATAGCTGGGGCGGCTACCAAATCGCCTACCTGCTCACCAAAACCGATATGTTCAAGTGCGCCGAATCGGGTGCCCCAGTGGTCAACATGATCTCCGCGTATGGCGGTATCCGCTGGGAATCAGGCCTTAGCCGCATGTTCCAGTATGAGAAAACCCAAAGCCGCATCGGCGCACCGCTCTGGGACAAGCCCCTGCGCTATATCGAAAACTCCCCGATATTCTTCGCCGACAAAATCAATACGCCCGTCCTCATCCTGCACAACGACGCCGACGGCGCAGTGCCCTGGTACCAGGGCATCGAGTTCTATATGGCCATGCGCCGCCTCGACAAACCCGCCTGGATGCTCAACTACAACGGAGAACCCCACTGGCCGGTAAAACTGCAAAACCGAAAGGACTTCCAACTCCGCATGGAACAGTTCTTCGACCACTACCTGCAGGGAGCCCCCCTGCCCAAGTGGATGCGCGACGGCGTCCCAGCCCTGGAAAAAGGTATCCGCCAGGGATACGAACGATAAAGCACAAAATGGGAAAGGGGCGTGCGGCAAACCGCAACGCCCCTTCCGATTTTTGTTCAAGGGATCAAAACAAGGTGTCGTGTCGTCTAATGCAGGGCCATCTCTTTTTCCTCCACCATCTTGCGGATGTTGATCAGCGCATAGCGCATGCGGCCCAGGGCAGTGTTGATGCTGACGCGCGTCAGCTTCGCTATTTCTTTAAAGCTCATATCGGCGTAGTGGCGCAGGATGACCACCTCGCGCTGCTCCGGAGGGAGCATGTCCACCAACTGGCGGATGCGGTCGTGGGTCTGGCTGCGTACGATGTGCTGCTCGGCATTGGCATCCGTGGACTGCAACACGTCGAAGATGTCGAACGTGTCCGTAGGGGAAACTTTGGGACGGCGCTTGGTGCGGCGGAAATAATCCACGCACATGTTGTAGGCGATGCGCATGGCCCACTGCAGGAACTTGCCCTCGTGGTTGTATTTGCCCTGGCGCAAAGTAGCGATGATCTTGATGAAAACTTCCTGGAAAATGTCCTCAGCTAAACTCTGATCTTTCACGAAAAGGTAGATGGACGTGAAGATTTTCTGTTGGTGGCGGTCGAGAAGCTCTTGGAAAGCACGCTCATTACCTTCTAAATAACGAGCAATAAGTTGTTGATCGTTCAATGACGTTGTTACTAGCATAACTAAATAGTTGACTTATGGGATTCGAAACTAATTTAGTGTAGAAGTACAACGTCGATAGCGTAAAATTTGGTGATGGAACGATTGTGTGCAATTCTTTATTGTGATACAAATATATAAGGTATTTTTGGAATAACTAAATCTTGGCTAATTTTTTTTCAAAAAATATTTTTCTAAAAAACCAGTATTTTGATTATCAGGGTTTTCTGGTACGGGGTCATAGCCGAATCCGCCCCAGGGATGGCAGCGTCCAATGCGTTTGAGGCCCATCCAGACCCCTTTGGCGACGCCCCACTCCAGGATAGCGGCCACCATGTAGCGGGAGCAGGTAGGATGGTAAGCACACTTACTGGGAAAAAAAGGGCGCAGCCCCCACTGGTAGAACCGTATGGGCAGGATAAATAACCCCCGCCAGATTCTTTGGATCATTGCTCGTTTGTTAAAAAGGTAAGCGTTCCAGGGCGAGGATACTGGCGCTCATGGCTGCCCCACCGGAAATGAACAGGTTCCATTCCCGCTGTTGGATGCGCGCCAGGTTAAATGCGAGGAGCGACACCAACAGGATACATCCCACGATGAGCAGTTGTCCGATTTCCACGCCCAAGTTAAAGGCCAACAACTGCTGCACCAGTTGGCTGTGTTCGCCAGGGGCAATCATAGCGCGAAAGAAATTGGAGAACCCCATGCCATGGATCAGCCCGAAAGCAGCTGCAAAAGCGTAGTTCGTCTGTACCCGGCGCCCCAGGGTGCCCTCCTCTACCTCCCGTTCGAAGCGGTGTGCCAGCACGTTGTATATAGCCGTGACCACAATAGTGACCGGGATCAGGAACTCGATCCACGCCGTATGGATCGGCAGGATATCCAGTGAAGCCAGGGCGAGCGTGATGGAGTGCCCCAACGTGAACGCCGTGGCTAGGAGGGCTACTTTTCGCCACTCCCCAATCTTATACACCGCACACAACGCCACGATAAAGAGGATGTGGTCATACCCTTTTAAATCGGAAATATGTTCAAACCCCAATTGTAAGTACGTTTGGAACAGGCTCTGCATAGAGGAAAGGAAGCGAGTGCGTT
Organism: Bacteroidota bacterium; assembly: GCA_041183125.1. GTDB lineage: Bacteria > Bacteroidota > Bacteroidia > Chitinophagales > Saprospiraceae > JADJPL01. The sequence continues at coordinate 5,473 of JBEGMH010000180.1, read as the reverse complement.
TGTCCCGGCTTCCCTGTGAAAGGAACCGGGACAAACGCTATGGATAAAAGTTTTTACTAACGGTTTGCTTTCGCCCCGCCGTTATTGTAGAGACGCGATGCTCGCGTCTTTACGATCAATAGCGGTATGCCTCTCCTTTGAAAGGCCCTTCCACCCCTACGCCGATGTAGGCAGCCTGCTTGTCCGTCAAGGTATCCAGTTCCACCCCGATTTTAGCTAAGTGGAGACGGGCAACCTCCTCATCGAGGTGCTTGGGCAGGGTATATACGGCATTCTCGTACTTGCCCGGGTTCATCCATAGGTCCATTTGTGCAAGGACCTGGTTCGTGAAGGAGGTGGACATCACGAACGAGGGGTGGCCCGTAGCGCAGCCCAGGTTGACCAGGCGGCCTTCTGCCAACAGGATGATATCCCGGCCTTCAATTTGGTACTTGTCCACCTGCGGCTTGATGTTGACCTTGGTGTGGCCGTACTTTTCGTTGAGCCATGCCACGTCGATCTCATCGTCGAAATGCCCGATATTGCAGACGATAGCCTTATCTTTCATCATGCGGAAGTGCTCTTCCGTTACGATTTCGCAGTTGCCGGTAGCCGTTACGACAATATCCACGCGCGGGACAGCCTTCGACATGGTCGTGACCTCATAGCCATCCATAGCTGCTTGCAGCGCACAAATAGGGTCTACCTCCGTGACCAGTACACGGCAGCCCGCCCCGCGCAGGGAAGCAGCCGAACCTTTTCCTACATCTCCATACCCGGCCACCACAGCGACTTTGCCCGCCAACATGATGTCCGTAGCACGGCGGATAGCATCCACCAGCGATTCCTTGCAGCCGTACTTATTGTCGAACTTCGACTTGGTGACGGAGTCGTTGACGTTGATAGCCGGAATGGGCAGGGTGCCGTTCTTCATGCGCTCGTACAAGCGGTGTACGCCCGTCGTGGTTTCTTCGCTGATGCCCCGGAGCTCCGTCAGCAACTCAGGCCGCTGGTCGAGCACGAGATTGGTCAGGTCGCCTCCATCATCCAAAATCATGTTGAGCGGCTTCCCGTCTTTGAAGGCGTAGAGCGTCTGTTCCACGCACCACCAGTATTCTTCTTCGTTCATGCCTTTCCAGGCGAACACAGGGATACCGCGGGCAGCAATGGCTGCTGCTGCATGGTCCTGCGTAGAAAAGATATTGCAGGAAGACCAGCTCACTTCCGCGCCGAGATCTATAAGCGTCTCGATCAACACGGCCGTTTGGATGGTCATGTGCAGGCATCCGGCGATGCGGGCGCCCTGCAGTGGTTTGCTGACGCTGTACTTTTCGCGCAATGCCATCAGGCCCGGCATCTCTGCCTCGGCCAACTCGATTTCTTTGCGGCCCCAGTCTGCAAGGGAGATATCCTTTACTTTGTAAGCCAGCTTTGTGGTGACAAGGTTCATTTACTATGGTTTATGCGTAATAAAAACGTAAAGACAAAGACAAGTGGATTATGTTCATTTAAAGATATATACAGCTTGTCTGAGGTATTGCCAGAGGTCAGTGATAAGGGAAAATGAAGTGTCTTTGAACCTTTTCCAGCGCTTGGAAACAAGATTCATCTTTTCAGCCACAAAAATAATAAACTTGTTGCGATGGGACAACGAGCAGGAAAAAAAGAGGTATTTTTTGTAAGATACCCGTTGCGCTTTTTACGTACCTTGCTCACGAGCCAAACACGATCCGAATGGTAAAAAAATACATCTTCCCCTTGCTCCTGTTAGCAGCAGGGCTGTCGGAGGCCTCCGCGCAGGACACCACGCCCTCATTACAGGCCATAGCATGGCGCAAGTACGCTGCCCAAGGCGGCCCCCTAACCGCATTGCGCAGGGCGGAGGCCTACCTCCAGGCAGGCACGGCAACCGACTCTACCGCCCCGTTGTACCTGTTGTTGGGCGATCTCTATCTGGATATGGGCAAAACGGATTCTGCACGAATAGCGTTCAATGCAGTGCTAAAAGCCGTTCAGGCACCGCTCCTGCAAGCCGATGCCCGGGAAGGACTCGCCCGCTGCGCACTTCAAGCAGGAGCAGCCCAGCAGGCCCTGCCCCTTCAACTTCAAGTGCTGAGAACCCGGGAACGCTTGTTGGGACGGGACTCCCTACCCACCGGCTCCGCCGCCCTGGGCCTGGGCGAAGTATATCTCGCCTTGGGCGACACCACACGGGCCGCTCCTTTTTTTGACTACGCATGGCGCGTTTATCAGGCTGGGTTGCCGACACAAGACCCCGCCCTCGCCCCCGCTTACCGGGCTAAGGGGAAATGGCTGGCTGCACAAAACCGACCCGCAGAGGCCCTGGCTTTTTACGACACCGCATACGCACTCCTCAAAGCGGGCCCCGACGGCAAAACCCCAAAAATGGCCCAACTCCTGCGCGACAGGGCCGAGGTGTATGCCGCTAAAAAGCAGTACGCCTCCGCCTTTGAACAGTACAGCCGCGCCGCACGCGTCCTGGAGGGGTTCTACGGCACCTTACAGCCTTGTATCGCCCCTCTGTCCCACCGAAAAGGAGATATGCTCCAGGCACAATACGATCTGAGGGGAGCTACAGAAAACTACCGCGAAGCCCTGCACCACTACGGACCTTCCCCCAGCCCAGAACGCGCAGCCCTGCAATACAAGATCGGCTACTGCATGGAATCCCTCGGCATGGAAGATATAGCCGCCCGCTTGTACGACAGCGTTCGTACCCTCCTGGCCGTACTGCCCGAACCACTGCTGTTCGCCAAGACTGCCGAACGCAGCGGCAGCATCCTGGCGCGACAGGGAAACTACGCCCGGGCACTGCCTTTTTTCCGACAGGCAACACAGGCGTACAGCGCACTCCCCACCCGCGAGGCCCGACATGGCCTGCTGCGCGCACGGAACGGGGAACTGCTCTGCTACCTAAACCTGCGCCAATGGGCCAACGCCCGTACCGCACTGTCCTTTTCAGAGGAAATCCTGCAAAGCCCTTTCCCCTTTAGCGCTATGGACAAAGCCGAAGTACTCAAACTCAAAGCCCTGCTGGAAGCAGGGGTCGGACATCCCGAACCAGCCCTGGCATGGGTGCGCAAATCCCTGGGACTCCTCTGGCCCGACCGCGACATCAGCAGGGTAAACCGCGTACAGGCAGCCCCCGTCCTGGAGTTGTTAGCCCTCGAAGCACAATTGATCGCCGAAACCAGCCATTCCCCTACCGACGCCCTCGGCCTCGTCGGTACAGGGCTCCAGTTGGCCCGCCGTCTCCACCTGCCCTTCGCAGAAGATGGGCACCTCCCCTGGGAGGACGCTGTACAAAAACTATACACCACCGCGGTAGAAACTTATTTTCAAGCATGGAGGAAGACAAAAGAGCAATCTTTTTTGGAAAAAGCCCTGTTGTTGGCCGAAGAACACAAAGACCAGGATGGGTTCCGAAGTGCCCTCGCTACCCGAGCGCTGCAATTCCGGGATGTGCCCGATAAACTCTTGAAAGAAAAAATACGCCTGGAGCAAGCCTTGTTAGGCCTGGAAAAACAAAGCTGGGACGCCGGACAGGAAGGGGATGCCGGTCGGGCCCGCAGCTTCGAAAAGCGCCTGTTCACCATGCGCGGCAACTTATCTGCCCTAAACGCCCGCTTGGAAAGGGAAGCCCCCCATTTTGCGCGCTTCCTGGGATACGAGAAGCGCTTGTCGGTAAACGCCTTGCGAAATGCCCTGGCCACCGACCAGACCCTGATTTCCTACTATATGAAGGGCGATGACTGGTTTATATTCGCCCTTTCCCGGGAATCGCTCCAGGGGATGCGCATGAAAAACGACATCCCCCTGGAAATCGTCGTATCCAACTACCTGCAGCGCATGTCCACCGCCCCTATGCGCACAGGCCCGGAACGGGAAAAACAAGCCTTGCTGTGGACGGGCACTTCGCAGCAGTTGTTCAACTGGGTACTGGCCCCCGTGCTGCAAAGGACAGCACCCACACCGCGCATCGTCATCATCCCGGATGGCCCCTTGCGCGGCGTGCCCTTCGAAGCCTTGCTCATGGATACGCCTGCTTTTGCTACCCAGTTCAAGTCGCACGCGTACCTGGGCCGGCGCTATGGGCTCAGCTACGCGTTTTCTGCCAACCTGTTCTACGCATTGAGCCAGCAGAGCCCGCGCAGCCGCTTTGCCGGCAAGTACCTGCTCACCGTGGCACCGGGCTTTTCACCTGACCAGCATCCGGATAAGCTGCCGAGCAGCCTTGAAGAATCAAAAGCGATACGAAAACTGTTTGGCGGCCGCCAGTTGAAAGGGACAGAAGCCACATTGGGCAATTTTTTAGGGCTGGCACCCGATTACAGGGTGCTGCACCTGTCCACCCCTGCGCGTTCTACTCCTTTTGACACCTCGTTTATCGCATTTTCAGAGCCCGACAGCGGGGTACAGTCCGGTGTTTTATACGCAGCAGATATATATGGGATTGCCCTTTCGGCAGACTTGTTTGTGTTGAGCAGACAGGAAACGGTTCCAAAAACCTTTGGGCAGACCAAGGCCCCGGACCCCCTGGCCTCCGGCCTTTGGTACGCTGGTACCAAAAGCCTTGCCGCCAGCTCCTGGAAAGTGGATGACCCCCGGTTTTCCTGGGTGGTCCAACAATTTTTCCTTTATATCCGCGGAGGGCTGCCCAAAGACTTAGCCCTGCAACGCGCCAAACAGGATTACCTCAACCAGAACGCCAACCTGGACGCCCACCCCTACTATTGGGCGGGAATGACCCTTTCCGGCAACATGGCCCCCCTGCCGGATCCCCGCTTGCAGTGGGTCGTGTCCTGGCTCATCGGCCTCGTCGGCCTTGGCATTGCGCTTACGCTGTATTGGAAATGGATTCAAAAACGAAACCCCAGAAGGAGTTCCGGGGTGTTTATGGACGAGGAATGGCCGGGGTAAAGGCTGTGCGGCCCGTCGGGCCGCACAGCCTTTATCGCGCTTATTGCCACTTGGCAATAGCCTCTTTGTTCATGCGCACGTACGCGTCGTCTTTTGCTTTCATCGCCTCGTTCATAGAGCGCTCGGCAACGGCGATCGCCTCTTTTTTGCGGCCCAGTTCGCCCAGGATGAGGGCTTCGCGGTGCAGGTTCCAATACGCCGGGGTACCGGTGGCATTGGCTTTTTGCATCCATTCCAGCGCCTTGTTAAGGTCTTTTTTGTTGTCGAAATAGTAGCCTGCGGCTGCGGCGTAGTCCTGAGCGGAAGGACCGGCCATCACACGCTCAATATTGGCCATCACGCGGCTGTCCACTTCCACACTGAGGGGCAGGCTCACGCGGGTCATCTCCCAGGACAGGTCAATAGTAGCGCCGTCGTTGCGGGTATTGTTGATGTCCATGGTGAACGTCTCCACTTTGTTCCCTAGTTTTTCGGGCTTGACCGTAAACTGGCCTACCGGAGTCTTGCTCGTGTAAGCGCTCCAGTTAGTGCCGTCATAGGCAAAGAGCATCAC
>JBEGMH010000179.1:0-10338 GCA_041183125.1 Bacteroidota bacterium | reverse complement strand
GTGGAGGGTTTTGGCTATTGGTGCCTTTGCATCACCTATCTTGAGCCATCGGAAGCAGATAAGGCGACGAAGGACAAGGTAGATTATATGAAAGTACTTTCCCCAGAAGTCTTTAGTATTTTCTCAGCCTTGCGAAAAATCCGTAAGGCGATTGCTGCGGAGGACAAGGTGTCTGCATTTGTGATTTTTACGGATGCAGAGTTGGCCGCTATTGCTGCCCTGGAGGAATTGACCGTTGATAACTTGAGAAAAATACAGGGTATAGGGCGATCAAAAGTCGAGAAATATGGAATGCGTTTGCTGCAATCCTACAAAACTGAAACTGATGAAGCGCATAGGAAACCTGATTGAGGACGCGGCATCGTTGGAAAACCTTGTACATGCCCATTATCGTGCAAAAAGGGGGAAGTATTGGAAACCGGAAGTGCTAAGGTTTTCAAATAAACTGTCGGAGAACCTGAACAAGCTCCAGGCGGGAATCCTCAACGGTTCGGTAGAGGTGGGCGATTACCATTATTTTACGATCTATGATCCCAAAGAGCGGCTGATTTGTGCGGCCTCCTATCCGGAACGGGTTTTACACCATGCGCTTATGCGGGTGTGCGACCCGTATTTCGAGTCGTACCAGATTTCCGATAGCTATGCGACGCGCAAAGGAAAAGGTACGTTTAAGGCAGTGGACCGGGCATGGGGTTTCCAGAAAAAGTATTCTTTTTTCCTCAAACTCGATGTCCGCAAATACTTCGACAGCATAGACCATGCTATTTTGCTGAATATGCTGTGCCGGCGGTTCAAAGATGCCCGTCTGTTGGCGCTTTTTAAACGCATCCTCGGTTCCTATCATACCGGTACGGGGAAGGGGCTGCCTATCGGAAACCTTACCAGCCAGTACTTTGCCAACTACTACCTTGGCTTGCTAGATCACCAGCTAAAAGAAACCCACCGGGTAAAAGCGTATGTAAGGTACATGGACGATTTCGTAGTCTGGCACGACGACAAATCATGGCTCCAGGCCCTGGCGCAGGAGATCACAGCTTTTCTGGAAACTCACCTGGCCCTGACCTTAAAGACCTGTCGTGTGGATAGTGTAAAAAACGGCCTCCCTTTTTTGGGTTTCAGGCTCTTTCCAAACAAAAAAATCCTGTCTGCCCGCAGCAAGAAGCGCTACGCCCGGAAGATGCAGTCCCTTGCGGAAGAACTGCTGTCGGGAACTATCTCGCAGGCCAAGTACCAGGCGAGGGCTACTGCCCTGACTGCCTTTGCCGAAAAAGGGTATTCCCTTAAATTCAGGCAAAATATTAATCTGCGCTGTAAAATTCCCGAATAATCCACCGAAATATATATCTTTGGGTGTCAGGTCAAAGGCCGAAGGCTCGAACCGCGTGTACCGCGGCGGCTCATGGAACAACAACGCCGACAACTGCCGGGTGGCGTACCGTAACAACGACCACCCCGACAACCGGAACAACAACCTGGGCTTCCGCGCCGTGTTCGTCCCCCAGATCGAAGGAATGGCCGGATGGCACCGTCGGACAGGCCTTTGCTCCTTTCCTTGCGAAAGCGGGATAAATACGGGCAGCCCTGCGCTGCTTCATGCCCATTGCGAGTAGGGCGGCCGGATAGCCTCCCCGAAAGTTGTGGGCATGGCCCCCGCTACCCTATACCATAACACGTTTACACCTATCCTTTCCTATGATGCTCCCCTCCAAGCCTCCCTCCTTCCTCCAACGCCGCGCCTATACGGTAAACGGCCACACCTTCCATACCGTACTGGTGGAAAAAGGCTCGTTTGGTATGGGGGATGAAGAATATGATGGCTACTATTACAAACCTGTTCCCGCCCACACCGTAACGCTTTCCAGCGATTTCGAGCTATCCGAATACCCGGTGACGCAGGCGCTCTGGGCCGCGGTGATGGGGGAGGACTGGCCTCGTGTGGCGTTCAAAGGCCCCGACCGTCCGGTGGAGAACGTAAGTTGGGAGGATACCCAGCCTTTCTTCGAGGCCTTGAACCGATGGTATGCAGGTACGGGGGCATACCAAGCCCGCCCGGGCCGCTTTGGCCTTCCGACGGAGGCACAGTGGGAGTACGCGGCGCGCGGGGGCCGCTACGGTAAGTATTTCAACTACCCGTACTCGGGCGGCAAGCGCCTGGAGGAGCTGGGCTGGTACGTCGAAAACAGCCACGGTGAGACCCATCCGGTGGGGCGCAAGCTGCCCAACGCGTTGGGGCTGTACGATATGAGCGGGAACGTGTGGGAGTGGTGCGAGGACGATTGGCACGGCAACTACCAGGGTGCCCCGGCCGACGGCAGCGCCTGGGTGGATACGCCAAGGGTTTCACGCCGCGTGTCCCGTGGCAATCCATGGGATAGCTACGCTGACAGCTCGCGGGTGGCGCGCCGCTTCCACTTCCGCCCCGGCCTCCGGGGCAACTACTTGGGCTTCCGCGCCGCGTTCGTCCCCCCCTCTGGCGGCTAAGCAGGGGCCATTCCTTCGGGGCATGCGCGAGCAGGCGAGGTTAAGTTTCGAGCATAAGACCCTACGATTTTCTTAACTTTCAAATCCTTTTTTTCCTTATTTTACCCCTAAAATCACATAACCCATTCTATGTCTGTAATAATCACGTCTGGTCAGACCCCTGAATTCTACTTTCAGGAGCGCTGCCACATCGCCGAACTGCTCAATACTGCCGATTGTCCGGGGATATCCATTGCCCGTGCGCGTGTGGAGCCGGGTGTCACTACTGTACTGCATCTCGTCCGCGGTGCGGATGAGGTTTACTTCGTCCTCTCCGGTCAGGGTAACGTAGAAATTGGCGGCAAAGTCATTGGCACGATGCACCCGGGCGATTTGTTGCGCATACCCCCCGACACGCCCCAGCGAATCACGAACACAGGCGAGGAGGATCTGGTATTTCTGGCGATTTGCTCGCCGCGGTTTGAGGTGGAGCGGTACGGGGAGTTGGAGCAAGCGTAAACGGAAATTTACAGTTTATGGACATTAGTGCCCAGGAAATCGAACACCTGTGCTTTCCTACTCTGTACACGGATCTGGGCGGTATGTCAGAGGAGGAAATTGGGCAGATGGGGGAAGCATGGCTGCGCTCTGCGCTGCTGACCCAGAAATATAGCCACGACCCAGCCGCGCTGATGGCCCGTTTCGAGCGGATTTTCGTTATTCCCCCGGAGCCCGGTGCCGGGAACTTTCTGCAGATCCTGATGGTTTATTTTTCAAAGCTCGTGTCTATTGAACGGGATGCTTTCCGCGATCTAGTCCACGAGCTCCCCGAACACAAACAACCAAACGTTATGACACTATACGATTCCATACTCGAAGAAGGTATTGAGAAAGGCATTGAGAAAGGCATTGAGAAAGGCCGTGAGGAAGGTATTCAAAAAGGCATTGAGAAAGGCCGTGAGGAAGGTGTTCAAAAAGGTATTGAGAAAGGCCGTGAGGAAGGTATTCAAAAAGGTATTGAGGAAAATAAAAAGCAGACGGTCCTGAACGGGCACAGGAATGGTATCTCAACGGAGATACTCTGTCTGCTTACGGGCTACAGTGAGGTAGAGGTACTGCAAATCCTGGCTGAGGAAGAGGACGGGGAGCAGGCTTAAAAAAGCGGCATTTTTTTTTGTGACAGTAGGACATACCTCGGGCCCTCGTTTGATATGCGCGGTATAATCCCTATCTCTGCCCCATGAGTTTCTTGTTCAGCTCCTTCCAGGGAATAAATGCCGCATTAGACAGTCTTCCACATACGCCTGTGGTATTTTCTCCTGTTCCAGCCGCCAGTGGTTGCGCACCACCGTTCGGTACATAGCCCACTCTGTCTCCTCCAGGGGTAAGCCGGCTTTCTCTGTGGTCGGTACGCCGGCGTCGCCTTCAAAAAAGGCGTGGAAGGTTCCTTCATCCATCAGGACACTCCTGACCGAGGGAAAATAGCCCCTAAACTGCGCCAGAATCTCAAAGCCATGGGCGTCAATGTCGCCCCAGTACAACAGCGTCTCCACTTGCGCCAGCCAGCGCAGGCCCTGCAATACCTGTACACCATAACCTCCCCCAAAGATAACCATGGCCTTCGGTATATCGGGTATGGTAAGGGCGGTGTACAGACTGGTTTTATTCTCCACGACCAGGACGCGTACGACGGGCAGGCGCAGACGATCCAACTGACTGACCGGTACGGCCAGGTCTTCCAGCCCGGAGAAGTATTGCTGCCGTATCGCTTCGTCCAGGATTCGAAAGCGCAACTGCGGCTCACTGTACCGCAAGCCATACCGCCGCTCAAATTGCTTCTCCTCAAACGCCACGTGCTCGGCAATCAGGATATCCAGCAGTTCCCGCAATAAAGCCTGGTGTTGTTCCACATATTTCGTGCTTACCCCCAGGGGCAACTGCCGCATATACCGTCCCGGCCGCGGGTTCGCCCTGAAATACCGGCATATCCCGATGATTCGCTCCCAGTCGGCGGCGTATTGTACGACCTTCAGCGGGTAGCGCAGTACCCAATCCTTCAATTCCTCAAATTCCCCTAACAAACGGGCGCTCCATGTCCGAAACTGCGCTACCTCCGCCTCCTTCCCCAGGTATCGCTCATAATCGGCCGCTGCCGCAAAATATATGCCCACTGGCAGTTCCTGCTCGCCCAAATAGCGGGTTTTCACGCGCTGGTAGCGGATGCTGTACCCATAGCCCAACTTTTCCCGGGACATACTCATCAACTGCCTCACCTCTTGCTCGAATTCGGCCAGGGAAGTCTTGCTGTAGCGCGTATCGCACGGAATCTCCAGTTGCACAAAGGGCTCCCCGCGCAGGATCGCCTGCAGATAGGCCGGGTACTTGCGTTCGGCTTTCTGGCGTATTTCGGCCGGACGGATCATTGGCCGGTGTAGTTGGCTTTTTCTGCCCGGAATTGCTCTATCGGCATGTCGTACAGCCAGGAATATTTTTCTTCCTTGCGCTCCACAAAATGGACATACGATATGTCGTGCTCCACGATATGAATGTTGTCGCTCGGCGTCACGACCAGCAATTGTAGGTGCAACTGCCTGCACAAGGTGATCAGGTAGCGCGCCTTGTCTTCATCCTGCGCCTTGAACGCCTCGTCAATGGCAATAAAGCGGAACGAATGGCTCTGCAGGCCTTCCTTGGTCAGGCCAAACTGATACGCAATCGCCGAGCCTAATATCGTATAGGTCAACTGGGCTTTCTCGCCACCCGACAACTGCCCCATGTGCTCGTATGTCTTGTACTTGCTGTCATTTTCCTGATAAAATTCTTCGGCCTTATAGCTGTACCACGCCCGTACATCCATAACCCTACTGCGCCAGTCTTCCTTGTCGAGACGGAGGATCAGGGGCTCTATGTGGTTGTAAAAATGGTATTTCCGGGCATCTGCCGTGGTCTCCATTTGCCGTATCACCGGTATGGCTTTATCCAACAACCCCCGGAATTCCCGTACCTCGTCACTTACCCGCAGGGGGGCCACTAATTGTATGTAGGTCCTGAAATCCTTATCCCGGAAGTCTATTCCCCGCAGGGACTCGTTCAACAGGCGGATGTTCTCCTTGATGGAATCCTCCCAGTTTTTGAAAAACATTCGAAAATCGCCTACTTTATTGGTGATGGTCTCCTGTAAGTAGTCGTTGAATTTTTTCTCAAACCGAGGCAGGTTATCATTCATCAACTGCTGGTACATGAGCTGATACTCGCCGATAAATTCGAGGTTGGTCGAGTCGGGCAATCGGCTGACATCGGAGCGCCAGTCTTTGTACTTCGTCGTGATATCTTCCGCCGGCTGCTTGAATTGGTTGATTTTGAGCCTGACGGTATCCTCTTGCTTGCGACGGTGTTGGTCCAGATCGGCCTGCCTTCGCGCAAGCTCCTCCTGGAAATGGCGCCGCAGCGAGTCGATCGTGGCGTACGTCGCGCCCTGCAAATCGGGATACGCCTGCTCAAAAGCGGTGGTATCCTGTACCCCCATGGCCTGCAGTTGGGCCCTGCGCTCGTGCCATTTTTGGCTGATCTCCTTTTCCTGGGCCTCTGCATGGAACAGCTCGCGCTGTTTTTGGGTGTGTTCCTCTTGTAAGGCCGACAACCGGGTTTCCAGTTCCCTGAGCTGCCGCTGCAATGCCTGTACCCGATTGCTGCTCTTCTCCAGCTCCGTTCGCTGGCGCTCTTTGTCCTCGATTTGCACCGCGCAGTGCTGCCAGTCGATATCCTCATAGGTGGCGTACCGCTTTTGCACCTCTGCGATAGCCTCCAACGAGGCAGCAATGCTGCGGTTGCGCTGTTCCAGTTCCCGTATATCTTTCTCGATCTGGCGCCCCTGGTCCTTCAACTGCTTGTATTCTTGTTGTAAGAGCCGCAACTTTTCCCGGTTGTCCCAGCCCAGCACGTAGTTTTCCTTACGGGAAATGTGCGGGCGGTCATCTTTCTCGTGCTTGCCGTCGGCCAGTTTGATCAGGCCTTCCTGCGTGACGGCTTTTTTTTCATACCGCCCAAACTCCACCAGGTCCGCCACACAGGCATAATCGTACTGCGTGCTGATCAGCTCCTCCAGCCAGTCCACATACTGATTCCCCGGCTTGAACTCCAGCTTGTGGAGGAGGGCGTTGGGGGCAGGGGGCTGCTGTAGTGGTCTGCTCATGGAGGTAAAGCCACGGTATCGCTGGTAGCTTATGCGTCCGCGCAGGTTGGTTTTGTTCACATACGCGTTAATGCTGGCGTAATAGCTCTCCGGCACAATCAGGCGCAAGGCCAGATGGTGTAGTATCTTCTCGGCCGACAGCTCCCAGGCCTGTTCCGACTCCCGGACCCGTATCAGCTCGCCCATGAATGGGATTTCTTCCCGCGTAGCACCGGTGATGGCCAGGATATCGTCCCGGATCTCGGCCTCCCGGCCGGCGATGTTGTTTTTGTTCTTTTTGAGGCGTTCGGCCGTGGCTTCGAGTGCTGCCATATCCTCGGTCAAGGCCCCTTGCCGCTGTTCCAGTAAGGTGACCCGCCGGGTGTTCCCTTGGCGCTCCTGCTCCAGCGTCCCAAGCAGTTGGGCGGCCTGCTCCCGGTTGTGTTCAAAAGTTTCCCGACTGGGATCCACCGCGAGTCCGACCTTGGCGGCATGGCGATTGTACCTTTCCAGCCGGTTTTTTCGTTCCTCCCGGCTCTTCTCTAATTGGGCGATTTCCCGTTTGAGCTGTTCTATGCGGTTACCGGTCTCGTCGGATTTGATCTGTAGTTTCAAGTCGGCTTTATCCTCTTCCATCGCCGCTTTCTTATCGTCTATGGCCCTGAGTTGTTGCCGGATGGCCTCCAGCGATGCGAGGCATTTTTCCAGCTCCAGCCCGGCCAGTTCGGCCTCTTTTTGGGTAAACCAATAGGCTCCGAGCTCCTTCGCACTGTACAACCGGCGCTGTTCTGCGAGCATAGCTTCCAGCTCCTCTGCTATGGCGCAGATAGGGCTCAGTTGGGCAATCTGCTCCTTAGCCTTGTCAATGTTGGTTTTGGCGTCCATGAGGGTCAGAAAGCTCTCCTTGAGTTGGATAAACTCTGCCTCTGCATCCTGCTCCTCCAGCATGTTGGTCCGAATGAAATCATCCAGGTCGTCGAGTACCTTTACCCCCACTACCTGATTGAACAAACTCAGGGCTTTCGGGGAGCGCATCCCCAAAAGGTATGCCAGGCGCTCCGCATACGCCGTGGGGCCGTCGAAGAATTCTATTTTCCGCTTGCTGCCCGCCGTATTGTACTTCTTTTCCAGCCGTTTCTTCCAGTTGCCCTTGCCATCAAACTCGCTGAAGTCTTGTTCGATGCGGAGCCCGACATGTCCTAAGCCAAACGCCCGCCGCAGCTCTCCGTTCGAAAACCAGCGCAGTTGGAACAGCGTGATTTCTTTCTGGTCGGTATTGGCAAATGAGGCCAACAGGATGGAATGCGTTGACTTGTCGCGCAGGGTCTGTGCCGTGGTACTCAGCTCCCCCTCCCGCTGTATGTTGCCGTAATGGCCGCGAACGTAAGTTTCCTCCGTGCGGTCGCCTTTTTTATCCACCCCTGAGGACTGGTTGTAAAAGCGTATTTTCTTGACGGGCACCATCAGGGTCAGCAAGGCATCTATGAAGGTGCTCTTCCCGGACGCATTGGCCCCTGTGAGCAGCGAATTGTTCCCTTGCGGGCTAATCCTGAAAATGCGGTCATGGAAGGTACCCCAATTGTACACCTCCATGTGTTGAAGCCGGAAGCCCGCCTTATCGGAACGCGTACTAAACAGACTCAACATAGGCCTGCAGTTTTTCCTGAAAATCCTTCAATACGTCCAGCGAAACCTTTTCCTTGATGATGCGGTGAATCTGGAAGGTGGTTTCCTGGTCTTTCCGGCTGATTTCCTTCAGATAGCCGAGTTCAACGACCCGGGCGATGGAGTGGTCGAGTTCCTTGATGAAACGAATTCGGTTATAGCCCTCCTGTAAAAACAGCGCTATTTCCTCTTTGATTTCGGTATTGGTGATGAAGCGCTCGGCCACCTGGAACTGGGTTGGGTTGCTGTCAAATTCCTCTAACAACTGCCGCAACACGATGAGGATCACCGATACCTCAAAACCTAGTGGGCGTCGCACTACCAAGCCCAGGGTATTGCCCTCGCTGTCTTCAAACTGGCGTACAAAGGCAAAGCCCTCGTCTTTGCGCACCACCAGTTCGAGGCCGAGCTGGCTGATGTAGTCCTGTATCTCCTGTTGGTAGTGGAGTATATCCTGCCATACCGATACACTGCGCTCCACCGGTGCTTTCAGGAGGCGCACCATGGCCTTCGAATAAGGCTTGATATTTTTTTCCAGGCTGTTCATGTGGTGAAGATGATTTCGGGTATCAGAATAGATTTATTCAGTGCCGTATGGAATACCACGCGTTGGGTGCGCTCTGCGCTGACCGTATGCCGGAACTCCCGCACGATGCTCATATAGCCAAACAATTCGGGCAGCCCCCGCTGGAGCCCTCCGGCCTGATCAATGACATCCTTTAAGGTAGCCTGCGAATGCTCCCGCAGCACGGCCCGGATGCGTTTCCGCAGCAGGTCTTTGTCTATGGCGGACTGTGCAAACAACCTGTTGAGCTGGCTCGCCTGGCTGAGGTCCCCTTCGGCCGGGCGGGGCCGGGCCTGGTAGGTCTGCTCCTCCGATAGCTCCAGGCTAAGCTTGCGCTCAAAGGGGATGCTGATCTCCGCGCCCAGTTCCAGTTCCAGCTCCGGCATGTGCCGTTCTTTGCTGAGCCCCAGGAGTAATTTTTTGATATCCTGGATGATGTGCTTGGTAGCCGCCGCCTTGGAGGCTTCACTCTCCCGAATGATGCGGCTCAGTTTGTCGGCCATCTTGTCGTTGGCCTTATACACCCGCTGTCCGGCTTTGTGCAGGTGGGTTTTCATGCTTTTTAAAAAAAGATCCGGCACCGGAATCCCCTTTTGATCTAACATTTTGTAGAGCTCGTGGGTCAGTTTTTCCCATTCATCCTGAAGCCCCGGGTTGAGCAAAAATGCCCAAAAGGCATAAAAGCTTTTACCCTGCTGGCTATCTTTGAGTTCGTCGAGCGCATCAAAGGTGAACGCGAGGATATCGCTCTTAGACAGGTTGCCCTCCGCGTGTTTTTGATAGATAGAGCGGGTGATTTCCTTGAAGTTGTCCTCCACCTCTTTGAAATCGGAGAGCAGCTCTTTGGCCGACTGGTTCAGTTGCTTAAAGCGGGGCACGATTTCGAACGCCTCGAAGACCTTGACATCCTCCCCGGAGCGGAGCTGCGCCAGTTGGCGGTCGAGCTCATCCCGTTTCTCCTCCAGCAGGCGGATCCTCGTTTCCACGTCATCATTGGAGAACTCGACCAGTTCCTTGAGCAAGCCAAAGATGCTCTTGAACTTCGACTCTGTGCCTATGTATTCCTCTTTTTTGAGGCTGTTTAGCCAGTCGATCGTCTTGCTGGCGTATGACGACAGTTCGTAGAAAACATCCCCCCGTTCATCCTGGTAGTTGGTCAGAAAGCCCTGGTTGGTCCAGTGCTGAATATATTTTTTCGCTTTCGTCTCGTAGGGGTCGAAGGCCTCTAATTGTCCATCCTCATCTCCCTCAATTTGCCTGAACTCCAGGTAATCCGCTAATTGGCTGTGTATTTGTTCGGCACCCACCGCCCCCTGCCCGTCCGCGAAGGTATGGATCAAAAAGACGAGTATAGCCTCCCGGTTGCGCAGGCGGAGCAGCCCCACGCTTGGGGAGCTGTTCAGAATAGCGGCTATTTGGGCACTGTCTGTCATCCTGACAAAGTTATCAAATTCTGGCAAAGCGGCCTACGCAAGGG
>JBEGMH010000178.1:0-20410 GCA_041183125.1 Bacteroidota bacterium | reverse complement strand
AGCGAGTCCGCGCTATAGCGAAGGGTGAACTCCATGCCCACCACCGATGCGAAATTTTGCACGCTCAGGTTGGCACAAACCTCAGTATTCGGGGTCACCATGGTATCGGAGACGATGAGTTGTAAGCGACCAGTATTGCTGCCGCCACCGCCACCGCCACCCGAGTTACCGCTGATGGTGATGGTACCGGAAACCTGGTTCGTGGGAACGGTCTGACCGTTGATGTTCGTCACCTCAATAGGCTGTACAAAAGAAACAGGTGTCGTCGTACCCGCTGCCCCTATGGCGGTGAAACACATCCTGAACAGCGATACGCTGTCGGCCAGGGTAACTCCGCTTACTTCGGGATCCACCCAGGCGACTTTGATAGCGCCCGGTTTGTTTAAGCCTACCCCTGGCAGGCCGAATACGCTGCCATCGAGCCCGCGCAGTGCCCCAAAGCCGGTCACCTGCTTGAACCGAAGCCGGGTAGAATCGTAGTTTATCGTGAACTCCATCCCTACCAGATTGGCAAACTTAGTAACCCGCATATCTATGCAGGCATCTTCGCCGGGGTTCACCGTGGCATTGCCCAGGATCAGGGAAGGGTTGGAATTGCCGGACCCAGCCCCGCTTATCGTGATGGTTCCCGGGCTTGAGCTCAATGCAACCGTCGAACCATCGCCCTTTATCACTTCGGAAGTACTTCCAAAACCGACCACCGCGGTCGTATTGGAACCAATGGCCGTGAAACAGACCCTGAAGAGCGTAGTGCCATCGGCAGCATTGATACCCTTCACTTCCGGATCGTTCCAGGAAACCTTCAGGGTACCGCTGTTAGACGGGTTGAAAAAATTGCTTTCGTTGAGTTGGTTCAGGTTGAAACCCGTTACGTTTTTGAACTGGATCTTTGCAGGGTCAAAAGTCAACGAGAACTCAAGGCTGAGGATATTTGAAAAATTAGTGGCAATCACCGGTACGCATACCTCTGAACCGCCCTGTGCCGAAGCGTCCGTGACATCGAGGGTAAAAGCACCCGTTCCACCACCGCTTCCGCCGCCACCGCTCCCACCACCGCCACTTCCGCCGGCTCCGATGGTCACCGTACCCGCAACCCCCGTCATCTGAACGATATTGACGTTCCCATCGAGGAACTCCGACATGCTGCCGAAGCCTACCGTCGTCGTTGCATCTCTGTTCGCGGCGGTAAAGCATACTTCGAATATTGTCGTATTCAAGGGTACGGTCACCCCGGTCACGTTGTTGTCCAACCAGGAGACTTTGATGGCACCCGCCCTGTTTACCCCAGTACCCGGAACGCCGAAGGAACTGCTTTCCGTTAAACCGGCCAGGTTGAGGTTTTTGACTGACTTATAGGTGAGCAACGTCGAGTCATACGTGATCGTGAATTCAGCCCCGACCAGGTTGGTAAAGTTAGCAGCCCTGACCGGTAGGCACACTTCCGCAGCTTTTGCTACCGTAGCACTGCCGATGCTGAGCTGCAACCCCGTGGGGGTACCACCTCCACCGCCCGTGCCGCCGCCACCGCCGGTACCACCGCCCGTGCCGCCGGCACCGATGGTGATCGTACCTGCCGTGCTCGTCACGGCAACCGTATTTACGTTTCCATCCAGAAACTCCGTCGTGCTGCCGAAGCCCACTGATGTGGTGGCATCCACGTTCGCTGCCGTGAAGCACACCTCGAATATCGCTGTGTTGGCCGGTACCGTCACACCGGTCACGTTGTTGTCCAGCCAGGACACTTTCAACACACCCCGGGGGTTCACCCCAACGCCGGGAAAGCCGAAAGAGCTGCTCTCCGTCAGGCCCGCCAGGTTCAGGTTTTTGACCAACTTATAGGTCAGGCGCGTCGTGTCGTAGGTTACTGTGAACTCTGCTCCGACCAGGTTTGTGAAGTTGCTCACCCGGATTGGGACACATACTTCCGCCCCTTTTGCCACGCTCGCACTCCCCGCGCTCAACTGTACCCCGGTGGTAGTGCCGCCACCTGTGCCGCCACCTGTGCCACCGCCTGTGCCACCGCCTGTGCCACCGCCTGTGCCACCGGCACCGATGGTGATCGTACCTGCCGTGCTCGTCACGGCAACCGTATTTACGTTTCCGTCCAGAAATTCCGTCGTGCTGCCGAAGCCCACTGATGTGGTGGCATCCACGTTCGCTGCCGTGAAGCACACCTCGAATATCGCTGTATTGGCCGGTACCGTCACACCGGTCACGTTGTTGTCCAGCCAGGATACTTTTAGGGAACCTCTCGGGTTCACCCCAACGCCGGGCAGTCCGAAAGAGCTGCTCTCCGTCAGGCCCGCCAGGTTCAGGTTTTTTACAGATTTGTACGTGAGCCGTGTCGTGTCGTAGGTTACTGTGAACTCTGCGCCGACCAGGTTCGTGAAGTTGCTCACCCGGATCGGCACACACACTTCCGCCCCTTTTGCCACGCTCGCGCTCCCCGCGCTCAACTGCACCCCGGTGGTAGTGCCACCGCCCGTGCCGCCTGTGCCACCGCCCGTGCCGCCTGTGCCACCGCCCGTGCCACCTGTACCGCCGCCCGTACCACCTGTACCGCCGCCCGTACCGCCGCCTGTGCCGCTTCCTCCCGTACCGATGGTAACGGTTCCAGGAGTAGTAGCCACCGCAACGGTATTCACGTCTGCATCGAGGAATTCCGTAGTGGCTCCGAAGCTCACGGTAGTAGTGGCATCCAGGTTGACCGCTGTGAAGCACACTTCAAATATCGTCGTATTGGCCGGTACGGTTACGCCGGAGACGTTGTTGTCCAGCCAGGACACTTTCAGTACACCCCGCGGGTTTACCCCAACGCCGGGCAGACCAAAGGAGCTGCTCTCCGACAAGCCGGCGAGGTTGAGGTTTTTCACGGATTTGTAGGTAAGCCGGGCCGTGTCGTAGGTAATCGTGAACTCCGCACCGACTAAATTCGTGAAGTTGCTGACTTTAACAGGGAGACAAACCTCAGCGCCTTTTGCCACTGAGGCACTACCGACGCTAAGTTGAACAGTAACAAGTGAGCCCGACGGGCTTCCGGGATTTTCCCGGCTTTCGCCAAAGAGGAGGGTACTGCCCAGCAGTAGTACAAACAGGGAGATACCCGTGGCGAGACGGTTTGTAAATCGGTCCATTTTGTAAATCGGTATTTGGGATAAAAAATATTCTGCCTTCGTTCCGGAACACGTTTCTTACCGGAACAAGATTTTTTGTGTGCTGTAGCGCCCGCCCTGTACCAGGCGGACCAGGTAAACCCCGGGGGCGGGGAAGCTGGAAGCAGGGATTTCGAATCGGTTCAGCCCGGAGGCAAACTCTTTTTCCTGTTCCAATACTACCTTGCCTTGTAAGTCTATCAGACGTACCAAGACCGGTTGCGAAGACTTTGCGAAAAACTCTACCTGGAGGGCAGCCTGTGCGTGGAGAGGGTTGGGGAAAGCCGAACGGATGTCCAGCCATTCCGGCTCACTGGACTGTACAGAGGTAGCCACCTGGGGTGCAATCGTCACAGACCCGTTCCGAAATTCCGCCTTAATCGCGGAGAAACTGATGTCCACCACTTCTATCGGCGTAGGCACATCGCTGAAGCGGATAGGCGAGGTCGTGTTCACTGCCCCGATTGGCCGAAAAAAGACCGAAAATAGTGTAGCGCCATCTTTCATATCCGTTCCTTTTAGTCCCTCGTCGCTCCAGGCGAAGCGCAAAGTACCAGATGAAACGGATTGGAGCCCAAAATTATTGGATGTGGAAAGGGATAAGCCAAATTGGCCTACGCTATCAAACGCCAAGACAGTGGAATCCCAGGACAGGGAAAACTGCATGCCGACGATCTTACTGAACTTTGAAACGCGGATATTGGCAATGTAGCGCGAAGGATGGGTAGTCGTATCCACGGGTGCGGAGAAAACAGGGGTGAGCTGCTGGGCTGTTCCTGTATTGACTGACATAACGAGGCAGAAGAGCGCCGGGAGGAGCGCTAATCTATTTTTTTTCATGGTTTCATGGGATTGAAACAAAAAAATTGTTTTCAGTTGCGAAGATAAACATGTTTATTAAAAAAACGAAAAATGTGTAAAAAAATGATAATTTCATTAGACTTGTTGCCAGGAGAATTGCTGCGGGGGTCAGGAAGGTCTTTTTACACAGCTCCTCCTCGCCGGCCTTTCGCAATATGAACGTTCTTCAACTCATTTTTTTGTGCAATGGCATAACATACAGGACCTGTAAAAGGAGTACCTACCGGGCGGTAGGCGCGCTTCCTTTTATCTTCCGAAGGCGTAGCGTTCCGGCGATTATATGTATTTGCTTATTTGTAAACTATTTGAAAGCGCAGGTTATTCCATTGTCCGGCCTTGTACAGTGGCGAGTAGACAAGGTCAGTCCACCCTGGACCATCCCGGAACCCTGCTTGATTCCCGGATCCGTCACGATAACCCATGAGGTGACCCATCAGCCTGTTTCGCCCGCGTACTACGCTGTTTCAGGAAGTTCGATTCTATGGCTGGGCGACACGTCCCGCATCCCTTTTCCGCTGCTTATCCGATACCGGGTATGCCCCGACTGGTTGACCAAACCGATTGTACTGGACAATCGTCCGGTATCGGCTGGTGTGGAAGTGGACAGCGGAGGTGGTTTTCTCTATAAGCCCTACTCCGAACAAGCCTCCCTGATCAATTTTCAGAAACTGGACTACAGCGGGCGGTTTTCGAGGGGTATTGCCGTAGGTAACCGACAGGACTTAGCCCTGCAATCGGGTTTCAACCTTCAGTTGTCAGGTGACCTTGGCGACGGCGTTGCGCTCCAGGCAGCCATTTCAGATGAACACCTCCCCTTACAACCCGAAGGAAGCTCCCTGCAACTCAGGGACTTCGACCGGGTCTATGTGCATTTGAAGCGACGGGGCGACGAATTCACCGCTGGCGATTTTGACCTCCAGAACGGGGAAAGCTATTTCCTGCGCTTTGTCAACCGCCTGCAAGGGGTACAGATCCGCCATAAAAGCGAAAACGGGCAGCAGCAAGGAGGGCTCGCCGTCAACCGGGGGCGCTTCGCCCGCTATGTGCTTTCCGTACGAGAGGGCAATCAGGGGCCTTATCCCTTACAAGGTGCCGCAGGAGAACGCTTTATCGTTCTATTAGCCGGCACTGAACGGGTTTGGCTAAACGGAGAACTCCTGCAACGAGGCTTCGACCACGATTACACGATAGATTACAACCGGGGCGAATTGACTTTCACACCCCGACGACGCATCTCACGGGAGAGCCGGGTCACGGTGGAATACGAATATGCCGACCAGAATTTTTTGCGCAGCATCTACACCTTCCGAACCGAACATTCCTGGAAACGCATGCGGCTCTACGCACAGGCATACAGCCGGCAGGACAGCCGCAGCCCTACTTCCAGCCTGCTGCTGAGCGAAAACGACCGGGAAGCGCTCTACCGGGCAGGCGACGACCCAGCCAAAGCCCTTATTTCCGGTCGGCAGGCCCAGGATCAATTCACGCCCTCCAGAGCGTACTATTTTGCAAAAGACACCCTCACTTCTTGCGGAAAAACAGATTCCGCGCTTTTTTTCACCCAAGACCCGGAGCGCGCCCGCTTCACCGCCCGTTTCACCTATCTGGGCCCGGGCAAGGGCAACTACAAACTATATGAACAACCCCTGGCCAACGAAAGGGTCTTTTACTGGGTCGCACCAGACCCCATGAGCTGCCAGCCCATGGGCGAGTATGAGCCTGTGCTGCAGCTCACGCCCCCTCAACAACAGCAAATGCTGGTGGCAGGACAAGAGTGGGCGGCAGGGCCCCACACCACCCTGCGCTCAGAGCTCGCACTCAGCCGGCTGGACCCCAACCGCTTGTCCCCTCTGGAAAAAAAAGACGATCTCGGGGCCGCCGCCTTCCTGGAAATCAAACAGCAAGCACAATTGGGAAAAGATTCTTCGGCTTGGACGATGAACAGTACCCTTTCCTTTGAGGGCCTCCACCGCAACTTCAGGACCCTCAACCCTTACCGGAGCCCGGAATTTTTGCGCGACTGGAGTTTGGCAGACTTTCAGGGAAAAGGCGCTCCACCCGCGGCACACGAATACTTGGGCCACCTGGATCTGACCCTGGGGCGGCCCCGCACCGGGCAAATATCCTACCAGGCCCAGTCCTTCCTCCGCTCCACCACTTACCGGGGGCTAAAACAAGGCCTGAACTGGGCGCTCCAACCCAAAAACTGGGAACTACGGGGCAATATCCGACAATTACAGGCCCGTACCACATCGGAGGCCCTGCTCTTCTGGCAGCCCTGGGTCGAAGTGCGCACCCGTTTTTTCAAAAAAGAAAAATGGGAACTGAGCGGGCAGTCCCAGGGAGAATACAACACCCGGAAACTTTTTCAAAATACATCCCTACAGCCGGGCAGCTTTGCCTTCTACCTACTCCGCGGCAGCATAAAGAGCCCTGCGGAAAAACCCTGGGGCTGGAATATGGATCTCCAGTACCGCGAAGATCTGCTTCCGCTTTCCGGGGTATGGGCCAGGGCCTCTATCGCCCGGGAAACGTCTATGTCGGGCTATTGGCAAAAAAAAACCTCCTTGCGGCTACAAGGCACGCTGAGCTACCGACAGTTTCAGTCCAGTACCCTGCTGTTGCCCGAGCTCTCGTCCCGCAATACCTTGCTCGGACGCATAGACGCCTCCTTCCAGGTATTCAAAGGCTCTTTTCGCAGCCAGACGACCCTGGAAACCGGTGCAGGGCAAGAACCCCGACAAGAATTTACGTTCATCAAAGTCGCTCCCGGGGAAGGTGCATATATATGGTTGGATTCGTTGTACAACGCCGACGGCATCATCCAGCCCGTCGAGATGCAGCCCGCGCCGTTTCCCGACCAGGCCGACTACATCCGCGTACCCACGATCAGCCTGCGCTACGTGCAGACCGACTACCTCAACCTGAGCCAGAACCTGCAGTTTGAACCGGGAAATTTTTGGGAGAAAAGCGATTCCAGCAGGGCAGCCGGCCTTTTTAGACGGCTATCCGGTCAATTGTCCTGGCGAACACAGCAGAAAAAGCAGGACGGCTCGCCATTTGCCGTTTTTCAACCCGACATAGCCGATACCAGCCTGGTTGCCCTGAGCGAAGGGCTGCGCCAGTCGCTCACCTTCAACCGGGCCCACCCAAAATGGGAAGTACAGTGGGTACGCACGCTCAACCGGGGCAAGCAAGTACAGAGCAGCGGGTACGACATCCGCGAGCTGCGGGAATCGTATGGGCTCCTGCGCTGGAACCCTTTCCAAACCTGGTCCCTCAGGGCACAGGCTGGTTCCGGGATACGGAAAAGCCTGGTCACATCGTTCAACGGGCAGGATTATATCCTTCCTTTTCAAAAAATAGAAGGGGACCTGTCCTGGCTACCCCGGCCAGGTCTCCGCGCACAGCTCCACGTCCGGATACAATCTGAGCGAAACACAGCACCCGGACAAGACCAGCAGGCCCTCCTGCGGGAAATCCGCGCAGAAAGCGCCTACACCCCGGGCAACAACACCACCTTGACCGTACGGCTGACCCGGGTAGCCGCACGCTTTGAGGGCGACGCACGTTCCCCGGCAGGCTTTGCCATCCTGAACGGCCTCCAGCCCGGTACCAACTGGATCTGGAACCTCAGCATGGAGCGCCAACTCAACCGGGTCCTGCAATTGCAGGTTCAATACGATGGAAGGAAAACAGGTAATAATCCCCCTGCGCACATCGGGCGCGTCCAGATTACTGCCCTATTCTGATTACAAGGACAGACTTATCAGACTTGTTAAAAAAAAACCCGAAATTTGGCTTTTGAAACAATCAAAAAACATGAAAAAAAGCGCCCTTCTCTGGTTTTTGTGCCTAATACTCCAATATGCCACGGCCCAACCCACGGTTAACCTTTGGGAAGATATTCCATTTGAACAAATTTCCCTGCCCCGGGGGGCGGAAGCATCTCTTCCTGCCCTTTCCTATCGCTCCCTGCAACTCGACTTTGCCCGGGCAGAAATCCTGTTGCGCAGGGCGCCCCGGGAGGATTCCCGACAGGCGGGCGTTCCTTTTTTACTCCCCATGCCCGACGGTACGATGGAAGCCTTTTACGTGCGCGAATCCCCGGTCATGGAAGCAGGGCTTGCCGCCCGCTATCCGACCATCAAGACGTTTCTCGCCCAGGGCATCCAACGCCCGGAGCTGAACGCCCGGTTAGACCTATCCCCCCTTGGGTTCCACGCTGCCGTCACCTCGCCGGAAGGGCTTTTTTACATAGATCCATTATCAGAAGGCCATACTGAATACTATGTAGCGTATTACACCCATCACTTAAAGTACCCCTCCGGCCTGGAGCCTCCCCGCTGTGGCCTCAGTGAAAAACCCCTTGTCTCCCTGCCAAAGCTATCGGAGACAGCACCGGTGAACCCCTCTGCCAGCACCCTGCGCAGCGGGGAGAACCAGACGGTAGTACTGCAAACCTACCGCCTGGCCTTGGCTTGTACCGGCGAATACGCCCAATCCAAGGGCGGTACGAAAGCCTCCGTGCTGGCCTCTATGGTCAGTGCGCTCAACCGCGTCAACCAGGTTTTTGAGAAAGAAACCGCTATCCGCCTGCAGCTCATCGGCAACAACGATACCTTGATTTACTTAGATCCGGCCACCGACCCCTATTCCGCGCCCGACAATGCCTCTACCCTGCTCAGCCAGAACACGACGGCACTAAACCAAGCTATCGGCGCAGGGGCGTACGACCTGGGGCATGTGTTTACCTTGGGCTGCCGGAACGGCATTGGCGGGATTGCCAACTACGCGTCTGCCTGCGGCCAGAACAAAGGTGCCGGGGTCACCTGCCATTTCACCAATAATACAGAATTCATAGCCATCCAAATCATGGCCCATGAGCTCGGCCACCAGTTTGCCTGTGGCCACAGTTGGAACAGTTGTACCCAATATACCACCCAGCTCGACCTCGACGATGCGTACGAACCGGGTAGCGGCAGCACGATTATGTCCTATGCGAGTGCCTGTGGCCCCGATAACATACAAGGCAACTCCGACGACTACTACCACGTGGGCTCCTTAGAAGATTTCTACGCCTTTTCCCGGCAATTCCAGGGTAAAAACTGCGCGACGCCCGTTCCCACCCCCAACCGGGTACCAGAACTAAAACTCAACTACCCGGCCAGCTTCGCCATTCCCGTCAGCACCCCTTTCGAACTCCGGGCCCAGGGCAGCGATGCCGACGGCGACCCGCTCACCTATTGCTGGGAACAATACGATATAGGGCCCTCTGTACCGTTAGGCGAAGCCAGGCTCACCTCGCCGTTGTTCCGCTCTTTCCGGCCCGTCGAATCGCCGGTGCGCACCTTTCCG
Source organism: Bacteroidota bacterium (assembly GCA_041183125.1). Lineage (GTDB taxonomy): Bacteria > Bacteroidota > Bacteroidia > Chitinophagales > Saprospiraceae > JADJPL01. The sequence continues at coordinate 11,039 of JBEGMH010000178.1, read as the reverse complement.
CGGTTAGCCTCCATACTCAACAACTCGCGGGACATACGCGAAGTACTGCCGACCTACTCGCGAAAGATGACCTTCCGCTGTACGGTACGCGACAACCGCCCCGGTGCAGCCGGCGTCGTGTGGGCACAGGTACAGTTCCAGGCCACCGACCAGGCAGGGCCTTTTTTAGTCACTTTCCCGGACAGTGCTGCGGTGCGCTGGGAAAGCGGATCGGCACAGACAGTGTCCTGGGATGTGGCGCGCACCAACCAGGCCCCCGTGTCCTGCCGCTACGTCAATATCCGGCTATCTACCGATGGCGGACAGACCTTCCCCTGGCTACTCGCCGAAAACGCACTCAATACGGGCAGTGCCAAAGTCAGCGTACCCGTAGTGACCAGTGACAGCGCCCGCATACGGGTCGAAGCAGCCGACAATATCTTTTTCGACCTTTCCAATCAAAATTTTCAGATTGTACCCGCCACAAAAACAGGATACACCCTCAGCGTACAACCCTACGCCGTACCGCTGCACTGCCAGCCCAAAGCATTGGAATTCAAGATCAATACGCAAAGTGTGCTCGGCTTTCAAGGATTGGTGAACCTGGAATTGGCCACGCCCCTACCCAATGGGGGGACCTGGTCTTTCAGCCCTAATCCCGTGCAAGCCGGGAGCAGCAGTACCCTGCGCATCCATCCGGGCAACACCCTGCGCGACACCCTGGATGTCGTCGTCCGCGCCAAGACCAGCTCCGGACCAGCTGTTGAGCAAACGGTGCGCTTTGCGACCTTGTCCAACCAATTTGACAGCCTCCGCCTGTTGTCCCCGGTAGATGGCGCTACCGGCATTGTGCTGTCTACCCCGCTCTCCTGGTCTGCCGCCCCCAACGCGGCCACATATAACCTGGAAATGGCCACCAGCCCCGCCTTTGGCAGCAGCAGTATTTTTTCAAGGGAAAACATCACGGGTACTTCCTGGCAGCCACTGGTATTACTCGAAAACAACCGCCTCTACTTCTGGCGCGTCCAGCCCGTCAACGCTTGTGGCACAGCACCTTTTCTCGAACCCGCTGCCTTTCATACCGCCACCACCCGCTGCAAGACGTATGAAAGCTCCAATGTGCCCCTCAACATCCCCGGCGCCGGTACCCCGACCATAGAGTCCCGGATCACCGTCACCGAATCCGGCACGCTGAACGACGTCAATATTCCCCTGCTGAAGATCAACAAAGAATACGTGCGCAACCTGCGCATCAGCCTGGTCAGCCCCAAAGGTACACAGGTCGTTCTGTACAACGGGCACTGCGCCCTCACGAGCAAGTTGTTCATCGGCTTCGACGACGATGCGCCTCAGGCCGTCAATGGCAGCGGCGTATGCCCTCCCGACGACGGCATCGTGTTCCGCCCTGCCGATTCCCTGGCCCGTTTCAAAGGGGAAAACATCCAGGGCGTATGGACGCTGCGGGTCAGCATCATCCGCAATGAAAGCCTCAGCCCGGGAGCCCTGGAATCCTGGTCGCTGGAGTTTTGCTCGACCTACCAGCCCCAACAGCCCCGCCTGGTACGCAACGAGGCCCTCGGTGTGCCGCCCGGAAAAACGAATACCCTCAGCTCTGCCAACCTGTTGACCGAGGATGCCTCGGCCAGTGTGGAGGAGTTGCGCTACACCATCCTGCGTGCCCCCTCTAAAGGACAACTCAAGGCCAAAGGCGCCGTGTTGACCACGGGAAGCCAGTTCACCCAAGCGATGGTCAACGCGTTCCAAATCCAGTACAGCCACGCGGGCGGGGCAGACACCAGCGATAGTTTTTCTTTTATTGTGGAAAATGGGGTGGGCGGCTTCATCCCCACCCGGCGCTTTACCTTGCGCATGGATGCCAACGCTGTCGTAGATGTGGACGAGCCCCTGCCCGTATCGGATGGATTCCGCGTTTTCCCCAATCCGGCCAGCGGTACTGTGTCCATCGAGTGGGCTTCCCCCCTACCGGAGCCTGCATACTTGCAACTGTTCGACCTGCGCGGGCAACTGCTGTACCAGGCGGTACTGGCGGCGGGGGTACAGCAGCGCAGCCTTTCCGTAGAGCAACTTCCGGCAGGGCTGTACCTCTTGCAAGTTCAGGGCCACGGGCTTCGCTATCGGGAAAAAATTGCCATTCAACATTAGTCTTGTTATGAAAATAAAAATCGGTATCTTCTTTGGCGGGAGTTCGAGGCAGCGGGAATCCTCCTTTGCCAGTGGCCGGGTATGCTTTGCCCACCTGGACCGCTACTTGTTCGAACCCGTTCCCTTCTTGGTAGATGCCCGCGGCCAGTTGCTGCAACTCGATTGGAAACTCCTTTTCCAACCCTCCCTGCATGCTTTTTATCCCCCCCGGGAATACCAGCCCCCTGCCCGACATCCTTTCCCGGTATATGAAGAAAGCTTGCACGGGTTGCCTACCGAGGAATTGGACTGGATAGCCCGTCAGACTGCAAAAATTATCCCTGCTTCCGAACTTCCCCAGTGGATCAATTTTGCATGGATTGCCCTCGAAGGGGAAGATATGCTGAACACCTCCCTTCAATCGGTACTGGAATCCCTGCACATCCCGTTTTCCGGAAGCGATACGGCCACCTGCAAGCGCCTGGCAGATACTACCGCCGTATTGGATGCGCTACGGAAAAAAGGGATCCCCACCCCTGTTTGTATCAGCATGAACCCGGAGCAAGTACCCGTAGAAGAGCCTTTTCTCCGTTCCTTGTCCCAATATCCGGGTTTGCCCGTGCAGGTGTTTCCCGAATTTGACCCGAGCCGCTCCCGGGTGCTCGACGCTACGAGCAGCACAGACGACCTGAGGGAAGCCAGCAGGGCTGCCAGCTATCAAGAAGGCATAGATCTGGGCCGCTGGAATGCGTTGAGTCCATTTGACCGCATTGACCACATCCACTTTATCGCCGATATCCGAAGCGGGATTGGATTTCCTTTGAAAGCATCCATTGGCAACAGCCATACCCTGATTGCCCATCCGGAAGAACTGCTCAGCTACCTAAACCTACAAGCCCATCCGCTTGACGAGGAGGGCAAAATTTGCTTCTTGAAGAGCATGTTGCCTCCTCAGCCCCTCCTGTTTTGCCAAAAAATCATGGGAGAAGCGTTCACCTGTGTCGCCATGCGACAGGACGACGGCACCCCACGGGTTTCCCTCCCCCTAAAAACCACGGGCGAGCCGGAAAACCGCGCTTTTGAAACAGTGCTGTCCCATCGGATACAGGAGCTTTGTGCGCAGGCTTTCGACGCTTGTTCCGGCCAGGCTTTTGCCGTGATTTCCGGCCGGGTAGATGTCCGGGATGTGGTGTATATCGAACACGTTGCCCCCTTTGCTGCATTTGCGCCCGGCAAAGCGCTCTTCGCGGCAGGGGCCCAGGAAGGCTTGCACCCCACCGCCTGGCTAACGGTGCTGATTCGCTGTTCCCTCCGGGAGCGCATGCGCGCCTGGCCTACTGAGCACAGCGTCCGAAGTTTATTTGCCCATTTAGACGTATTACAGGCACAGCGGCCGGCACGGCAACGCATCGCCCTTTTGTACCCTCATGACCATGCCCAGCCCCTGAACGGCATCGCCCCGATTATCGCACACCTCGAATCCGAGGGCATCTATGAAGCCATCCCCTGCCCCATCCAGCGCATAGGAACGGGAACGGGGTTCTGTGCCTTATCGCCCATGGCATTCTGGGGCGGTACTCTCCCAAGCAACCCTCTCCCGTTGGCCCACTTAGCCAGCATGGCTGATGTAGCCGTACTCGAGGCTATGCCGGTCCTGGAACGCGTGGCCATAACCCGCGAACTCGAGCGCATGCGCTTTCCGTTCACAGGGCCCAACGCAGGGGCTGCCGGGGTTTGTTCGCATAAAAAGCAGAGCCTGGATGTGCTGCAACGCAATGCGCAGGTCTCTGTATATAGCCAGTTGCTCCTCAGGGCAAAGGACTTTGAGGTAGATCCCGTCGGTTGCCTGGACCGGCTGGAAAGCCGGTTTTCTTACCCACTGACGGGAGACCTTCCGGAAGAGACGCCGCATTTCGAACCGGTGGTGCTACACGACCGCATGGCATTGGATGCGTTTATCCGGTTCCGGTTCCGGCCACAGGACGCTGAGGGCGGTGCTTTTCGGCGCATCCTCCGACTGCCCTCCGACCAGCATATCCCTGCAGGGGATAGTGTGCTTTTTCGGGAAATTTTATCGCCCGGGTATACGACCCAGCAGCTCGTCCTTTTACGTGTCGTCGTGGTATGCCTTCTCGACGGGGAAGGCAATGTGTACTGCCAGTCCTTCCCGCCCTCCCTGCGAAAACCGCCGGTGTCCCAGCCATTGTCCGACCTGTCAGACCCTGCCCGTTGGGAAGACCTGGCTCGGCAAAGTGCTGAAAAAGCCTGCCGCCAGCTCAATCTATATGGGCTGGGCAGCGTTGACCTCTGTATCCGCGTTTCGGAAGACGGGCACACGGAGGCCATCATCGAACAAATCCATCCAAACCCCGGATGGGAAAGGGGCGGGCTTCTGGAATCGCAGATCCTGCAGCAGGGCATGTTCCCCGGCACCCTTTGGCGGCAACTCATCAGCAATTGCCAGGAACGGGAAAGATGGAGAAACCTTCAAAAAGTGGCACAATCGGAGTATCTTGCCGCCACATACTCCGAAAAGCCGCTCACGACCACCCAAACGACCCTTGAGGAGCTAAACGAATCGTCCAAAACTGATGACGCTATGGAAGAAAATACGGTGCCTACCTCCCCCCAACCGTCCCGATCCAGGCCTGGTTTGCCCGCCACGGGTATCGTAGCCCTTCTACAGGACGCGCTATGGGAGACCTGGTTTTTCATCAGTTCGACTATCTTTTTGAAAAACCTGGCCGCGCTAGCGGTGTTCACTCTGTCTTTGTATGGCTTGCTTACGATTGGGCTGCGTCTGTACACCCACCACGGGCAAGCCGTAGATGTAGAAAACTACAGCGATATGTCCGTGCGCGAAGCGCGTCGCAAAGCGCGCGCCCGTAGCTTCGACTTTGTGATCAACGACTCCATATACGTGGTGGGGAAAGCCCCCGGCCTCATCCTCGACCAAACCCCAAAGCCCCAATCCAAGATCAAGAAAAACCGCAATATTTATCTGACCGTCACCTCGGCCACACCGCCCGAAGTAGCGCTACCGGACCTGACCGGGGGCAACGACGATTTCGAACAATTCAAACGCAAACTCGGGCGCTTAGGGCTCAAAGTGCGCATCCGCGATAAAGAATTCAATGCCGAGTTAGAAGAAAATACTATCCTTTACCTCATATTCGAAGGACGCCGCATCTCTTCCGCCGACCTCAAACGCGGGTTCAAAGCCCCTAAAGGCAGTACCATAGATTGTATCGTCTCTATCCGCAATACCGGACAGGTGGATGTGCCCAGCCTGGTATGCCTATCCTACGACGAAGCGGTCTTCCTCCTCAGCAGCAGCCAACTGGTACTGGGAAATGTTATCGCCCCCGGAGAAGCCCGCAGCGGGCTCTTCGTCTATCGCCAGGAGCCGGACTTTGACCCGACCTTAAAATTAGACGTAGGGGCCAGCGTAAACCTCTACCTGAGCGAGACCAGGCCTCCCGGCTGCGGGGAACAAGAATAGACTTGTTGCGAGGGGGATCATCAAGGGGTCAAAAAGGCCCTTTTTTTCCCACACTGTGCCTTTTTTCGGTCATATAGCCCAGCTATACTCCCTCAAAGAGCCTTCGTGTGGATAAAAAATGACTCTTTTTTCCCACCTCGCTGACCCCTCGCAACAAGTCTATTGATTTTAAGGCTATTACACATAAAAGTCAGCTCTTGGTGCGAAATATTTTGTAAAAAAGTAGGGGAAATATTTATATTTGTTCGTCTAGTGATAGCAACATTCAAAATACTCCTATTTTCTTTCGTACTAGCGGTATATCAGTCTTTTATAGATGCCTTACAACCTTACTTGCCGAATCAGAATAAGTTGGTTTTTCTTCGGACTCCTGTGTTGGGGTGCAACCTACGCCCAGGATACGGCTTTCGCAGGGTTCATGCCTTTCCATGGCAGTATTATCTCCATGGCGGGGGACGGCTACGGAACCATCTGGTTCAACAGTGGGAACGCCCTGTACACTTTTGACGGAAAGGACATCCAGAAGACGGGGGAGATGGAAACTCGCGAATGCCTGATGTACTACAAGGAAGAGTTACAGACCTTAGAAGGTATCCGGCGGCAGGGCCTTGAGGTCTCGGAGCCCTGGTTGGGGAACACGTGCTGGGCGAAATTCCTGCCGGGCGTTTCCACCCATATTTTTACCGCCAGTGACAAGGAAGGCCGGATCTGGGCCACGAACGGGCAGGATCTGTATGCGTTTCGAATCCAACGGGATTTCAAGACGACCCATCAAGGGAGGTCTATACGCGGTATCCTTCCCTCCGACCAAGGGATGTATGTGAGTACATACAGTGGGTTGTTCCTCAACGAAGCCCCTTTGACGCCAGCCTCTTTGTTCTCCAATGGCAATATCCTTTATGTTGATGAACGCCAGTTGCTCGTACCCGAGCGGGACTTGCTCGTTTTTAATTTGGACGATCGGACTTTTCGAAAGGTATACCCCCAGCGTACACTGTCAAAGCGGCGGGAAATGGAGTTATCCTGTCTGGAAAAAGCGTATGGGGCCATCTGGGCAGGCTCTACCTTGGGTCTCTTGAAAATGGAAGGGGACTCCCTGGTTAAAACGGCTTTTTCATTAGGGGTACAAAATATGCACCTTTACGACCAGACGCTCTATTTAGCGACCAATAAGGGTATTTACACCTGGGACGGGAAGCAGTACGAGCGGGTAAGTGCATTCCCGGAAATGCAGTTCAACGATATTCGGAAAATAGGGGGTACCTGGTGGGCCTGCTCCAAGAATGGGCTGTGGAGCTGGGATGACAGCCAACAAGCCGCCGGGATGGCGTTTTCCCACCTTCCGGTTTCTAATTTGGAGACGTACTGCATCGCGGAGGACAAAAGCGGGATGTTTGGGTGAGCACCATTTCCGGTTTGATCCGTTTCCTTCCGGGGAACGATGCGTACGAGTTATTTTTTCCCAACAAGGAATTCAATGCCCGTTCCTTGGCAGCCATAGGGGATACCTTGTATTTTGGTACCGTGAACGGGCTGGTGCAGTTTAATCCGCTGTACTTACCCCGAGGGAACTCGCAGGAGCGCGTTTCGCCCTACTTCAATTCCCGCAAAATCGCTTTTCTGTTAGCCGGGGCCTTGGTGCTTTCCAGCTTGGTCATTCTCTTTTTGTTCCGCAGGTGGAAAAGGGCGGAACGCGCTCTTCTGGAAGAAGCGGGCGCACCGAACAACCCACAGCCAGTCGACCTGGTCGCGAACCTGGAAGCCTATATCGAGGCAAACCTCCCCATGGTGACGGTGGAATCGCTGTGCCAGCACAGCGGCCTATCTTTGAAATCGCTGTACCGTATTTTGGAAAGCAACCACGGCCTCAAGCCGGGTGATTTGATCCGCAACATCAAGCTGCGCCGCATACGGGAAACATTAGCGGAAGACCCCAACATAGACCGTGAGGCCCTGGCCAACCGCGTCGGGTACAGCGTACAGCATATCAACCGCCTGTTGACTAAAATCATCCCTCCCGACTGACGATTGCCAGTTCACAATAGCCCAAATTACAACAACTTGAGGGCATAACCAAACGATGGGTTGCGGGGGAAACCCGGCAGTCTGTCCAAAACCTAATGATTATGTGGACGGCAAGGATCCGAAACCATGCCATAAATACCCATCACCATGAAACCTATGTTCGAACGCGCCCTGGTCGCGCTGGATTTGAGCCCGATGGACGAGAAGTTGCTGCGTGCGACAGCGGTCATGGCGCCTGCGATGGGGATAAAGAAAGTCTATCTGCTCCATGTCGCGCCGGATTTTCAAATTCCGGAAAATGCCGACTGGGCGTTTCGGGAAAAGCTGGCTCCGCGGGAACCTATGGACGAACAGCTCCGCAGGCAGGTATCCGCTAGGGCTGCGGAATATTTAGGCCACCTCGAGGGTGTCGAGTGGCAGGTTGAAATCATTGAGGGCAAGCCGTTTCAGACGCTTCTGCATTGGTTAGAGGTGAAGCGTATAGACTTATTGATCGCAGGTCGAAAGCGCATAAGCGAAGGGAGTGGGATTACGGCCCGCCGTTTGGCGCGCCACAGTGCCTGTCATGTCTTGTTCGTGCCCTACAGCGAGGGGCAGGATTTACGGCGTATCCTGGCACCCATTGATTTTTCGCCCAATGCCGCCCGTTCGATGAAAAGTGCTGTGGCGCTTGCGGCTACCCAGGGAGGGGATCCTGTGCGGTTCCTCTACGTCATAGACCTGCCCCCCTCTGATTACTACCTGCGCAACTTCGACACCGAGGCGTTCCGCCAGGTGTTGCGGCAGTCGGCACGGGCTACTTGCACGGAGTTCATGGGAGAGAACGGCCTGGACGAGCGGCAGGCTGATGTGGCGTTCCTGGAAAATACCTATTCCAATGTCGCGCTGCATATCCAGGAGTTTGCGGAGCACAACGACATAGGCCTGATCGTGATGGGAGCCCAGGGCCATGCTGCGCTGGAGCGTTTGCTGTACGGGAGCGTCACGGAAAAGTTGGCCGACAGCCCGGCGCAGCAGGTGATTTTAGTGATTCGCTAAGGGCTGGGGGAGCCAGGGAAGGTATCCTGTAAATAATAGGGGATTTGTAGCACAGGTAGCTAGAATTGGCGTACCTTAGTCCCTTCAAAAAAAACCTATGAAAAATATAGCGCTGGCAGTTGTGCTGCTGCTTACGGCAGCAGCAACCCTTTCCGGGCAGCACCGCGAGGGGGACTTCAACCTGAACTTGGGCATTGGCCTTTTTCCGACGTTTGGCAGCGGGAACGCCGTTCTGCCACCGGTGGGGGCGAGCGGTGAGTACGGCATCAACGATGATTTGAGCGTAGGGGGCTATCTGGCCATCTCGACGTACAAAGAAAACTTCAGTGGGGGAACGTTTCGCTATTCCTATATCCTCGTAGGCCCCCGTGCGAGTTACCACCTCGGCAACTTGTTAGGTACCCCCCGTGCGTTCGACCCCTATGCAGGGGTTTTCCTGGGCTATCGCATCGGCTCTACACAGTGGGACGGCCCAGGGACCATCCCGACGAGCAGCAGCGTGAGCGGTACCGGATGGTCTTTGCACCTGGGGACCCGCTACCAGCTCAACGAGCGCTTGCGCTTGTTTGGCGAACTGGGCTACGGGGTGTCTATCCTCCAGGCAGGGATAAGTTGGAATTTGTAAGTAGAATCCCCTTGTTGCGAGGGTCAAAACGGATTTTTATGTCTCCTCACCTCGTTAAGCCCTCGCGACAAGGCCGTTTTAAACCAAGCGCCCGCTTTCCGGTTACAAGTAGGTGCAGGAACCCTTTTATTCGCCCAACCAAATGCAAGTTTTGACCCAGCATTCACACCAGGAGTTTTCCAGTGAGCACCACGAAGTGCTCAAGTCCATCCGCTCGTCGAGGATTATCGTGCCCATCCTGCTCGGTTTGTTAGCGGTGGGCTACCTGTTTATGCACAATTTCGACTTCCACGAGTTTGCCCAGATCCAGTGGACGGGGCATACCTACGCCTGGATAGGGGTCGCTATCGGGCTGTCGGTGCTTTGGCACTTGTCCTATGCCTATCGCTTGTGGGCGCTGACCGAGGGGGACTTTTCCTGGTGGAAGAGCATAGAGTTGATTTTCATCTGGGAGTTCAGTTCGGCGGTTTCGCCGACGAGCCTGGGAGGTTCGGCGGTAGCTCTTTTTGTGTTGGCCCAGGAAAAACTATCGGCTGCACGCACGGTGACTATCGTGCTGTACACGGTCGTACTCGATAGTTTTTTCCTCCTGCTGACGCTGCCAGTCCTGTTCCTCTTCTTCGGCCCGGGCATCATGCGGCCGGGTGTGGAGACTTTTTCGGATACGGGCATCTGGGGCGTCTATTTCAGCGCTACCTACACCATTATGGCGGCGTACAGCCTGTTCATCTACTACGGTATTTTTATCAACCCTCCTCAGATTCGGAAGATATTGGGCTGGGTGACCAACAATAGCCTGTTGCGGCGCTTTCATGAGAAAGCCCTAGTTTTTGGAGGGGATATGGCCGTAGCCTCGGTCGAGCTCAAAAGACAGCCCCTGGGCTACCATTTGCGCGCGATAGCGGGCACGTTTTCTGCCTGGACCCTTCGATTTCTGATCATCAGTGCCCTGATCATCGCCTTTTTACCGGAGCTGCCCTTGGATTTTGGAACCCAGTTCGAGTTGTATGCGCGGCTCGAAACGATGTTCTTTGTCATTGCTTTCAGCCCCACCCCCGGCGGGGCTGGGCTCATTGACATCCTGTTTGGGGGCTTTTTGACCGACTATGTGTCGAATGCTACCCAGGCGACGATGATCTCCACCATTTGGCGCTTTTTATCGTACTACGTATATTTATTCGCAGGTGTGTTGATCGTGCCCAACTGGATCCGGCAGCGCATCAACGAACGCCGGGCCGCCCGCACAGAGCCGGCACACGATCATCCCCAATAGAAAAACGACTACATGATACTGCACTACATCACCTGGAACGCCTCGCCCGAAATCTTGTCGCTCGGGCCGATTACCCTGCGCTGGTATGGCTTGCTCTTTGCTTCGGGCTTTCTAATCGGCTTGTTTATGGTCCGAAAAATGTTCTTGGCCGAAAAAGCACCGGAGGAATGGTTGGACACGGCTTTTGTGTACATCGTCGTAGGTGCTGTGCTCGGAGCGCGGCTGGGGCATGTATTTTTTTACGATTGGGACTACTATCGGGATAATTTAGCGGAGATCCCTAAGATCTGGCGGGGCGGGTTGGCCAGCCACGGTGGGGCTATCGGTGTCATCCTGGCGCTATGGCTTTTTTCCCGCTATGTGTCCAAACGGCCTATACTTTGGATGCTGGACAAAGTAGTTGTACCTACGGCATTGGCGGCCGGTCTCATCCGCCTGGGCAACCTCATGAACTC
>JBEGMH010000177.1:0-3743 GCA_041183125.1 Bacteroidota bacterium | reverse complement strand
CATATTACATTAGCATTACATTAATATTATTTCCACATCACATCGAAGCGGTTTTTGTTTTTACCCGAGCTTTCTCCTTCCTGTACCTTTTGCTTTCCCGTTTTGCGCACATGTTCGAGGGGCAGTTGCAGTTGGAGGGCCATCCCCAGGGTTTCGAGTTCGATCACCACCATTTTGCGGTTGCGGGTTTCCAGGAGAAAGCCCTTCATTCCGAAGAGGCGCCCCTGGATGATTTCCACCTCATCCCCCGCCTTAGGGAGTTCGTCCATTTTATGTACTTCGACCGGGATCCCTTCTCCGGTTACGGCTTTGAGGATGTTGATTTCCCTTTCCGGGATTGACAGCAGGTCGGCACGCTGTTTCACAAAAAAGAGCACATCGGGATCTTCCAGGATCGGTACGAACTCTTTTTTAACTACCCGAGCAAAAACATAGCACGAGATCAGGGGCAGCTCGGTGTGTACGATTTTGCGGGTATAGTAGCGGGTCACTTTCTGCAGCGGAAGGTAAATTTCCCTACCCGCCTCCGAGAGGCGCTTTAGGACCATTTTTTCGCGTTTATAGCGGGTATAGACGGCGAACCAACGGGCTTCCGTTTCGTGCAGTTGATTAATAGACAATTTTATGTTTTTTGTTTATCGTTAATCCTTTCAAAAAAAAGCCCCCACTACAGCTGTGATATGCGCAAGTTGTTCCGGGGTCAATTCCGGGTGCATCGGCAGCGAGATGACGCTTTTGCAGAGGCGGTCGGTAACCGGCAGGAACTGTACATCGGCGAGGTTTTTGAATGCCTCTTGCGCATAGAGCGGGAGGGGGTAGTAGATCATGGTTGGGACCGCATGATCCTGCAGGTGCTGTTGCAGTGCATCGCGCCGGTCATCGTCCACGATCAGGGTATATTGATGAAAAACATGTGTCGAGTTGGGTTGTCTGGCGGGGATATGCAGGCCCGGCAATCCCGAGAACGCCTGGTCATATACCCCTGCCGCGCGTTGGCGCGCGGCGGCATTTTCGTCCAGGTATTTGAGTTTGACATCCAGGATGGCGGCCTGGATCGCATCGAGGCGGGAGTTGCAGCCAACCACGTCGTGGTAATAGCGCCTCACCTGGCCATGGTTGGCGATCATGTGGAGGCGTGTTGCGAGCGCATCGTCGTTGGTATAGATTGCGCCCCCGTCGCCATAGGCCCCCAGGTTTTTGGAGGGATAAAAGGAGGTGCAGCCGATATGCCCGATCGCCCCCGTCCTGGCCGTACGGCCATCGCCGAAGGTATAGACGGCACCGATCGCCTGTGCATTATCTTCGATGACCCAGAGCTTGTGGGCATTTGCCAGTGCCATAATCGGCTCCATATCGCAACTTTGGCCAAAGAGGTTGACCGGGACGATTGCCCGGGTGCGCGGCGTGATGGCTTTTTCCAGAATTTCCGCTGTGACGTTGAACGTATGGGGGTCCACATCCACCATTACGGGGGTCAGCTGCAGCAAGGCGATGACCTCTGCTGTGGCTACATAGGTGAAGGCGGGTACGATCACTTCATCTCCGGGCTTCAGGTCGAGGGCCATCATAGCGATTTGGAGGGCATCGGTGCCATTGGCGCAGGTGATGACGTGCTTTACCTGGAGGTATTGTTGCAAATGATCCTGAAAGCGCCGGACCGCAGGGCCGCCGATGAACGCCGTCGTATCCAGCACCTCTTGTATGGAGCGGTCAATTTCCGATTTGTACCGGTCATACTGGGTTTTCAGGTCAACCATTTGAATATTGGTCATTTCCATGAGTTTTTAAGATGCCAGGTGGTCCAGCGCCTTGCCGGCCACAAATTTTCCGATTGCCAGGGACGCCGTCGCCGCCGGTGAGGGTGCGTTGCAGACGTTGACGACCTGTGGGCTTTCCAGGATAAAGAAATCGTCCACCAGGTTGCCCGTTGCATCGCAGGCCATTGCCCGCACCCCTGCCCCGCCGCGTTCGAGGTCGTCATAGCCGACCTCTGGTATGAGGTGTTGCAGCGCCGTGACGAACGCGCGTTTTGAGTAAGAACGCCTGAACTCATCCAGGCCATAGCGCCAGTGCTTCCGGGCCATTTTGCGGAAGCCTGGGAATGCCAGGGTTTCCGCCAGTTCGCCCAGATGGAAATCCTGCCGCCGGTAGCCTTCCCTTCGAAAGGCCAGGACCGCATTCGGCCCTGCTTCGATGCCCCCTTCGATCATCCGGGTATAATGTACCCCCAGGAAGGGAAATTCGGGGTTGGGGACCGGATAAATCAGGTTGCGTACAAGATACTGTTTTTCGGTTTTCAGCATATAGTACTCGCCCCTGAACGGCAAAATCTTCAGGCCCCGCATATCCTGGCCGCTCATGGCCGCCACCTTGTCCGAGTACAGCCCTGCGCAGTTGACCACTACTTTTGTGGTGAGTTCGCCTGCCGGGCCGGCCACGGAGATGGTGTTTCCGGGCAGGCGCCGTATTTTTTCCACTGCGAATCCCATGCGCACCTCGCCACCGTTGGCGGTGATGAGCGCCGCATATTTTTCTGCTACCCTGCGGTAGTTGATAATCCCCGTCTGCGGTACCCAGATCGCCTCTACCGCTGCGACGTGGGGTTCGATCTCCCGTGTTTCCTCGGCGCTGATCCGGCGGATCCCGGTCAATCCGTTTGCCAGTCCATTGGCCAGGATCTTATCCAACTGTGGCCTTTCCCAGTCGCGGGTAGCGGCGATGACTTTTCCACAGATTTCGTAAGGTATGCTGTGCTCGTCGCAAAACTGCAACAAGGCATCATATCCTTCCCTGCAATTCAGGGCGCGCAGGCTGCCGGGTTTGTAATAGATCCCCGAATGTATCACCCCGCTGTTGTGCCCGGTCTGGTGGTCTGCGATACGGGATTCTTTCTCTACCACACATACCCGGGCACCCGGTTTTTTTTCCAGTACCTTGAGTGCTGTTGCCAGCCCTACGATTCCGCCGCCGATGACAATGATCTCGTATTGCATATCTTTTTTATCCCCTGGCGTCAAAAAACCCATCGCCTGCCCCTCCAGCTTCTTTTTCCCAGAGCAGGAAAGCACTTTCCCCTCTTTGATCGGATATCATGGCGGAGGAAGCATCCGCTGGCTTGAAAATGCGGAAATGGATTTTACGGTTGATCAAAAGCTCTGTTTTTTCCAAAAGCCGAACCAGGAAGGGCTCGTCAATATCCCCCAGGAAAACCATTTCGACAATGTGGCTGTCCAGGCCTTTTGCAAAGGCGCCGGTCAGATAGACCCGCTCCAGGTTGCCCAGACGCTGAACGACTTCTTCCACGATATGGTCGAGGCCCATGTGCTTGCGTACCAGGTTGTGAATTTCGTTGAAAAGTGGGTGGGAGGTATTCGCCTGGAAAACTTTTTTGTTGCCGACATTTTGGCTGATCAGCATACCTGCCTCTTCCAGACGGTTTAGTTCCAGACGTATTCCGTTCGTAGAATCCCCGAAGTCGCTTTCGAGGGCCCTGAGATGAGCAGTAGTCGAGCTGTCGAGAAAAAACTTCAACAACAGCTTGATACGGGTCTGTGAAGAGATGAGGGTTTCTAACATTGTTTAGCAAGACTGATCTGGCGTCAAATTTAGGCAAAAGATTTTTTCGAGCAAAAAAATTGCTCGAAAAAATCAATAAGTGTATAGTTTTTTTTAATAAGTGTAAAAAAAGGTATCTATTTACCAGTGGTATCCGCGGCTTCGCCGCGAAGGATTTTATTTGGTTT
>JBEGMH010000176.1:0-2717 GCA_041183125.1 Bacteroidota bacterium | reverse complement strand
CAGGTGCTCCACTTCGAGCACAAAACCTGGGTCAACGAATTGGAATTCATCGAAGGGGAACTGAACTTCTTTGAAAACCGCCTGAGCGACCTCGTGATGCGCTACCGCGAAGTAGAGGTCCTTGCCAAGCTCGAACAATTCCAAAACCAGTTCATCCGCCAGAAAGAGGTCCTGGACCAACTGTTGCGCGACATCCGCGTGCACGAGCAAGCGATTGGCTTTCAGTTGCAAAAAGAATTAGAAGTCCAGGATAAGTTCCTCGACGATCACAGCGAGCTCCGCAGCCGCATGGGCAGCTACCGAAAGATTTACGGCGAGCTCAAGACGGCCTTCTTCCAGTTCCTAGCCCAGTGGCACTAAGATTTTTCTGGTTCTTCCGCCCGCTACCCGGCCACCTGATGTAAATAGAGGGCTGCGTAGCGGGCGATGTATTTCCCGATGACATCAAACTCGAGGTTGACGCGCATACCTGCCGCTAACTGACCAAAGGTGGTATGCGCAAACGTGTAGGGAATAATCGCCACAGAAAAGCGGTCGTCCACCGGGTTTACCACGGTCAGGCTCACGCCGTCTATGGCGACAGAGCCTTTGTCTACGAGCAAATACCCTGGCCCAGGTTCATAGCGGAAATGGAAATACCAGCTTCCGTCGAGCATTTCAACAGAGGTACAGACGCCTGTCGTATCCACATGCCCTTGTACGATATGTCCGTCGAGGCGCCCGTCGCTTTGCATGGCGCGCTCGAGGTTGACCGTGCTTCCCGGTGCGAGACAGCCCAGGCTGGAACGCTTCAGGGTTTCGTCAATAGCGGTCACCGTATGGGTGCCGTCGCCGAGGTCTACCACGGTCAGGCAGACGCCGTTGTGCGCGACGCTCTGGTCTATCTTCAAAGCCCCGGAAAGGGGGGAGGCTATGGTAAAATGGGCGTTGGAGCCTTCCCTGCGGATGCCCCGTACTTCGCCCAATGCTTCGATGATTCCCGTAAACATGCCGTTGATTTTTATCGCACCAATTGAATATACCCCGACAAGGGGTTCGCGGTTTCTTTTTCACCGCCTAAGCGCTGCTCGAACACCCGGCATACGAAGAAATACGCTCCGGCGGGGAGTTCGTCCCCTACGAGGTTGCGGCCATCCCAGTTGATTTGAGGGTCGGAGGCCTCAAAAACCAGTTGGCCCCAGCGGTTGAACACTTTGAAATCCACCCGGTCTATAAAACAGAACGGATAGGGCACAAACCGGTCGTTCTGCCCGTCGCCATTGGGCGTGAACGCGTTGGGGAGCTCGTACCGGGGGCAGTTGTCCACACAGATAGTATCGCTCAGCGGGCTTTCGTTACCCAAAAAATCCACCGCACTCACCGCATAGCAGCCGATGAGGCCAAATTCGGGCCTATGCTCGAACGACCGGGCGGTGACCCGGTTGTTTTCCCCAATTTTCTTTAGCGCCTGCCCTTTTTCTGCAGCGTAATAGATCCGGTACCCGGCCACGTCCTTGGCATCGGGGCACTTCGCCACCGGGTCGGTCCACTCCAAGCGGTTGGCCAAGGCCGAGGTATCGCAGCCGCTCCCGCTGCTGCAAGCGTTGATTACTTTGAGAGTGGGCGCACAGGGCGGCACATTGTCTATCGGCACGACGCAGACTTCCTGGGAGTAGTTGACCAAGGGCGAACGAACACCGGGGATGCCGTACGTACCCAGGGCCCGGATGCGGTAGCAGTAGCGGGTACCATTGGCCAGGCCTTTGTCCTGGTAGGCGTTCGAAGTGCTCACCCCAACGGAGTCGAAGCTACCCTGTGCGTTTTTTCGCTCGATGACAAAGCGGAAATTATCCCAAGTGGTATTCTCTTGCCAACTGAGGTTTACGGCCTGGTCGGTCGGTGAGGCTTGCAGGAAAACGGTTGCGCTGCCCGCACTCTGCCCTAATGGCTGGGGGGAAGCCCCCGTGAAGAACTGCACTCTGTAGCTGAACGCACCCCCTTCCGTGTTCAGCCCCTGGTCCAGGAAGCACGTATCGTTGGCCGTGGACAGGCTGGGGCTGCTTTTCCGGGGGCCGATGGCAGCAAACGCCGTGGCGGCAGGGCTGATGCCGGGGGCGCGCAACAACTGGTACGCGTAGGGCCCCGGATAGCTGAACGTATCCAGGTCCACTGGTTTGGTCCAGCAGACCTGTACTGCTCCCTGTTGGGGGTCGGTGCGGCGGACGTCGGCAGTGACCACGAGGGGCAAATCCCGGTTTTGGAGCAGGCAGATTTCCCGGGAAGGGAGGCTCTCGACCAGGTTGTAGGCATAGCGGCCATTGGGCGTAAGGCGCGCAAATTCCGCGACGATGCGGTAGCAGTAGGTTTTCCCCGGGTCGGCATTCCGGTCGGAATAGACATAGCGGTTGTTTCTGCTTTCCAGGATGCTGAATTCGGTCAGTTTTTGATAGCCCCGGCCTGCAAGTCCCGGCTTACAGGTATCCGGTTCGAAGGCATTGCTGCCCTCCCTTCGCCACACCGTGAACCCCCGGAAGTAATTGTCCAGGGCGTCGTCGCAGGAATAGGGTTTGTCCCAGCTCACCTCCACGACATTGGCCGAGGACGTAGCGCGGACACCGGTGGGCGGTGGCCCTACGACTTTGATGCGCACCGTTTTCAAGGTACTCAGGCCAGTCGAATCCCGGGTAAAATAGTTGTCCGCCGCCCGGAAGACGACAGAATAATATTGGTCTCCGATG
>JBEGMH010000175.1:0-6962 GCA_041183125.1 Bacteroidota bacterium | reverse complement strand
ACGGAATGCCCGCTGATATCGTAGTAGGAGCGCATCAGCAAGCTGCGGTCTTCGATCTTTTGGTAGCTGGGTTCCACCAATTTATCCGACATCAAAAAATCCCCCAGGTCCACCATGAAATCGGGCTGGTCGGCGAGCTGGTTTTGTAGGCACGTTTTATAGATGAGGGTATCGGATTGCTCGTCGAGATGCGGGTCTGCCTGTACGACGAAGGTAAAGGAACTTCCTTTTTTGCGTTGGGTGTGGAAGCTGCGTTCCGGCCTGGGCTGGAAGGCCGTTTCACCGGTACGTCGGGCCTGTACCCGGTAGTAATAACGCGTATCCGGGGTAAGCCCGGTCAGGTCTAAGTCGAAGGGCAGGGAAGAGGGATAGGTTTTCGACGCGGTGCGCTGGCTATAGGTACCGCTTTTGGTGCCGTATTCCACATAGAGTTCGACTTCGGCTTCGGCCATCATATTGAGCGTGACGGAGCGGTCGGTGGGGCGGCCCAATAGCTCCGTACACCTGAACTGCCAGGGGGTGGTCGGTGGCTGGGCGGTGTTGTCGTACAGGGTGGTCAGGGAGGCGGAGTCGAGCACGAAGCCCTTGATTTTATCTAATACTTCCTGGCGGGTTTTGGGGGTGGTGGCAAACGGTACGCACTGGTTGAGCGCGTATAGGGTGAGGTAGTAAGCCTTCAGGCCGCCCCCCTGCGAACAGGGCGGGGAGTAGGCGGCCAGGTTGTTCTGGGTATTTCCCCCCCATTTGCCCACGCTGGTCTCGTTTTCTTTGATGGAACTCACGCTACCTTGTATATCGTACAATATCATATATGTTTTTTCCACCTTGTCTTTGTCAAAATGGTGCATGACGGCGACAAAGCAAGCGGTTCCGGCGGGTGCGTTCTTCCACTGCAACGGCGGGTTGATCGCGGCCCCCCAGCAGGTATAGCGGGTAGGGAGCAGGGAATCGGGGCCTATCGCCGGGCTGCTGAGGGCGAAAGTAGAGGCAACGGGTTGGGTAGGCAGGGTACAGAGCGTTTTTCCCGTATAGGTTTGGGAAGTAGAAGTACCATTGGGGTTTACAAAATCAAACTGGAACTTCCCTTCGTTGGTCCAGGAGTAGTTGACTTGGTAGTTTTGGGCATTGAGTTGGTAGGTGAGGCGATAGCCCTGGGTTCCATTCGGTACAAAGCCCGTTATTTTGGCCCCGTTCAAGCCGGTGAGCGCTGGGCGGATGGCGTTGGCAAAGGCTTGGGGCAGGATTTGGTCTTCGGGGGCGGGTGTCTTGGGGTCCAGGGTCACTTTGCCCACCATTTTGCCCACGGAATAGGGATACGTTTTCGTACCGTGGTAGTGGTATACCCCATTCGCACCGAAATGCCCGTGGTTGCTGTCGAGGGGCTGCATCGCCGAACCGTCGGGTTCTTTGCTGCCGTACAGGGCGTAGCCGTCGAGAGCGAAGCCGATGGGCAGCACGGCAGTAGTTTTTCCTTCGAGATGAAGCGGGGCGGTGTGGTAGTGGTAATCGTCTGCCCGGCCACAGTGGCCGCCAAATTCGTCTAACTCGCCGGCTAAGTAGGAGTCGAGGCCGGTGTTGTTGCGGGCATTAAAAATGGGAATACCGTTGGCAGCTATAGCCACAGCGCCTTTCATGAAGTGCTGCTCGATGGACAATGGCTCTGTGGCCAACGCGGGGTTCAGCGGGATGGGCCAGGCGTTATCGCCCACGTAGCACTGGGGGATGGGCACCTGCTGCTGCCATTTCGTGATACCGACCATCATCTGGTGGTCGGGGATGCCGAGCGAGGATACGAAAAAGTACTGTTCGTTCCAGGAAGTGGCCACTTGTGGTTTGAAGGGCTTGAACGCAGACTCCACAAAAAGAGGGTCTGTAGAGGACAGCACCTGGATGGGGGCCCCGAAGGCAGAAAGTAGGAACAAGGAGGCTTGCAGGGAAACCGCAGCGACCAGGAGGTAGGCTAGCGACATGCCCCGCCTGCGAAACACCCACACCAGGCTGCCGGCAAACAAGGCCAGCAATGCCCAGACCCATCCTGCCGGGGGCTGCCCTGGGTCCTGGGTCGTTGATAAGGGGGCACCTGTGTTCAAAGCCTGGATATAGGCGTTTTTCTTGGTTAGTCTGTCCCGGTCGGCATCGGCTAATTTTTCTGCGGGGATCCGGCGGATAGCCCCCGAAGCGGTCTGGATGACCGCTTTGTCGTCCTTGAAATAGAGAAAGTGTCCTGTAAAGGGGGTTTTCTCCCCCTGTACCTGCCAGGTGTGGAGGGATTGGCTGCTGCTTAGGTTACCGGGATGTGCCTGTACAAAAGCGGGTACCACCAGGAGTAAAAGGGCAAAAAAGCGAAGAAGAAAGGTCATGTTATGAGGTATTAGGTGCTAATTGGATAATATGATGTGCGACTGCCTCAGGCCGCTTTCCCGCAGTTGGAGGCGCAGCAGGTACGTTCCCGGGGGCAGTGCCGGGGTGTGCAGGCTGACTTGTGGCGCGTAGGGTACCCTTTCCTGGAGGAGGAGCCGTCCCTGGAGGTCGTACAGGGAAAGTAGGCATTGTTGGCCTTCGCATGCGGGGGTCAGCTCGAGTGGTATGGTTTTGGAAAAGGGGTTGGCCTGCACGCGAAACAAGTCGGGTTCGGGCACGATGGGTTCCTGTAGGGCAGTAAGGCGATTGGACGTGTAGGGGTCGGTGCGCTGCCGGTACTCTTCCAGGTTGCTCAGCCCGTCCTGGTCGGGGTCATCGGTGCTGGTGTAGCGGTCGGTGAGCAATTCCCGTATTTCCCAGGCATCGGGTAGGCCATCTGCGTCGAGGTCGCCGAGGGAGCCTTTGTGGCTGGGGAACGCCGGGTTCAATCCCGGCATACGGGCGTCTACGTTTTTCAGGTAGTCGCGCAGGCGGATGGTCAGTTTTCGGGCTATTTCCGGATAGAGGGCCGTTTGGTCTTTGGTTTCCCCGATGTCTTTGCTGAGGTCGTACAAGGCCAGGGTGCCGAGTTCATAGTCGGCGAGCAGCTTGTAGGATCCTTCTACCAGGGCGGACTGCGGTACGGTGGATTCGTTGTAGTGGGGGCAGTGGAAAAACAGGTCTTGTCCACGTACAAAACTGCCATTGCCCGGTTTGAGCAGGGGCAGCAGGCTGCTGCCGTCCAGTCCGGGAGGGAGCATGACAGGGTCTTTTTGGGCAGCTAGGGCGGCAATCGTCGGAAAAAGGTCATACCCGACCGCAGCGGTCGTATGGTACACACCCGCCGGGATACCCGGTCCGGCGATGACCAAAGGTACTCGGATACCGCCTTCTTTGCAGGCTGCTTTGCCCCCGCTGAGCGGGGTATTGTTGCCGCCGGCGCCATTGTCGGCGATATAGAGGATGTAGGTATTGGAATCCAGGCCCAGGGCTTTGATTTTGTCAAACAAGATACCCAGCCCCGTGTCCATATCGCTGAGCATGGCGGCATATTCGGGGTCTTTATGGCGTTGTCCGAGGGGGTGCAGGGCGGGGTTAGACCATTCGGTCAGCGTGGCCTGCCTTGTTTCGATGGGTTTTCGGGGGGCGTGGTGGGATACTTGTAGGTAAAACGGGCGGCCCAGCCGGGCTGCGTCGGCCATAAAAGCACAGGCCGAATCCGTGATGCTGAAAATTTTCCGGGGGTTGGCCTGTATCAACCCACCCTGGTTGCCGTCCTCGTTTCCGGTTTCGCCGTCGCCCCTGTCGAAGCCGTGTTGGGCGGGGCCTCCGCCGCGGATATGCCATTTTCCGTAGTGGGCGCTCAGATAGCCCCATCCTTGTCGCCTCAGCCATTCGGCGATGGTAGTGAGGGAGTCGGCGATGTCCATCTCCGTGACCGGTTCCAACAGGCGGGTGCTGTCCTCTTTGATGTTGTCGGTAAAAGTGAAGTGGAGCCGCGCATTGGTTTTTCCCGTCAGGATGCTGATGCGGGAGGGCGAGCATTTCGGGGCAGGCGCATAGCCCTGGCTGAAGGTCATACCCGATTTCGCCAAGGTCTCGAGCCGTGGGGTGAGGTGGAAGTCGCTGCGGGAGTCCGGGCGGGCAGGGTCCATGCGCAGGGAAGTGCCGTTCCAGCTCTGGTCGTCGGCTAGGACGAGTACAAAATTAGGCCGCCGCTGCGCCTGGCAGAACGCTGCGCCCAATAACATCAGGGCGGCCAAGTAGGTTAATCGGAGCATTACATCGCATTATCGTCCTTGGACGAAGCGGAGCGGCAGAGGTTTAACAGGAGTTTTGCGGACGGGATGCGATGAGGTGGGTTCAAAAGATCTTTTTCGCTTGGGGCAACCATACAATATTTTGAACGAGTGCCTATTTCTTTGATTTTGCTTCGAAAAATCAAAGAAATAGGCACTCGTTCATTGTTTTATTTTTTAGGCTGGCGCGTCGAAATACTTTTTAGACAGCGTCTATATCATGCCCCTCGCCTTCAATTCGAGGTATTTGTTGAGGGTATTGACGGAGAGGTCTTCCGGTTTGGTGTAGACGGTCTGGATGCCGTACTGGCCCAGTACCTGGACGATTTGCCGGGTATCGTGGAGGTATTTTTTCGCGGCGGTCTGCAGGTAGATGTCTTCCACGCTTTGCGGCGGTTGTGCTGCGAACTGGGCGACTTCTGTATTTTCGAAGAACACGACCACCAGCAAATGGAAGCGGGCGATTTTGCGCAGGGCGGGCAGGGCGCGCTCCAGGGCGTATAGGCTCTCGAAGTTGGAAAACAAGAGGAGCAGGCTGCGGGTATGGATGAGCTTGCGCACCGCGAAGTAGAGCAGGTCGAAGTTCGCCTCGGTCTGCCGGGGCGCTTCGCGATAGAGCTGGTGGAGGAAGGCGTTGCGATGCAGCGGCTTGCTATCGGCTTTCACTACGCCGCCGAGCTTGTCGGAAAAGGTGATCAACCCCGCTTTGTCGTATTTTTGCAGGGCGACATTGGAGAGGGCCAGGGTGGCGTTGATGGCATGGTCCAGCAAGCTCATCCCGTTGAAAGGCGAGCGCATGATGCGGCTTTTGTCCAGGATGAAGTACACCTGTTGTGCGCGCTCGTCTTCGTACTGGTTGACCATCCATTCGCCCTTGCGGCTGCTGGCCTTCCAGTTGATGCTGCGGTAGTCATCGCCCGGTACGTAGTTCTTGATTTGCTCGAATGCATAGCTATGGCCCAGGCGCCGCATTTTTTTGATGCCGTTCTGTGTGCTGATTTGTTGTATCGCTTTGATTTCGAGCTGTTTCATTTGTAGGATAGACGGATAAACGGGCACGCTTTCCGCATCGCTGCGCACCGCGATGCGGCGCTCTGCCAGTCCGATACGGGTCGTGACGAACAGATTGGTTTTTCCAAATGCATAGAGGCCGCGCTCCACCGGCCGCAGGGAATAGGACAGGTGCTGTACGGTGCCCGGCACCAGGGCTATCTTTTTTTCAAAATCGCGGATCTGTAGCGGTTCGGGCAATTCTTCGATCAGGGTACAGAAGAGCTGGATACTGCCGCTATGGCTTATTTCCAGCGATACCTTGTTTTCGTCGCCCAAGCCAAACACCTTGGGCAACTTGCGCCGGCACGTGACGGAAACAGAGGGCCCAAACAAAAGCGCGCATTCTGTGGCAAAAGCGATGATGAGCAGCACCAACAAGGCCAATACCCAGGGAAAAAGCCCGGGAACGGCGAACGAAAGCGCCGAGAGCAGGGACAAGACTCCCAAACTCCAGAAAAGCCGGTTGCTGAGAAAGAGGTTCTTCATCTGCCGTTTTAAAATAAACTTCCCTGCCGGGCAAAACTATTTGGGTTCTCTAATTCCAGCAGCGCGCGTTTCATTTCCAAGCCGTAAAAGTAGCCTTGTAAGTCCCCGCTCTTGGCAAGGCAGCGATGGCAGGGCACGATGATGGCAATGGGGTTGTGGGCATTGGCCTGCCCCACCGCCCGTACCGCAGCAGGGTTGCCCAGCGCTTCGGCGATAGCCCGGTAGCTGCTGGTGTGGCCGTAGGGGATGCGCAGCAGTTCCCGCCATACCGCTACGTAAAAATCCGGTGCCGCCCCAAAATCCAAGCTGAGGTCGAACGTGTGGAGTTGCCCTTCAAAATACGCAGAGAGTTGCCGCACCGCTTCCTGCAAGAGGTCTGGGACGTCCGTTCCCTCCGGACAGGCACTGCGCTCCGTCCGCCGCACCCCACTGATACCCAGCTCGCTGCCCTGGATTTCCCAACAACCAAACGGTGATTCGATACAGGTCTTCGCCAGCATGTGAAAAGGTTTAGGAGGGACGGTCGATGTCTATACTGGCTTTTGCAATCGCGTACTGTGCCGCGATGTACGTCGCCATAATCCACAGCCCCGCCATGGGCAGCGGCCATTTGAACTTGTTTATGGCCAGCAGGCTGTCGGACGCAACAAACAGTAGGGCACCGCCTATCAGCCATGTCCATGCTTTGGGCGCCACCATGCCTCTGAGGTGTAAGGCGCTGAGGCCCATGGTCGTGATGATGGCGCTATAGACGAGCACCGGTACCCGCAAGGCACCGAGGTCGTCCCACCACCAGGCAGATAAACCGACCAAGTATGCCAGGAAGGGGAGTACGAGCCAGGGATTTTTTTTCAGGTATCCCGTGCCCGATTTTGCCTGGTCGAGGAAAGCGCTGATGTAGCAAAGGTGGGCGATCAAAAAGCTGGCTACCCCGAACACAAAGAACCCTTCCCCGATGGTGGGAACCAGCATGAGCAGCAGGTCGCCGCCCCAGGAAAAGCCCAGCCCCCATAAAATCCGTTGCCCGTAGCGGCCCAGTGGCTTTGCCGACAAATAAAAGGCCAGGGCCAGGGTGGGCATCAGCAGCGGTTTGCTCATGTACACGCCCAGAGGGGAGTGCACGGCCTCTGCCATCAGGTTGATGAGGGCCGCCGTGAAAAAAGCCCGGTAGGCCCGGTCCGTCAATGGGTGTTCGTTGCGCATAAGAAAACAACTGGTTGTGCC
>JBEGMH010000174.1:0-8384 GCA_041183125.1 Bacteroidota bacterium | reverse complement strand
GGTTCTGTACCTCAAAGTGGGCCAGTAGTTTGTCTTGTGCGAAATCGGGTGTAAAAGCCCATTCATCGAGGGCAAAGGTATAAAAGCGGTCTCCGAACGCTTTTTCAAAGGCTTTTTTGCGGTCTTTTGAAAAAAGGATTTCCGAGGGTTGCAAACTCTGCAGCAACTTATCCATACTCGCCTGGTTGCCCTCACTGACGAGGAACTCCCCGGTAGAGATATCGAGGAAGGCAGCCCCGTACTCCTCCCGCCCAAAAGCGATGGAGGCCAGGAAGTTGTTGGACTTGTGGTCCAATAGCTTCTCATCAATGGCTACTCCGGGGGTCACCACCTCGGTTACCCCTCTTTTGACAATCTTTTTTAGGGGGCTGGGCTTTTCCAACTGCTCGCATATCGCCACGCGATAGCCCGCGCGCACCAGGCGTGGCAGGTACATCTCAAGGGAATGATAAGGAAAGCCGGCAAGTTCGACGTCACTGCCGCCATTGTTGCGGCTGGTCAGCACAATGCCGAGCGCCCTGGAAGCACGGACGGCATCCTCGCCAAAGGTTTCATAAAAATCACCGACCCGGAATAACAACACCGCATCGGGATATTTTGCTTTCACCTTTGCGTATTGCTGCATCAAGGGCGTAATCTTTTCCTTCGTTTCGTTCAGCATATCACCATGTTAAAAGGCTTTTAGCAGAGGCCGGGCAGTGGGTGAAAAAGCGATCCCCTATCCGGGGCGGGGCGATTATGGCTCCAGGCTGTTTGTGCCCCGCAACCCTGGCCGCTCAAAGATACAACAGACAGGTTATGGAATAATTCGCGCAGGCGCGTTATTTTTGCAAATCAGTAAACACCAGCACCACCCAAACGTTTCTATTGGCATAAAAACACTTTGCTATGGCAATCATGATCACCGAAGAATGTATCAACTGCGGGGCCTGCGAACCGGAATGCCCCAACAACGCCATCTACGAGGGCGGTGTGCAGTGGTCCATCGCCGACGGTACCAACGTAACCGGCCTCTATACCCTCGAAGGGGGGCGGCAGGTCAAAACGACCGACAAATTCGACCCGGTCTCTGAAGATTACTACTTCATCGTTCCCGATAAGTGCACCGAGTGCGTAGGTTTCCACGAAGAGCCCCAGTGCGCCGCAGTCTGCCCCGTTGACTGCTGTGTACCCGACCCCGAGCGCGTGGAAAAGGAAGCCGTACTCCTGGCCAGAAAGGAACGCCTGCACGTTTAACCCACCACAAAAACCGACCCAATGATCCAATCCATGTTCAACCTCGACGGAAAGGTAGCCATCGTCACCGGTGCCAGTAAGGGAATAGGCGAGGCCATCGCCCGTGCCCTGGGCCAGGCTGGTGCCAAAGTAGTGGTTTCCAGTCGCAAACAAGAAGCGCTCGACGCCTTGTGCGCCTCCTTGCGCATAGAAGGCATAGACGCAACTGCCATCGCCGCCAACGTCGGCAAAGGGGAAGACCTCCAGTCCCTCGTACAAGGGACTTTCGCCCAATATGGAGGGGTGGATATCCTCATCAACAACGCCGCCGCCAACCCCGTCTTCGGGCCGGTAGAAGATACCGAGACCTGGGCTTTCGACAAGATCATGGACGTCAACGTCAAAGGGCCGTTCGAACTGGGCAAGCTCGTCCTGCCTTCCATGAAATCCAGGGGCGGAGGGGCGATTGTCAATATCAGCAGCATCGGTGGGCTCAAACCGGAGCCGCAGTTGGGGATTTACAGCGTCAGCAAGGCAGCCCTCCTCTCCCTGACCAAAGTCATGGCCAAAGAATGGGGTGCTTACGGCGTTCGCGCCAACGCCATCTGCCCCGGCCTTATCAAAACCAAGTTCAGCGAGGCGCTCTGGGCCAATGAGCAAATCCTACAGCACATGATGGGCTTGCAGCCCATCGCCCGCATCGGTACCCCGGAAGAAATCGCCGCCCTGACGCTCTTCCTCTCCTGCGACGCATCGGCTTACTCCACGGGTTCTGTTTTCACCGCCGACGGCGGCTATACCATCTAAACCGGGTAACCCAAGCATATACCATGCAGACCGACCTCGATATCACCCGCTCGATCCCCATGCGGGATATCAGCACCATTGCCGCACAACTCGGCTTGTCGGAAGAACAGTTCTCCCGCTACGGGAAATACAAAGCGAAACTGCCCCTGTCGCTGATCCAGCCCCAACAGGTGGCCAAAGGCAAGCTCATCCTCGTCAGCGCTATCTCCCCCACCCCGGCAGGGGAGGGTAAGACCACCGTCTCTATTGGCCTCGCGCAAGCCCTCAACCAAATCGGGAAACGCACCTGCGTCGTCCTGCGCGAACCTTCCCTGGGGCCTGTCTTTGGCATGAAAGGGGGCGCTACCGGAGGCGGATACTCCCAGGTCGTACCGATGGAAGACATCAACCTCCACTTCACCGGTGATTTCTCAGCAGTGGAGAAGGCACACAACCTGCTTTCTGCCCTCATAGACAACAACCTACAAAACAAAAAGAACAACCTGGGGCTGGACCCCCGCACCATCGCCTGGAAAAGGGTCATGGACATGAACGACCGCTCCCTGCGGCATATCGTACTGGGCCTGGGGGGAGCGACCAATGGAGTTCCCCGGGAAAGTGGTTTTGACATCACCGTCGCCTCAGAGGTCATGGCTATTCTTTGTCTCAGCAATAACCTGGAAGACCTCAAAAAGCGCCTCGGCGATATTTTCGTCGGGTTTACCTATGACAAGCAGCCGGTCTATGCCCGCGACCTGAAAGCACATGGTGCTATGGCCGCCCTGCTCAAAGATGCCCTACTGCCCAACTTAGTGCAGACCCTGGAAGGTACCCCTGCCCTGCTGCACGGTGGCCCCTTCGCCAATATCGCCCAGGGCACCAACTCCGTCATCGCCACCCGCATGGGCTTGTCGCTGTCGGACTATGTCGTGACGGAAGCTGGCTTTGGCTTCGACCTGGGTGCCGAAAAGTTCCTGGACATCAAATGCCAGTCGGCAGGGCTGGCCCCCAGCGCGGTGGTGATCGTCGCAACCATCCGCGCCCTGAAATACCACGGGGGCAAAGACCTCAAAACCCTCGCCGAACCCGATGTGGATGCCCTGCTGCGCGGGGTCTGTAACCTGGACAAACACCTCGACAGCGCCCAGGCGTTCGGGCTTCCCGCCGTCGTGGCGATCAACCGCTTCCCCGGCGATAGCCAGCCAGAAATAGATGCCCTGCTGCAGTATTGTGCCGCTATACAAACGCCCGCTTTTGACTGCGATATCTGGGCACAGGGCGGAGCCGGTGGCCGAAGCCTCGCGGAATCGGTAGCGGCGATAGCCGATGGGCCCGACAAGCCGTCGTTTACCCCGCTCTACCGCTGGGACGAACCGGTCGAAACCAAAATCGCCCGCATCGCCACGCGGATCTATGGTGCCGATGGCGTGACCTATGCCCCGAAAGCACAGGCCGACCTGCGAAAAATCGAACGCCTCGGCCTGCAAGACCTGCCCGTCTGCATCGCCAAGACCCAAAAGTCCTTGTCAGACAACCCTGAACGGCGGGGCAGGCCCCAGGGGTTCGACATTACCGTCCGGGAAATCGAAATCGCCGCTGGT
This sequence comes from Bacteroidota bacterium, assembly GCA_041183125.1. GTDB lineage: Bacteria > Bacteroidota > Bacteroidia > Chitinophagales > Saprospiraceae > JADJPL01. Next base: position 4,782 of record JBEGMH010000174.1, on the reverse strand, counting down.
GCCCGCTTCCTCATCCCCATCACCGGGGACATTATGCGCATGCCCGGACTGCCCGAACACCCGGCAGCAGAAACCATTGACATAGATGCCGAAGGAAATATCTCCGGGCTTTTTTAACCCCACACAGCCAACCTTTCAGCCCGGGGTGCCCTCTTTCTCACAACACCAGCAAGCACCTGTATGGCCTATCCGCTCAGCATGACGGAATCAGAACTCATCCAAGCCTGTCTTCGCGAGGACAGGCTTGCCCAACGCGCTTTGTACGAACGGTACAACCAGGCCATGTATACGCTTGCCTACCGCATCACCGGCGATTTCGAACTCGCCAACGACGTGCTTCAGGAAGCCTTCGTCAAAGTGTTTCAGCACCTCGCCCGCTTTAGGAAGGAATCCACGCTCGGCGCCTGGATCAAAACCATCGTCCTGCGCACCGCGATCAGCAAAGTCAAGCGGCAGCAAGTGTTCGACCCCGAAGAAGCTATCCCCGCGGATTATGCCCTGGATTGGGGCGACTTCATAGAGGCAGAGTACCTGCAGCAGGCCATCAACAGCCTCCCCCCCGGGTATCGGACGGTCTTTATCCTCATCGAAGTAGAAGGCTATTCCCATCAGGAAGTCGCTGATTTATTAGGGATTTCTACTGGAACCTCTAAATCCCAGCTCTTTTATGCCAAAAAAAGGCTGCGGGAAATATTGAAAAAAATGCTGTGAGTATGCGCGAAAATAACCATTCCACCCTGCGACAGGCCATCCAATCCCTGCCAGAATACCAGGCACAGCCACGGCTCTGGGACGCCATCGCCTCCGAGTTAGCCTTCCGCGAAAAAGAAGCTGCCCTGCAACGCGCCCTGCGCAGACTACCGGAGTACGAACCCCCACCTTCTGTTTGGGATGCCGTGTCCGGAGAACTTAAGCCCCGGCGTATCCGCCCGCTTTACTATTGGAGCGCCGCGGCAGCCCTGGCTTTGGCCCTGTTCGCCGGCGCAAGGGCCTATCAGTTAGGCCAACAACCCCAAATACGCTACTTGGCCCGAACCGAACCTGCTGTAACCACCCCCTTCTCTACCGAACTGCCCGAACAGGACGAAAGCGCTATGCTCGAAGTCGGCCGTGCCTTCGTGTCCTATCACCGCCAGTACCACGACCCCCAGGGCGAAGAACTCATCGGCTCCTTGAAAGAACTCGACGCCGCCAGCCAGGAATTGAGGAAGGTGCTACAAATCTATGGCTTCGACGAACAGATAGCCCAGGAACTCACCCGGGTAGAACTGCAGCGAAACCAGGTGGTCCGGAAAATGGCCGCCGTACTCTGAACACACCCCCATATCGAACGTTCTTTGGAAAAACACCCCCTTGCACCAGGCCTCATTATGGTAAACCCGCAAATGCTTCATACCTATGAAAATCCTGCATAAAACGCTCCTTGTGGCCGCCCTCGGGCTGTGGGCCTTTGCAGGCACCGCCCAGCAGGCCTCCGTCGTTCAGGTCGTCACCAAGCGGATCAACAAAGAATTCGCCTACAAAGATACCTACGAGGTCAATATAGACGGCGACCGGGCAGAGGTGTTCATCGAAACCTGGAACCAGCCCATCATCCGCATACAGATAGACCTGGTCGCCAAACACGAAAGCAAAGAGACGGCCCAACAAGACCTCGAATACCTCCAATACATCACCCAGCGGGTGAAAAATAAAATCTACCTGCGCAACTTCATCTCCGTCCCAGACGGGGAAAAAGCCCCGCAATCGCGCCTCAAAGCCGTTTACCTGATCAAAGTACCCGCCGAATGTCCCGTTTATCTCAAGACCAACTACGGATTAGCCGATATCGAAAACCTCAACAACCGACTGCGCGTCAATAGCCGGTTCAGCCAAATAGCCCTGCAAAACATCAAGGGCTGGATGGATATCCATACCTTCTTCGGAGAACTCAACGGAGACCGTCTGGACGGCAACGCAGCCATCATCGCACGACGCTCCGATATGACCCTCAAGAACCTGAGCGGGCGCTTCGATATCAATGCCCAGTATGGCGTACTCAATATCTTCGCCGCCACCGGTCTCCTCGACCTCAACCTCCAGGCCGACTACTCCCAGGTCTTCCTCCATACGCCCGACCTGGCAGGCTTTCAATACAACCTCAGTACCCAACACAGCAAACTACAACTGCCCAGCGGCATGAAGTTCCTCATCCAGGAAACCGCTCCCGGTATCAAAAAAGTCACCTTCCGCCCCAAATCGGAATTTTATCCCAATATTACCGTCAATGTTCGCTTCGGGGAATTATTTTTGGGCAAATAAACCATCATCAACCAGCCAACACACTACTTTATGAAAATCGCTATCCACTTCCTCCTCTTGGCCTCTTGTGTCTTTTTACTCAACTCCTGTAAGTTCGAAGACCAGGCCATGGTGGACCAGGAAAAGATCGAGCAATACCTGGCCGACAACAAACTCAGCGCTACCCGCCACAGCTCGGGGATTTATTACATCATCCCCACGCCCGGTACCGGCGGCAGCCCAAGCATTACGTCCACCGTGACCGTGAATTACAAAGGGTACCTGCTCAACAAAAATGTCTTCGACCAGTCCACGAAACCCATCCAGTTCCCGCTCAGCAACCTCATCGAAGGATGGAAAATTTGCATCCCCTTACTCCAAAAAGGCGGAAAAGGCACTTTCTTCATCCCTTCTCAACTGGGATATGGCCCCAGCGGTACCGGTAGTATCCCCGGCAACTCCGTGCTCGTCTTTGAGATCGAATTGCTCGACTGGAAATAGGCAGCTTTTTACAGCGGAAAACCAACCGCTCCCCCCTGAAAAGAGGCTGCACCACCGCTGGTGGCACAGCCTCTTTTTTTCGCCTTTCTGTACCCCCCTATCGCCGACACGCTATGTCCCTCATTTTACCGGCTGATTTTCAGCACCGCATGCAGCATACCCTGGGCAATCAATGGGCCAACTTCGAAAAAGCCCTCCATTCTCCCCCGCCGGTTAGTGTTCGCTATCATTTTTTAAAAGAAATAAAAAGGCAGGAAAATTTTGAAAAAGTAAAATGGAGCTCTAAAGGAGTATATCTAAATGAACGCCCGGTCTTCACCCTCGACCCTGCCCTGCACGCCGGGGCCTACTATGTCCAAGAGGCTTCCTCCATGTTGGTGGAAGCGGCGGTACGGCAGTTGTGCGACCTGGGCAGTCCGTTGCGCGCATTAGACCTCGCCGCGGCACCGGGTGGGAAGAGCACGCTCCTGGCAGATCTCTTGGGTATGAAAGGGCTATTGTTGGCCAACGAAGTGATACGCCCCCGCTATCAGGTGCTGCGCCACAACCTGGCGCGCTGGGGCTACCCCAATACTTGTAGTTCCAATCACGACAGCCGCGACCTGAGCGCCCTGGGCGCTTGGTTCGACCTGCTGCTGCTCGATGCCCCCTGTTCCGGGGAAGGCTTGTTCCGAAAAGACCCGGATGCTGTGCAGGAGTGGTCGCCCGAAGCACTGCGCTTGTGTACCGCACGCCAGCGCCGCATCCTGGCCGACGCAGCCGGCTTGCTGCGACCCGGCGGAATCCTGATCTACAGCACTTGCACCTACCACGAAGAAGAAAATGCTGAAAATGTGCGGTGGATGGCCCGGGAATTCGGGTTCGAAGAGGCTCCCCTGGATATTCCCGCCGATTGGGGCATACAGGAAGTGCAGCCCGGCTACCAATGTTATCCGCACCGCGTGCGCGGGGAGGGGTTTTACCTGGCTTGCCTGCGAAAAGTAGGGGAAAACCCCCGCCGGACAGAGGATAAAACCGGCAAGATACGGGGCTGGGAGCCGCTCCCCCCCAAATGGCTCCCCCAAGTCGGCAAGTGGTTGGCGCAGCCGGAAGCATACCGCTTTTTCATAGACGCCCAACAAAACGTGCGGGCCCTGCCCAAACCGATAGAACCCTGGACAGCAACCCTCTCCCAAACCCTGCACCGTATGGATTGGGGGGTTGAAGTAGGCTGCCTAAAAGGACAGGACCTGGTACCCGCCCCGGAATTGGCGTTGAGCCTCGCCGTCTCCAACGCACTCCCGGCCGTAGCGCTCGACCGGACCAACGCCCTGCTTTTTTTGAAAAAGGAAACCATTTCAGTACCGCGTGCCCCGCAAGGCTGGACGCTCGTCCGCCACCAGGAACTCAACCTCGGCTGGGTCAAAGTCCTCAAAGACCGCGTCAATAATTATTACCCCAAAAACTGGCGCATCTTAATGGATCTACAGACTTAGCCCACCTTTGTCCCTACATGGCTGTAGCGGAACACAAGGGCAGACAACAACAGGCCCAACACACTCCCCAACAACACGTCCTCCTCAAAGTGCTGGCCTAAATAGACCCGGGAAACCCCGACCAACAGAGCTGCCAAAAAGAGCAGGAGCGCCGCCCAGCGCTTCTGCGGAATGCAGAACGCCAGAAAGGAAAAAAAGGCAAAAGCCGCCATCGTATGGCCCGAAGGCAGACTGCTCAGCCCCTTGAGCAAAGGAACCCCGGCAACGGGGCGGAGTTGCTCCAAAAGGCCCAACTCCTCAAAATAGCGCGCCGGGCGAGGCTGCCGGAAAAAACGCTTCGCCGCGTTTGCCAACAACGAGACCCCCAAGGTCAACACAGGCAGGGCCAACGCGCGGTGCCGGTGCCGGAACAACAGATAGCCCAACACGAAAAAGAAACCCGCTGCTTCCCCGGCATGGGTCCAAAACCGGAAGAACGCATCCCCCCCCACGCTCCTGTGCGCGCTAAAATAGAGGACCATCGCAC
>JBEGMH010000173.1:0-7348 GCA_041183125.1 Bacteroidota bacterium | reverse complement strand
ACCCCAGCTATCCTCCCCAACCCTCCCTCGCCTTACCAATACTTCCTGGCATACGACCGCAGCCATCGGATCGACGACTATATGCTCTATCTGAATTTTCCGGAGGGAACGTTCTACGAAGATCTGTACCTGCAGTACGAAGTGAAGGAACAGACCCTGCCTGGTATTTTTTCGCCCGTCCATGCGGTTCACCGCGCAACAGTACCCATACACTCAGACTATACGATTGGCATCAGACCCTACGATATGCCGGAAGCCCTGCGGGACAAAGCGTTTATCGCACAACGCACCGGTGCCTCAGCAACGAATTACGGCGGCCAATGGCAGGAAGACGGTATGTTAGTGGCCCCGGTGCGCTCCCTCGGCTACTTCTGTGTCATGGTGGATACTGTCCCGCCCACTATTACGCCCGAGCGGTTTTATACGGATATGCGCCGATATAATTCTTTCAGCTTTCGTATCCGGGATAATGTTTCCGGTTCCGCCAACCTTCCCAACTTGAAATACCGGGCGGCAATAGACGGAAAGTGGATACTCATGACATACGACGAAAAATACAGGCGCATAGAATACGCACTCGAGCCCGATGTGGAAAAAGGATCGCACACACTGGAGCTACAAGTGAGCGACGCTATGGGCAATACAGCAACGTTCGCACGCCAATTCACCCGGTGAACCAGAAAGCCGCCCTCTTGTTACCTGTGAAAACCACTCTGCTATGTCACACCTCAAAGAAGGCGATCCCGCCCCGGATTTCACTGTTCAGGACGAAACGGGCGCACAAATTTCCCTCTCCGATTTTCGTGGAAAAAAACTCATCCTTTTTTTCTACCCCAAAGACGATACACCGGGATGTACCGCTGAAAACTGCGACCTCCGCGATAACTATGCCCTCCTGTTGTCCAAAGGATATGCCGTATTAGGCGTTAGCCCCGATAATGCCAAAAAACACGAAGGGTTTAAGGCAAAGTATACCCTGCCTTTCCCTCTTGTGCCGGATACCGGGCAGGAATTGCTCAAATTGTATGGAGCATGGGGACAAAAACAGATGTACGGGCGAAGCTATGAGGGCGTCATCCGCACCACTTTTGTCGTTGATGAGGAGGGCAAAGTAGCTAAGGTCTTCAGCAAAGTGGACACCAAAAACCACAGTGCCCAAATCATAAAGGCTTTAGAAGGGTAGATCGTCGTTGTCGGACCCAAACCCTGGCTCATCGGCTGCCGAGGGGAAACTGCCCGGCTCGGAGACCGGTTGGGAAGAGGAAGTACCCGCTGCCGGGCTGCTGCTCCCCTGTGGCTTGCCAAGGCGCCAGGCGTTCAGATTGGTGAAGTATTTTCCCTGCCACTCCCTTCCGCGCAGGTCGAAATACACTTTCAACATATCGCCCTCCTCGTAGTCGTCGAGCAGGCTGCACTTGTCTTGTACCAGCTGAAACTTGACGTACTCCGGATAATTCCCGCTTTTGATCTCGAGGACGAATTCCCGGGCTTGAAATGAGCTGCTCTTGCTTTCGGCAGGGTATTTCTTGTGCAGCTTCCCTTCTATTTCAAAAGACATAGACCTTTGTATTTTGGTGAACGAGAATGAAAAACCACCTTATGCGGTTTACCGCTACAAAGCTAAGGCTTTAGCCTTGTACATAGACGACGAATTTTTCCACAAAGTAAGTTTCTTTGAAATATTCAGACAAAGGGAACGACTGTACGAAATTCCCTTTCCGGATGGTTTCAATCTCTCCTTTTAAATTCCCGCCTTTTAACGCGAGCAGGCCATTGGGTAGGGCGTGCTGTTGCTTTTTGCTGAAAAGCTTTTTTGTCCATAGGAGCAACTTGTCCAGGGTAGCTACTCCGCGGGTCACCACAAAGTCAAACTGCTGCTTGAGTTCTTCGGCGCGTATGTGTTGGGCGCGTACGTTCTCTAACCCGAGCCGGGCGGCCATGTCTTGTACCGCTTGTATTTTTTTCCCGGTCCCGTCAATGAGCGTGAAACGGGTTTCCGGAAAAAGGATGGCGAGCGGTAGGCCCGGCAAGCCACCACCCGTACCGAGGTCCAGCACTTCTGCACCGGGCCTGAACTGCAGGATTTTTGCAATACCGAGGGCATGCAGAATATGGTGTTCGTAGAGCTGGGCCGTATCTTTACGGGAAATAAGGTTGATCTTGTCGTTCCATTCGAGGTATAATTCCCCCAACTGCAGGAATTGTTCCTTCTGTCGCTCGGTCAGCGCGGGGAAGTAGGGCAGTATGCAATCTATGGTCACGGTTCCTGGAGTATATGTTTTTGAAATGCCTGCCAAAGCGTCTCCTGCGGAAGGGGAGCTTCGATGAGGACAGGGCTGTGGTCAACGGGATGGGCGAAGCGGAGCTTCCAGGCATGCAGGTGGATGGAACGGTCCGGGTTGTTGCGCCTGGCTCCGTACTTTACGTCGCCTTTGACCGGGCATCCAATAGCGGCCAACTGGGCCCGTATCTGATGGTGCCGCCCTGTTTCCAGGTCTATTTCGAGCAGACAGTAGTGGTCGCTTTGTGTAATGACCTTATAGTGCAGCACGGATCGTAGGCTGTCCTGCTGTTCTTCGTTCAGGATGATAGACCGATTGGTCTTTATGTCTTGCTTGAGGTAGTGTACGAGCGTCGCTTCTGGTTCGGGGGGAGGGTTTTTTACAACGGCTAAATAGGTTTTAGATATGCTCCGTTCCCTGAAGCCCTGGCTCAGGACTTGTTGCGCGGAAACGGTTTTGGCAAAAACCACCGCCCCGCTGACCGGTCTGTCCAACCGATGTACGAGCAGCAAATGGGATTTGGTATAGATCGCTCCCAGGTCAATCAGTGCTTTGTCGCCCGTCTGGTCTGCCTGGACGGCAATCCCGGCGGGCTTGTTGAATGCGATGAATTGATTGTTTTTACACAGTACATGCTCACCGGGCCGGAAAGGCGGTGTATCTTCATTTGACTTCTTCATAATCCACATAGTCGTCTGGGTCTTGTGCTTTCGGGCTCGCCCGCCGGTTATTCTGTTGCCGGGGAGGTTCCTGGCTCGCCTGGAAAGGGGGCCTGATCCTGGGCCTGTCAAAAAAGAACCGGTATGCCAGATACACAAACACGAGGGTAAAAATTAACTTCATACAAAAGTCCTTTGGGCAAAGGTATGCTTAATTAGGCCGTAATTCAAAAATCCGGCTATCGATATAACCGGGCCGGTCGGGATTAGGTTGTGCTATTTTAAGGTCGGCCCACAATAAAGTAGGGCCTGCTAACCTTCGGTTAAAGATTATTTGTTAGCTTTGCACTTTGCTTGTAATAAAGCATAAGTGTTTGGTTGATAGAGTTTTAATGAAAATTGATAAAATATTTTAATCCCTATGTTCTCGTATAAGCGCGTCAGTAACCTGACTGGTTGGCTGGTATTTTTGATTACGTTCACAGTCTTTTTTATGTCGGCGGAACGCACCGGCAGCCTTTGGGACTGTGGGGAATTCATTCTCGGAGCCTACAAACTACAGGTGGTACACCCGCCGGGTGCACCGGTATTTCTTTTGATTGGGCGCATGTTTGCCTGGGTGGCCGAAATTTTTTCGGACGACCCCCAGGATATTGCGTTCGCCGTAAACCTGTTGTCGGGTATTTGTACGGCGTTTGCAGCTATGTTCGTCGCGTGGGTGACGATTATTTTGGGTAAAATGGCGCTGGTCGGCCGGGAAGGGGAACCTGAAAAAGGGCAGTTGGTCGCTTTGGCCGGTGCCGGCCTGGTCGCTGGCCTGGCTACGGCATTCAGTACCTCTATCTGGTTCTCGGCGGTAGAAGGCGAGGTGTATGCCATGTCCACGTTCTTTACGACGATGACGCTTTGGGCAACTATCCACTGGTATGCACAGCCCGACGAGCACCAGTACGACCGGTGGTTGATTTTTGCCCTGTACGCATCGGGTATGTCCATCGGTGTCCACTTATTGAGCATCCTGACTTTCCCAGCCCTTACGTTCTTTTTCTACCTCAAGCGCTACCAAAAACACACGTTTGGAGGCGTAGTGGCAGCCGCTGCTATCGGTGTGGCCATGATCGTGGCTATCCAGTCGCTGATCATTACCGGCCTTCCCAAATTGTGGGGCCAGTTGGAGCTGATCCTGGTAAACGGCGTAGGTCTGCCCATCAACTCAGGCCTCGTCCTGCTGTTGCTGCTCATTGTCGGTGGGGTCGTCTTTGGATTGCGCTATGCAGAACAAAAGCAGAATCCGACCCTGCAAAATGGAATCATCGCTACGGCATTGATTATCATCTCCTACGCATCCTACGGCATGGTGGTGACCCGCGCACATGCGAGCCCCCCCATCAATATGAACATGCCGACGGATGCCATGCGCTTGATTTCTTATCTCAACCGGGAACAGTATGGCGATCGCGCCCTGCTGCGCGGGCCGCATTTTGAGGCAAGCCCGATAGATGTAAAGTCAGAACAGCGCTACGGACGGGTAGGCGACCGCTACGAAATCGTAGATGAAAAGTTGTCATACGTATTCGATAAGCGCCAGGAAACCATATTCCCCCGTATGAGCGATAACTCACAGGGGCGCCCTGCTCTGTACAAGCAATGGATCGGTATGGATCCCAACCAACCCCTGCCGCCAGGTAGGCCCACGCTCGGCGATAATATCCGGTTCTTCGTTTCTTATCAGTTGAATTGGATGTACTGGCGCTATTTCATGTGGAACTTCTCCGGTAGGCAAAACGGGGAACAGGGATACTACTCTTGGGATAAATCTTCCGGAAACTGGATCTCCGGTATCCCGTTTATTGACAACGCACGCCTCGGGGGCGATCTGGCGAAAATGCCGGATTCCCTGAAAGATAGGGCGATGAACAAATATTTCATGCTCCCGCTCTTGTTCGGTCTGTTCGGCGTGTTCTTTCAGTTCAACAAAAGGCCCAAGGAGTGGTTGGGAGTACTCGCCTTTTTTGTGATCACGGGTATTGGCATCATCGTGTATGCCAACCAGCCGCCCAACGAACCCCGCGAGCGCGACTATGTGTTTGTCGGCTCCTTCTTCACTTTCTGTATCTGGATAGGGCTCGGGGTACTGGCACTGTTTGAATTCCTCCGGGCACGCGTAAAAATGCCGTCCGTAGCCAGCGGCGCAGCGGCTTCGCTGATCGTCTTGTCGGCCCCCTTCCTGATGGGTACCCAAAATTTTGACGATATGGACCGCAGCGAGCATTTTGCCGCCCGCGATTATGCGTCTAACTTCCTGCAGTCCTGCGCCCCTAATGCCATTTTGTTTACCTTCGGCGATAATGATACTTACCCGCTTTGGTATGCACAGGAAGTCGAGGGGATCCGGAAAGATGTGCGCGTCGTCAACCTCAGCTTGATTGCAGTGGATTGGTATATCAACCTGCTGCGCAGAAAAGTCAACGATTCCCCTGCTATCAAACTCAGTCTCCCGGAGGATGCCTTGCGGGGCAATCGCCGAAACCAGGTATTCTACACAAGCCAGACCCCCGGTGTTCCGGATAGGGAAATGAGCCTGGCCGATATGCTCAAATTCGTAGGGGAATCCCATCCCCTCCCCCTGCAAAATGGAAGCCAGACCGATAGTTATATCCCGTCTAAAAACGTCTATCTCCCCGTGGACCGCGAAGCCGCTGCCAAAGCAGGGTTGATCGCCCCTGGCGATACCAGTGCCGTAGATCGGATCCCACTGAATATCTCCGGCGACTTCCTGACGAAAGACGACCTCGCAGTGCTGGATATCATCGCCTCTAACTTGTGGGAACGCCCGATTTATTTCTCCGTAACAACCCGGCAGGATAAGTTTTTCGGCCTCGATGATTATATGCGCCTCGAGGGCCTCGGCCTGCGCATTACCCCTTCGCGAAAGCCAAGCGACCCGGGCCTGGGCATCATTGGCAGTGGGCGCGTGGACACAGAGCTGTTCTACAAAAACGTGACCGAAAAATTCCGCTGGGGCAACTTTGATAAAGTAGAGACCTTCGTAGATAAGTCTTATCTGGCCAGCGTGCAAAGTATGCAACTGAGCATACGTCGTGCCGCAGGCGAACTCCTCCTGGAAAATAAAAAAGATAAGGCTATCGCACTGGCAGACCTATACTTCAAAGCCTTCCCGCACAAAAACTTCCCGTACGACTATCGGGCGTACTATATGGTGGATATCTACCTGGAAGCAGGGGCTTATAACAAGGCGAAGCCGATTATGAAGGTCATCGCAGATGAAGCCGAAAAACAGGCCGCATACTTCACCTCCCTGGATCCGACGCTGTTAGCCAATAGTTACCAGGATAAGTACGACCTGGCCCTGCGGAATATGAACAAGCTCATGCAGGACGCACAGCGAAATAAAGACGATGCTTTCTTTTCAGAATTACAGCAACGTTTCGCCCGCTTTAGGGTAAAAACACCGGAAGACACGCTGCCTATCCAATAAAACAGAGGCTGCTTCAAAAATGAAATAGCGAAAGAGCGTTTGTTTTTTGATTTTGTGAAGTCAAATCAAAAAACAAACGCTCTTTCAAATTATGGCTTTAGCCGCATTAGGCCGAAAAGTTCTTTCATACGCCCTCTCCCTCATCTGTCCTCGGTCATTCTATGAAAAAAATAGCTATCGGTTCCGACCACGCAGGGTTCGCCTGCAAAGAAGCCCTCAAAGCTTGGCTGCACAGCCAGGGCCTCGAACCCGTAGATTTCGGTACCTACTCGGAGGCATCAGCGGATTATGCTGACTTTATCCATCCAGTAGCGGAATCGGTGGAAAATGGGGAAACAGAGCTTGGTATCGCCATCTGTGGGTCCGGGAATGGGGCGGCCATCACCGCTAACAAACATCAGCAAATCCGCGCTGCCTTGTGTTGGTCAGAAGAAATTTCCCGCCTGGCACGCTTGCACAATGATGCCAATGTACTCGTCATACCCGCACGCTTCGTGAGTATGGAGGAAGCGTACGCCATAACCCGCGCTTTCCTGGATACCGGGTTCGAAGGAGGGCGCCATGAAAACCGCATCCGGAAAATTCCCCTCGCAATACACCCAATAAAAAAACAGGCCGATTCTACCCCCCAGTGAATCGGCCCTGACCGCCCGGTGCTACCGAACGATTTATCTTGAACATTGGCCTTGCCGGAAAACCGGCAGGGCCTTGTTTTATAAAAAGGCGGGCATTGGGCCAATTGTCCCCCCGGTCACGGCTTTCCTGCCCGCCAAAACGATCATCTCCCGCAAAGCGTACTTCGCGGAATCTGAAAGCAAAAGACTTCTGGTGTGTTGGAGTTTGCCAACAAGCGGTATGTGGATATAGCCCGTGTAGATGAGAAAGCCGAAAAGCTCTTTTTGGATGTG
>JBEGMH010000172.1:0-6484 GCA_041183125.1 Bacteroidota bacterium | reverse complement strand
GTATCGGAGACGGTGCGGCAGGCGGGCACCTACTGGCTCGAATCCGAGTTGAACGGCTGTAAGGTGCGGGACTCCATCCGGGTGGCCTTTTTTGCCTTCCCCGCCGACTGGCTGGGCCCGGATCGTGCCCTCTGCGCCGGGCAGACCCTTCGGCTGAGCGCGAGCACGCCGGGGGCCAGTTACCGCTGGCAGGACGGCTCTACCAGTCCGGTGTTCACCGTAGACCGGGCGGGGAGCTATACCGTCGAGGTCAAGGTAGGGCTTTGTGTGCAGCGCGACACCGTGCGGATGACCTACAACCCCCTCCCGGTGTTCAGTCTGGGCAGGGATACGACACTGTGCGGCAACACGACGTTCAGCCTCCTGGCACCAGAAGAAGCCGACGCCTACCGTTGGAGCACCGGGGCTTCCAGCCGCCAGGTCTCCGTAAGCCAGAGCGGCCTGGTTTGGGCCGAAGCTACCCTGTCCGGCTGCTCCTGGCGGGATTCCATCACGATCCGCTTCCAGCCGGTGCCCCGGCCTTCGCTGGGACCCGACACGACGATATGCACCAAAGACCAGTTGCTGCTGAAGAGCAATATCCAGGCCGAGCGCTATGAGTGGCAGGACGGCAGTACCGGCCCGCAACTTGCGGTCAAGCAGGCCGGGACGTACATCCTCACTACCAGCGACGGCCTATGCAGGGGCTCGGACACCATTGTCGTCCGGACGCGCGAGTGCACCGTGTTCAGCTTGTTTGCGCCCAACGCATTCTCTCCCAACGACGACGGGGTAAACGATGCCTTTATACCCCAACTCCCCCCCGACGTGGAGGTGCTCCGCTACGAACTGCGCCTGTTCGACCGTTGGGGCAACCTCGTGTTCCAGTCGCAGACCCCGGGGCAGGGATGGGACGGCACCTATCGGGGCACAAAGCTACCACAGGGCGTCTTTTTATACACCCTTTCCATACAGGCACGCGACGACGTGCAGGAAATACAGGACACCTTTAGCGGCGACGTGCTGTTGCTGCGCTGAGGTTGGCGCCACATATTGGCGGCGGAAGTTTTTAGGTTCGTGCAAACCCTGCTCTTCCCGAATGATTTCTTAGGATGTACGAACAAAATGGCGCTGTAGGCGTCCCTAATTTTAGGTTTAACAGTGGACATGAGGCATAGGGGCCACGAGAGGCGAAATCACCTCTCGCGGCCCCTATGCCTCATGTCTTCAACCTTTCTTTTTTCACATATTATCAATGCTATGCTAACATTCTACAAGCAATGGGCACTGAGCAGCCTGTTCGTGCTCTTGGGTTCGGTAGGGGCGCTGGCCCAGCGGGCGATTACCGGCACGGTAAGTTCCGCGGATGACGGTACAGGTTTAATCGGTGCCACAGTCGTCGTAACGGGGACGACCAATGGGACGGTAACCGACCTGGACGGAAAGTACGCTTTATCCAACGTACCGAACGGAGCCACCCTGACCTTTTCCATGATCGGCTATGCGACGCAGGTCGTCCCGCTGGGGGCCAGCAACGTCATAGACGTCGTTTTGGAAACAGATGCCCTCACCCTGGGCGAGGTGACGATTACCGGTGCCTTCGGGGTCAAGCGAGAAGCGCGCGGGTTGACCTACTCTGCGCAGCGCATCGGGGGCACGGAGCTCCTGGCTTCCAACGAGCAGAACGTCGTCTCTGCCCTGCAGGGCAAAGTGGCCGGTGCCTTGATCAACACCACTTCCGGCGCGCCCGGGGCGGGTGCGAACATCGTCCTGCGCGGCATCAACTCGCTCGATCCATCCGGCGACAACCAGCCCCTGATCGTGGTGGACGGGGTTATTGCCAGCAACGCGACGAACGTAGGCAGCGTACTGCCCAGTGCGGGCACCAACGCGTTCACCAGCGGCGAGCAGTTTTCAAACACCAACCGTCTCGCCGACATCAACCCGAACGATATTGAGGATATTTCGGTCCTGAAAGGCCCGGCGGCGACGGCGCTGTACGGTTCATTAGCCCAGAACGGCGCCATCATCATCACGACGAAGCGCGGCAAAGAAGGCAAGTCCACCGTTCAGTTGAGCACGACCTATGGGGTGGACGATATCAACAAGTGGCCGGAGATACAGACGCGCTACCGCGAGGGCATATCCGGCCGCATACGGGTAAATGCCGACAATACATTGAGCACTACCAAGTTTCAGGATTATGGCCCGCCCATTCTCGACAACCCGGTGTACAACAACCTGCGCAACCTCTTCGTACAGGGCAGCCGGATGAAGACCGATTTGAGCGTCACCGGGGGGGCCAAGGGCTTCAACTACCTGCTGTCCGGCTCGACTTTCCAGCAGGACGGTATCGTGCCCGGCACGAGTTTCGACCGGAATACGTTGCGCATGAACGCCGGGTACCAGGTCAACCCCTGGCTGAACCTGTCGGGTGGGGTATCCTACACCAATTCCGCAACGGTGGCGGCCAACGGGGGCGACAAGTCGGTGATGTCGGCACTGACGTACCACTCCAGCACCTACGATGTGAACGACTACATCAACCCCAACGGCTCGATAAAATCCTATGCCGGCACCTTGATCGACAACCCCCGCTGGTTAGCGGAGTTTGCGCCCTACCGCACCAACGTGAACCGCTACACGAGCCAGGTGACGGCGGATGCCAAGGTGACTTCCTGGTTCTCGCTGCGCTACCAGGCGGGTCTGGACCAATACACCGACGTGCGCAAGTACATCATGCCCAACGTGACCGACCTGGGCTTCCAGGTCGGCGGTTTCACGACGGATGAGAACTTCTCCTCCCGCCTGTTCACCTCAAACCTGTTGGGAACCGTGCAGGCCAACCTCAACAATGCGCTCAAGCTGCGCGTCCTGGCCGGGCACAGCGTCATTGACAACCGCTTCGAAAACCTCGGTACTCGCGGCGAGGGCCTGGTGATCCCGGGCTTTTACGACATTACCAATACGCGCAACGTATTTCCGTTTTACGACTTTGCCCAAAGCCGCCTGATTGGGGTATTCGGCGATTTGAACCTCGATTACAAAGGCTTTGCCTACCTGACGGCGTCTGCCCGCAACGACTGGACCTCCACCTTGCCCCTGGGCAACAACTCCTTTTTCTATCCCTCGGTGGGGGCGGGCTTTGTGTTTTCTGAAATTCCAGGCCTGACGCTGCCCTCGTTCATTTCTTATGGAAAAATCCGGGCTTCCTATGCAGAAACCGGCAAAGGTACTTCGCCCTACCGGGTGGGTTCCTACTTTGAGAACGCTCCCCGTTTCCCCTACGGCCCGCCCCGCAACCCGGCGGATGCCGCTTCAAAAGATCCCATCCCGGGCTTCCGCCGCCGCGTGACGATCGGGGTGCCTGACCTGCGCCCCGAGCGCACCCAGGGCTACGAGCTTGGCATGGAGATGATGTTTGCCAAGCGCCGGGTAGGCTTCGACGTGACGTACTTCGACCAGCGCACCATAGACCAGATCTTCCCGGTACCCGTCTCGAATGCTTCGGGCTATTCGACCGTGGTGACCAACGCCGGTACGATCCGCAACAAGGGCGTGGAGGTATCGCTCAACCTGGTACCGGTTCAATCCCGCCATTTCACCTGGGATATGAAGGTCAACTTCGCCCGCCTGCGCGGGACGGTGGAGAAAGTGGACACCAGCGTAGGGGTGGTGACGGTATTTGACGCTGCCTGGGTAGCCAGCCGCATGGTGGAAGGCGGGCGCGTAGGCGACCTGTACGGCTACCGCTTCCGCTACGCCACAGATGGTCAGTTGCTCATCGGAGCCGATGGGTATCCGATCGTTGACCTCACCCAGCTTCGCTTGGCGGGCAATGCCTTGCCCGATTTTACGGCAGCATTGGTCAACACGTTCACCTACAAAGGATTGTCCTTGAACTTCCAGATCGAATGGCGCCAGGGAGGCGATGTCTACGACATGGGCATGCGCAACGCTACCCGCAACGGCATCCTCAAAAGCACGGAGCGGCGGCATGAGCTCGTCGTGTTCAAAGGGGTAAAAGCCGACGGTACGCCCAACACGACGGCAGTGGAAGTGGAAGGGGACAACTTCTATCGCTCCACCGGGCGGTACAACGCGGCATCCGAGGTGTTGATCCAGGATGCCTCCTGGGTGCGCCTGCGCGTGGTGAGCCTGAGCTACAACCTGCCGTCCAAGGCGCTGAAAGGACTCCCCATCGCGGGGCTCTCCGTGAACCTGACCGGCAACAACCTCTGGCTCAATACCCCCTTCAAAGGCTATGACCCGGAATCCATGCAGAACGGGGCCGGCAACAACGCCTTTGGTTTCTCGGGCCTGACCACCCCAGCCGTGCGCTCCCTGAATGCAGGCTTGAATGTAACGTTTAAATAAATTAGGGCGAAACGCGGGTTTCCTGCGCTCAGGACCCTGCGGAGTATCTCAAAATAATAGAACCTTTATGAGAACCATCATACGAAAAATAGCCCTTTGGGGACTGTTTGCGTTGGCCGTCGGGGCTTCCGGCTGTTCGGAATACCTGGATATCAACACGGACCCGACCGCGGTTTCCGAAAACCAGGTGACCCTGGCCGCTCTGTTGCCCACCACCATCGAAGCGACCGGCCAGGCAAACTACAACTATGCGTTCAGCATCAACCAGATTGTACAACATGTCGCCGGGGTGACCGGCGGCGGTACGGATGCGCACGGGGAGTTCCGCGTATCCGGGGCCTGGACCTTTTCCTACCTCACCGCGATGAGCAACCTCAGCATCATGATCCGCCGGGCAGAGGAACTGAAAGCCCCGCATTACAGCGGCGTAGCGAAAGTACTGATGGCCTACAACCTGCTGATGGCCACCGCGGCATGGGAAAACGTCCCCTACAGCCAGGCATTCTCCATCGCGAACCTGAAGCCCGGATACGATTCCCAGGAGAGCATATACAACACCATCAACCAGTTGTTGGATGCCGCCGTTGCGGAGTTGAACCAGACCGTCTCGGGCTTCTCACCAGGCGCAGATGACCTGGTATTCTCAGGCGATCGCGCGCGCTGGCGCCGTGTGGCACAAGGCCTCAAAGCCCGTGCTGCCATCCACTTCACCGCTAAGTCGGGCACAGCAGCTGCCGCCAACAATGCCCTCTCGGCCCTGGCCAATGGGGCGGGCATGGTATCCAATGCAGACGATTTCCAGCTCGTGGGGAACACCAAGAACCTGAACCCCTGGCACTCGGGGGTCGCCTTGGCCAACGTAACGGGCAACCTCACCATCCGCCACTCCGCTCAGTTGGTGGACGCCATGAACGGGGTCACCTTCGGGGTGTGGGATCCCCGCCTCCCTTTGATTGCAGGCCGCACCACCGCCAACGCGAATGCCACGACCTGGACGGGCAACGAGTCGGGCAGCGGCACGGGGGGTAACCTCGACCTGGTCGCTACCTCCTGGCATTCGCGGAACGTATCGCCTATCCAGTTCATGACCTACGCCGAGCAGAAATTCATCCAGGCAGAGGCGGAATTCCTGAAAAACAACGGCACCACTACGTCCAAAGGCACGACCGCCGCCGGATACACGGCGTACCTGGACGCCATCCGCGCCAGCATGGATAAAATCGGCGTAGCCGATACCGCCCGGACGCGCTACCTGGCCGATCCCCGCGTAGCTCCCGGCGCAGATAACCTGACCCTGGGGCATATCATGGTAGAAAAATGGAAAGCCCTCTTCCTGAACCCGGAAGTGTGGAACGACCTGCGCCGTTGGTCGTACAGCAACCAGGTATATAAAGACCTCGAGCTGCCGCGCAACCACAACCAGGAACTCGCCGGCCGGTGGATCCAGCGGGCTTCTTACCCGGATTCGGAATTCACCCGCAACGGCAGCAACGCCACCGCTAACCAGAAACCTATTGGAGAACCGATGTGGCTGTTCAAAAAATAACCCCAAGGGATTTTGAACCCATTCAAAACGAATATCGTATGAAAATTATCAATAATATACTCCTGCTCGCCGGTATCGCCCTGCTCTCCGGCTGCTATGAGGAATCGTACTGGCTGGACGAAAATGCAGAGTTCCAAGGCAAAGCGGTGCCTTCCATCTACATGTACCCGCTTTCGGCGACCACCTACTCGCCCGGCACCACAGCGACCGTACAGCTCGAATACTGGTGCAACGACGGCATCAAAGAAATCAAGGTGTACCAGCGCGTAGGTTCTGCTACCGCAACGCGCACCCTGTTGGCCACCCTTCCGTACACGCCCGCGTTTTCCCAGCTCAAGCAACAGGACACCCTGCTGTACTCCTATGTCGTACCTGCCGGCAACCCCGTCAACACACAGATCTTTATCGACGCGGAAGCCATCAGCAAGCAAGACGTAGGCAAAGGAACCTGGCAGCCTACGGCGAGTTCGCGCTCGTTCCGCACAAGGTAAGGGAACAGGGGGCGAGGGTTTGGGGCTTTCTCAAAAGCCCTTTTTCGCCATACGCTAGCCAAGATATTCCAACACGGGCCCATTCTTTTGA
>JBEGMH010000171.1:0-3600 GCA_041183125.1 Bacteroidota bacterium | reverse complement strand
AGCGGGTCTGTGCGCGATACAGCGATGGCCGGGTATTGCGCGTCATGGTATCCCGCTTGTCGGCCTATCGGGCATTGGCTCTCTCTCTTGCCTTTTCATCACAGGACGTATGAGCCGCCGCATCGCCCTGATCCATCCCGGCAAAGCCCTTTTGCCGGAAATAGGAGCGTACGCATCGTACTTTTCCTCCAAAGGCTGGGTGCTGGACGCTTTTGTGCGTACCGCGCCGGCCTGTCGGGATTACGCAGTACACTGGCATCTGATGGGTACCCACTGGGGGTCCGTCCGTCCGGCGGGGGTACTGGTCCATGAGTACATTTCAGCTTCTACGCCACCTTTCCCCCATCTCAAAAATTTTCTGAAATGCAGGTTCAACCACAGGCCGGATGGCTACGTGTTTGGCAGCGAATGGGTGGCCCATGCCCTGGGCTTCCCGCTGGTTTCCCATTGCTGCATACGCCCGGCAGGGGTTGCGGCATCTTTTTTTCGCCAAGTATGTTCTGTGCGCGAATTCGATATGGCCTATGTCGGTGATATGGGCCAATGCCGCCGATTGGTGCCCGTGATTTCCCAGATCTTGCACGCGTTACCCGGATTCCGGCTGCTGCTCGTCGGCGAACCGTCGGTGGGGCTGTTGCGGGCTTTCCGGACGGTGCCGGAGGTGTTTTTTACGGGAAAAGTACCCCATGATGAGGTGCCGGGACTGTTGGCAAGAGCGGAGTACGGCCTGAACCTGATCCCCGACCGCTACCCGTTCCGCTGTCAGCCCAGTCTGAAGCTGATGGAGTACTGCGCTTTGGGCCTGAAGGTCATTTCTACCGATATTCCCTGGGCCAGGGCTTTCGAGCACCGCCGCGAAGGGCGATTTTTCTTTTTGCGCCCGGACAAACCACTTTCCCGGGAAGTGCTTCACCGCTTTCCTTTCCACACGCCTTCTGTCACAGACTTACACTGGGATACGCTCCTGCAGGACTCCGGATTGGCGGAATGGCTGGATAGCCTTTACCAAAAAAACTAAACCATGAATCCTTTTGCCTACCTCGCCTGGCGCCGGCCTTCGACTCGTGTACTGCTCTATCCTTTTTTTCAGGTACATCCAGACCCCGTTTTTTTCATGGGCAACCAAAAATCCGGTACGACGGCTATCAGCAGCCTGCTGGCCTACGCGGCAGGCCTGGAAGCGACGACCTGGATCCCAGGGCTGGACTTTCCAGTGCTAAGCTCTCTTTACGAGGGCGAACTCAGCCTGCAAAAGGCCATACACCGATACGCCCGCATCGAATTTGCCCAGCCGGTCATTAAAGAGTGCAACCTCACATTTCTGCACGGGCAAGTACATGCCCTTTATCCCCAGGCCCGCAAGGTGTTCGTGGTACGCGACCCCCGCGACAACCTGCGCAGTATCCTGGACCGATTAGAGTTGTATGGGCGGGTAGCGGGCGTCTCCCTGCCGGATTCCTTGCACGCCCACTGGGGCCATGTGCTGGACAATACCTGGATGGGGGGGCCGGCAGGTAACGTTATCTGCTCATTGGCTTGGCGCTGGTCCCGGGCGGTCGCGGTGTACCGGCAGTCCCCCGGCGATTTTATCCGGATTCGCTACGAAGACTTTCGGGCAGACCCGGAAAATACCATTGCGCAACTGTGTGTTGCGCTAAAATTACCGCAAAAACGGCAAATAGCGCATTGGAAATCCCATCCTTTCCAACCCCTGGGCCGAAACAGGGACTGTCAGTGGCTGGACTTTTTCGGAAAGGAACATCTGGCACAGATCGAAGATATTTGCGCGGAAGGCATGGCGGATATGGGCTATTCCCCTACAGCAAAATACCCTACGGTATGAGGGTGCTACACGTATTTCCGGAATACCTGCCCCTTACGATGCCTTGGGCGCGACAGCAGATACTACAAACCCCGGAGGTAGAGGCGCACATCGCCGGGTTGACCTACCTGGCGGATACCGAGGAAATAGAGGTGGGTGTCCGCTGGCCAAACCCCCGCTACGCGTATCCCAAACCCCTGCAAGGATTAGTCCACTTAGGGTTGCGCAAGTTTGGGGGGTATGACAGGGCTTTATTGCGCTACCTCAAAGCCTATTCTATAGATCTGCTGCATTGCCATTTTGGCAACATGGGGGCGGATTATATCCATTTGGCGGTTCGGGCGGGTATTCCGGGCCTGGTTTCCTTTTATGGCTTCGACTATCGCCGCATCTTGCAGGAGCGGCCTGTGTATCGGTTGCGCTATGAGCGGATGTTTGGGGCAGCAGCGGCTATCCTTTGCGAAGGGCCTTATGCCGCCGGGCAGTTGGAGCACCTGGGTTGCCCAGCCCATAAAATCCGGATCGTACCCATGGGGGTGGACTTGAGCACCATCCCCTTCGTAGTCCGCCAAAAACAGGTGGGGGCGCTCCGTTTGGTACAGGTAGCAGGCATAGCGCCTTACAAAGGCCAGTTGCAGGCAGTGCAGGCATTTGAGCGGGCGCTCCGCACCTACCCGGATATGCACCTCGAGCTGTACGGTCCTGTCCGGGACGAGCGCTATGCCCGTTCGGTAGAGGCATATATCCGGCAGGAGAGGCTATCGGATAAAGTGTCGCTGTCGGGGGCGATACCCTACGGGCAGTTACCTCAGGTACTGGAAAAAAGCCAGGTCTTCCTGCATCCCAGCATGCACGCTCCTTCCGGCGACTGCGAGGGCGGGGCACCCGTAGTTTTGTTAGATGCACAGGCGAATGGGATGCCGGTAATCGCTACCCGGCATTGCGATATCCCCTCGGAAGTGGCCCACGGAGAAAGCGGGTTGCTCACAGAGGAAGGGGATGTGGAGGCGCTATCGGCAGCCATCCTGGCATTTGCGGAAATGGGGGACTCGGAGTACAAGGCCTTTGCGCTGCGTGCGCGCAGAAAGATGGAATCGGGATTTTGTATCGCTTCCTGTGGAAAAAAAGTATTGGATTGTTACAAGGAATGGCTAAAAAAAGCATGAAAATCCTATTGCTCAGCGTGACCTTTTTTCCGGAAGAAAAACCGCGGGCCAACCGCTGGAAGGAGCTGGCTTTTGCCCTGGCGCGACAAGGCCATGAGGTTCGGGTGCTTTGCCGCTCAGCGCCGGGTTTGCCCGATTATCTCGAAGAAAGAGGGGTCCGTATCTTTCGGGTGGGCAGCCGACCGCTGGGGAGCCGCCTGGTGCTGGAACGCGGTCCACAAAGTAGATACCTGCGCTTTCTACTGCGCATCCGGGCATGGAGCTGGAAAAAACTCTGGTGGCCCGATAGTTCGGTGGGGTGGTTTTTTCCGGCCTTTTATACCGCTTCCTGCTGGGTGCGCGCGGGTCTGGTAGACCGCCTGTACACGATTTCGCTGCCTTTTGTAGCCCATTTGGTAGGCTTAGCCTTGAAAAAGCGCTTTCCGGGGCTATTCTGGGCTGCGGATCATGGAGATCCTTTTTCCATAAAAGGGCTACTACCCCAAAACCACTACCGCTGGTTCCACCGACTGAACCGATGGGCAGAAGTACAGGTTCTGCGGGGGGCAGACCAAAACTATGCCAATACGCACAAGCTGGCCGACTGGTACCGGGAGGTAGCTGGTACTGGTA
>JBEGMH010000170.1:0-13087 GCA_041183125.1 Bacteroidota bacterium | reverse complement strand
ATTGTATTCCTTGGTGACCTTTGTGTTCATGTCCCCAAGGTACAATATCCAGACGGGTTTTACGCAGTTTTTTGGTATCTTTTTCTGCGTTTTATGGCGCTGTCACTCATCACCAAAAGTGGTTCTTCATCACTTTTGGTGATGAGTGACACTCTTTTTCCTAACCACTCTTTTTGCAGTCTGAATGTAACGTTTTTTCTTTTTTAGTGGTTACGGGATATGGGGAGCGTACACGGCGCGAAGGAATGTCGTAACGTGTGGACCGTACCGTCGTATACGGATTTACCCCCGACCTGGACACCCCCTGCCGCAGGATACGCTTTGCTCGTATAGGTCGTTCTTTCTATGACCCATTTTAACCATCAGCTTACGTATCCGCAAACAGCTCGCCGAAAAAATGATTAGGAGGGGTTCTAAGATCAAGATAATCAAAAGATAGTAACCCATTCTCCTTCATGAGCTGATATACTTTCTCACAATTATCATCTCTGGCGATAAACACATCGGAGTTAATCTCTTCAGCTTGGGCAAGAATCTTGGTGTCATTGGGAATTACTACCCGATTTTCCAATTCCACCACCCCTTTCCTTTTATTTTCAAAGGCGACCATTGCTAAAGTAGCTGCCCTTTCAGCATGACTGATATTAAAAGGGAGGACAGTGACATATTTGTACGGGAGATTTTTGATGGCTCCACCAGTACCAAATTCAGCTGCCACAATGGTAGAAAGGAACAACTCACAACCTTCCTCCCTGAACCTACGCCAGTATGCCTTGGCATTCTCATGGTCAGGATCGTCTGATTTATAGAGACGGATAAAAAAGCTTGTGTCAAAAAACACTTTTTTCACTTTATCCCTCATACCCCCTGATCTTCTTCAGCCATTGGTCAGGGTCTCCCATTTTATCCATGCAGGCCTTAGATGCCGCAATGAGCCGATCCAGGTATTCATCAGGTGACTCATCTGCCTCAAAATCGACAAACTCAATAAGCTGTGCGGACCCTTGCTTGAACGCCCCAGTTCTGAGGTTCCTTTTAATCCGAATCCTGAGCTGTTGTTTTTTATAGAGCCTGTTTTTATCGTCGTCTGATAGCATATCCTTGTTGGCTGCTATCTTCAAGATACCAAAATCTTTTGTGTCTATATGAACATTTGGATGCGTTTTGCCTCCCAAATCCACTATCTCACCGAAAACGTACCATTCCTCATCGAACCAAACCTCTTCCGGAACCATCCACTTCGTTTTCCGGTCAATCCTCAACCCTTCCATCAATTTTTCAGCAATCCCAAAGCGGAGGACGAAATTCTGTCCAGCCACAAAATTCCACATTCCCTCGATTGCTTCCCTCTGTTTGGGCTTTAGCAGACCAAGATCATGGTTGGCATTTAAGTCCGCAAGGATGGCTTGTGTTTGGATTGCCGTGGCGGGATCTACATCCAGGCTTAGCACTACACTGCCCTCCCTGAAAGCAACGCTCACGCGTGAACGATCTTTCCCACTTTCAGGAAACAGGAAGTCACGTGCATTGGAAAGCAGCTTGACGATCTCGTCAACATCCAGAAGATCAGGTCTAAGGGGTGTTCCTTCCCTGAATCCTTCAATTTTTATATCTATGGTCCCGCTGCTCATAGCTTTTATAAAGATGTAGTAAATCTAAACCTTTTTGCTTTATTTTTCCAATAGAACTTGTTGCGAGGGGTCAGCGAGGTGGAAAAAAGAGTCATTTTTTGTCCAAACGAAGGCTTTTTGAGGGAGCATAGCCTTGCTATATGACCGAAAAAAGATATAGCGTGGGCGAAAAAGAGCCTTTTTTGACCCTCGAGGAGCCCCCTTGCAACCAGTCTAATAGCAAAGTTTTCCATTCCACAGATACCGCCCCGCCAGGAATCCGGTGGGGTCTTTTTTGCCCACTTTTATCCAAAAACGGGATAAAGTAGCAAAGTAAAAGATGGGTAAAAACAAAAAAGCCTTGAAATTCAACGAACTTCAAGGCTTTCTGAGTTTGGCGGTTCGGACGGGACTCGAACCCGCGACCCCCTGCGTGACAGGCAGGTATTCTAACCAACTGAACTACCGAACCGAACCTGCACTTGCACTTGCGCAAATGCGAACGCAAATATAGGGGTACTTTTCATATTGCGCAATACCCAGGCATAAAAAAAGAAAAAAAAACAGGTGTCAAAGCCCAAACAGCGGGTAATTGCTAACTTTGCGCGTCGCGCCGCGTGCAATTACGCCCGGCTTGGCTTAAAAAATGGCTGCTCATGGTATTCCTGGATTTTGAAAAACCGCTCGAAGTGCTCTACGAGCAGTTGGATAAGCTCAAAGAGATTGGGGGCGACGGCGAGATAGACGTCACCGAAACCATCCGCACCCTGGAGGGAAAAATCAAAAACAAACGCCGCGAGATCTACAGCAACCTCAGCGGCTGGCAAAAGGTACAGCTCTCCCGCCATCCGGAACGGCCCTATGCGCTGTTCTACATCAACCAGATGTGCAAAAAATTCATAGAGCTGCACGGCGACCGCTGTGTGCGCGACGACAAAGCGATCGTGGGCGGGCTCGCCTCGCTCGACGGGCAAACCGTCATGGTCATCGGGCACCAGAAGGGGATCAACACCAAGATGCGCCAGTACCGCAACTTCGGTATGGCCAACCCGGAAGGCTACCGCAAAGCGCTGCGCCTCATGAAAATGGCCGAGCGCTTCCAAATCCCGGTCATCACCTTCATTGACACGCCCGGTGCCTACCCCGGCCTCGAAGCAGAAGAGCGCGGCCAGGCGGAAGCCATCGCCCGCAACCTCTTCGAAATGGCCCAGTTGCGCACCTCGGTCATCTGTATCATCATCGGGGAAGGCGCTTCCGGGGGCGCCATCGGTATCGGCCTCGGCGACCGGGTCTTTATGCTCGAAAACACCTGGTACTCCGTCATCTCCCCTGAATCCTGCTCCTCTATCTTGTGGCGGAGCTGGGACTACAAAGAACAAGCCGCCGAAGCCCTCAAGCTGACCGCCGACCACATGTTCGCGAACGGCCTCATTGACGGCATCATCAAGGAACCCGTCGGGGGCGCACACTCCGCACCGGAGGAAATGGCCAAACTCCTCAAAAAGCAAATCAAAAAATCCTTGTCCGAAATCATGGACATGGACCCCGATGAGCGTATTGAGGCCCGCATCGAAAAATATGCCCGCATGGGCGAGTTCCTCACCGTCTCCTCAGAAGAGGGCAACGGCGAAAAGAGCGATAAAAAAGAGAAAAAGAAATAAATGGCCTTATTTGAATCGTTTCGGCTCGGGGTACGACAGCGCTCCCTACAGCGCATCCTCGACAAAGCGCCCCATGCGCCCAAAAAGCGTATGAACCTGGACAGCGCCGCGTCGGTCGGTATCCTGTTCGACGGCACAGACCCCGCCCGACAGCAGTCTGTGGCCGACTACTACGATACCCTACGCCTGAAACAAGGCAAAAAGGTTCAACTATTGGGCTTTGTGGACAGCGAACAGGAAGATGGAAGCCTTCCTTTCCCTTCCTTCACGCGCAAACAACTCGATTGGGCTTTCCGCCCCCAGGGCCGTGCTGTCGAGTTGTTCCTGCAAACGCCTTTCGACATCCTGATCCTGCTCCATACCACCCCTCATCCCGTCCTCGAATACGTCGCTGCCCAGGCTACCGCTTCCCTGAAAGTAGGCCCTGTAGCCGGGGAAACCCGTATTTTCGATCTCATGATTGACCATCCGGATGCCTCGATCCCCACGTTTGTCCGCGAAATGGAAGCACTCCTCAAAAAAACTAACGCCTGACTTTCGGCGTTAACAGAAACGTACATATACACAACACCATGTTTGGCTTTCTTGGAAAATCCCTGCAAAAAATCTTTGGCACCAAGCACGAACGCGACGTGCAGGCATACATGCCGATAGTCGAAGAAATCAACCGCATCGGCGGTATCCTCCAATCCATCAGCAACGACGAGCTGCGCGCCAAAACGCCCGCCTTCCGGGAGCGCATCCAGGAATACCTCAGTGAAATTGACCGCGAAATCCAGGACCTGCACGACGAAGCCGCCCAAAGCGACGACCTCGACCACAAGGAGCAGATTTTTTCGAGCATAGATGCCTTGAAAAAAGAGCGCAACAAATCGCTCGAAATCATCCTGAAAGAAATCCTGCCGGAAGCTTTCGCCGTAGTGCGCGAAGCCGCCCGCCGCTTCAAGGAAAACGAAACGCTCCAGGTCAAAGCCACCGAGCACGACCGCAACCTGGCCGCCCGCCCGAATAAGTCCTATATCAAAATCGAGGGCGACAAGGCCGTATGGCACAACAGTTGGATAGCCGCCGGCGGCCAGATCCAGTGGAACATGGTGCATTACGACGTACAGCTCATCGGTGGCATGGTACTCCACGACGGGAAAATCGCGGAAATGGCTACCGGCGAAGGGAAAACCCTGGTCGCAACGCTGCCCGCTTACCTGAATGCCCTCGCCGGCCAGGGCGTGCACATCGTCACCGTCAACGATTACCTGGCCCGCCGCGACTCCGAGTGGGTAGGCCCGATCTTTGAATTCCTGATGCTGACGGTAGACTGCATAGACAAGTACCAACCCCACTCCGAGGGCCGCATACGCGCCTACCGCAGCGACATCACCTACGGCACCAACAACGAGTTTGGCTTCGACTACCTCCGCGACAATATGGTGCGCGACCAGGAGGAAAAAGTGCAGCGCGCCCATCACTACGCCATGGTGGACGAGGTAGATTCCGTCCTCATTGATGATGCCCGTACCCCGCTCATCATCTCCGGCCCGGTGAGCCAAATGTCCGAAGACCAGGACTATGTAGAACTCAAGCCCCAAATCGAACGCTTGATCGCCGCACAGCGCAAAATGGCCACCGATTACTTAGCCGAAGCCCGGCGATTGTTCGCCGACGGCAAATTGGGTACAGAGGAAGGTTCTGCCGGCATGGCCTTGCTGCGCGCCTACCGCGCCCTGCCTAAAAACCGCCCCCTCATCAAATTCCTCAGCGAGGAAGGGGTCAAAGTGCTGCTCCAGAAAACGGAGAACTTCTACATGCAGGAGCAATCCAAGAACATGCACTTGGTGGACGCCCCGCTCCTCTTCGTCATAGATGAAAAAAACCGCTCCGTCGAACTGACCGAAGAAGGCGTGGAATATTTGTCAAAAGGCAACTCCGACCCTCATTTCTTCGTCATGCCCGACGTGGTCTCCGGCCTCATCGAAATTGATGCCGATGCCAGCCTGGATATCGCAGCAAAAGAAGACGCCAAGACCCACCTCTCCCAGGATTACGCGGTCAAATCGCGCCGTCTCCACTCCATCAACCAGTTGCTCAAAGCCTACACTTTGTTCGAACGCGACGAAGAGTACGTCGTCATAGAAGGCCAGGTCAAAATCGTGGACGAACAGACCGGGCGCCTCATGGAAGGCCGCCGCTACTCCGATGGCCTCCACCAGGCACTGGAAGCCAAAGAAAACGTCAAGATCGGCGAAATCACCCAGACCTACGCCACGGTTACCCTCCAAAACTACTTCCGGATGTACCACAAACTGGCTGGTATGACCGGTACCGCGGAAACAGAAGCAGGCGAATTATGGGAAATCTATAAGCTCGATGTCGTCGTCATCCCCACGAACGTACAGGTAATCCGCGAAGACCGCGAAGACCTGGTGTTCAAAACGGCGCGGGAAAAATACAACGCCGTCATTGACGAAATCGTCAAACTCAGCGAAGCAGGCCGACCTGTGCTCGTGGGCACCACCTCGGTGGACATTTCCGAAAAGCTGAGCAAAATGCTGGCCTTGCGCAAGATAGACCACAACGTACTCAACGCCAAACAGCACCAGCGGGAAGCCGAAATCGTCGCCGAAGCAGGCAAGCCCGGAAAAGTGACCATCGCCACCAACATGGCCGGACGGGGTACCGACATCAAACTGACCGAAGAAGTGCGCCGTGCAGGTGGCCTCGCCATCATCGGTACCGAACGCCACGAATCGCGGCGCGTAGACCGCCAGCTCCGCGGGCGCTCCGGCCGACAGGGCGACCCCGGTACCTCCCAGTTCTACGTGTCGCTGGAAGACAACCTCATGCGCCTTTTCCAAACCGACCGCATAGCATCCCTGATGGACCGCATGGGCCACAAAGATGGGGAAGTCATCCAGCATTCGATGGTCACCAAATCTATCGAACGGGCACAAAAGAAGGTGGAAGAAAACAACTTCGGCATCCGCAAGCGCCTGCTGGAATACGACGACGTCATGAACATACAGCGCGAGGCCATCTATAAAAAACGCGACAACGCCCTCTACGGCGAACGTCTCGAAGTGGACCTCAACAATATGTTCCTCGGCATAGCTGAAAATCTCGTACGCGCCCACCGTCGCGAAGGCAACTTCGAAAGCTTCCGCCGCAATTCCGTAAATTTCCTGGGGCTCGACCCCAAAATGGATGCCGCCTACTTCAAGGAGTCGCCCATCGAACACCTGGCACAAGAGTACTTCGAGCAGTTCCGCGAGTATTACCAGCGCAAGGCGAGCCATATCGTAGAAGCCCTGCTGCCCCACATCGCACAGGTACACCAAAACCAGGGCCATATCTACAAGCGCATCCTCGTCCCGTTCACCGATGGGCGGAAGAGGCCTTATGATATCACCGCAGAATTAGAGGATGCTGTAAAAACCAAAGGCAAATCCATCCTGCTCGATATCGAGCGCACCGTGTCCCTTGCTATCATTGACGAAAAGTGGAAGGAACACCTCCGCTCCATGGACGAACTCAAGGATTCTGTGCAGTCGGCCTCTTTCGAACAGCGCGACCCGCTCGTCATCTATAAAGTGGAAGCGTACAACCTCTTCGAAAAGCTCGTCATGGAAATCAACGAGGAGGTCACGTCTTACTTGGCGAAGGGAACCCTCATCTTTTCAGATGGTACCACGCTGGAACAGGCCCGCGAACGCAACCGCGAAACGGCGCGCAGCACCCAGACCAACCGACAGCGCGAAGATGAAGAGGCCGCACGCCGCCGCGCCGCCGCTGCCGCAAGCCAAACGCAGTCCAAGCCCCAAACGGTGCGCAATACGGAGCCCAAAGTGGGACGAAACGATCCCTGCCCCTGCGGCAGCGGGAAGAAGTACAAGCAATGCCACGGAAAAGGGATGTAAACGGATGTTTTTTTTGTATATATTTGTTTACTTGTTGACGCTCAACAATACCGCCAGCCCGGCGGATCCGGGTGACCTTTAAAATTAGATGATTATGCGCTATGCAATTCTGATGGTGTTTGCCATGCTGTTTGCAGGCATCCAGTCCGTCAACGCACAATCTTGTTGTGCAAAAGGCCAGGCAGGTAAAACTGCTGCGGCGTCTATGGAAAAAAACTGCACGGGTATGGCTAAGGCTTCTGTGGCCAATACCCCGGAGGCCGGTGCAACGGCTACTGCTGCGGCAGACCAGGCCAGCACCTCCACGCCTGCTGCTGCCACCACGCCTATGGCTTGCACGGGCAAGATGGCCGCTACCTCCGTCACTAATACGGGCAAAAAAGAATGCTCCGGCAACTGCTCCAGTAACTGCTGCGGCAATTGCTCCGGCGGCTCATCGTGCGACCCCGCCCATTGCGACCACGCTAAGGCGAAGGGAAAGGCCAATCGGAAAGCCTCCCTGTAAAAAATGGTGCCCTGAAGCTTCGATCCGCTTGTTTCAGGCAGGTCGGGGCTTCAGGGTATATGCTCGAGCAAAAGGGATATTTTCTCCTCGCGACAAGTCTATTCTAGTTCTCCCGACGCCCTTAATACCTTTTCCCTAATAGATTGGGATATTCGAAAGTTTGTTTTGTCAATTAAAGCTAGAATTTCCTTAACTGATTTTATTACTCCTTTTTCCTTCGCTTTGATTAAGACCCCTAATGAACCGATTATTTCGATTTTCAAATCTACGGCTACTTTTCTTCCTTTCTTTTCATCAATAATTAGTAAGCTATCATCAAATTCTAAAGCTAAAGCAATAGAGCTTGCCTCTCCCATGCCAATATCAGCTGTCAATTTTAAGTACTGCTCCTTATCTGTAACTTCTTTGATTGCCACCCAATCCGGCAACTCCCCGAATTCTTCAGCCACCTCTTTTGTCACGATTAAATCAGGGAAGGCATTTCGGAGAATTTCCAATTGGCCAATCTTGTGATAGATGATCAGGCAGCTGGTATCTGCAATGATGACTTTCATCCCTGCTTACCATTCAATATGGCTAATCTTTTCAAGGTCTTCCTCTGTCTCCCCAAATATGGATACCCCGTATTTGCCAACTTCTTCTAAAAACTGCCTTCTTGTTATTCCAACCAATTCAGCAGCCTGTCCAGATGTCAGTACCCCTTGCTCAAATAATGAAGCAGCTATGATCATCTTGACTTTATAGAGTTCGACCTCCTCTGGCAATTTTATTGTTAAAGTATTCATTAACAATCATTTGTTTTGTTTAAATTTCCTCTCCATACCAAGGTAACGTTTTTTCTCTTGATTCAGTTCACTTCTGTTCAATGCTCATATATACCGTTAAACACCAAATATTAGCAAAATCTAACGAAGTAGAACCTAAAATATTCCATGCTTACTTTATTATCTACCCTTTCGACTATTATCTGTTGTCTATGGTCATTTTTTCGCTATTCCCCTCCTTTTACCCCCACTTAGCCTATGGAAATAGACGTTTTTGCTAAGATAGTCCGATCCGTTTATAGTTTTCAACCCTCTAAAATACCGTGCTTCCCGCAGGTATCCAAGCAAGCGAAGAAGGCAAATTTCCGCTGTAAAATATATCTTTGCGCTCTTAACAGAAAGGGCGATATGTTCCACAACCTACATATTCAGGATCCCTGGTGGCTGGGGTTGTTGTTGGTCTTACCACTGTGGTTCTGGCTACTGCGCCGGCGGGAGCGCTCCCGTCCGGCGGCCATGCGCATACCTGCCTTGGATGCTGTATCGGTCGCACCCTCCTGGCGGCTGCGGCTTCGCGCAGCCCTGCCCTGGCTGCGCGGTATTGCCCTGGCTGCTTTGGTAGGCTCGCTCGCTCGGCCCCAACGCCCTTTACAAGAGGAGCGCATCAAAGCAGAGGGCATAGACATCGTGTTGTCCATGGATGTCTCGAGCAGTATGTTGGCCCAGGACTTCCGGCCCGACCGCTTGTCGGTGAGCAAGCGGGTAGCGGCGGCGTTTGTGGACCGCCGCGCCTACGATCGCCTGGGGCTCGTTGTGTTTGCAGGCGAAGCTTTCGCCCAATGCCCCCTCACCACCGACCACGGAGTGGTCAAAACGTTCTTATCCGAACTCCAATGCGGGGTCCTGGAAGACGGCACCGCTATCGGTATGGGGCTGGCATCGGCAGTCAACCGGCTCAAAGACAGCCGCGTAAAGAGCAAAGTCGCCATCTTGCTCACCGATGGGGTCAATAATTCCGGCTATATCAAGCCGCTCACGGCTGCTGAGTTAGCCCAGAAATTCGGTATCCGCGTCTATACCATTGGGGTAGGCTCCCAGGGCGATGCCCTTACCCCGGTGAGCCGGCGCAGCGACGGCCAGTACGTATTCGGATTGGCGCGGGTGGAGATTGATGAGGCGCTGCTCAAAAAAATTGCATCTATGACTGGTGGCCGCTATTTTCGCGCTACCTCCGAAGAAAGCTTGGAAAAAATCTACCGCGAAATTGACCAGTTGGAAAAAACCGAGATAGAGGTTACGACGTTAAAGCGATACAGCGAAGCCTTCCGGCCCCTCGCCTGGCTGGCGTTGCTGCTGTTGCTGCTGGAGTTTGCCCTGCGGCAGACCTGGCTGAGAAATATAGGGGAATAAAACGCATAAAAACGAGATACGACGGCTATGTTCCGGTTCGAGCATGCGGAATACTTATACTTCCTCCCGCTGGTAGTCCTCCTGCCGGCCTTGTATTTCTTTGGGCAACGGCTCCGTCAAAAAGCCCTGTTGAGGTTTGGTAACACGGCATTAGCGGAACGCCTGTTCCCCGAGCGTAGGCCCTACCGTGCCCGCCTAAAACTCAGCCTGTGGATATTGGGCGTTATTTCCCTAATCGTGGCCCTGGCGAATCCCCAATTAGGCGGTAAGCGGGAAAAGGTGAAAAGTGCCGGGATTGAGGTCTTCCTTGCACTCGATGTGTCGCAAAGCATGTTGGCCCAAGACCTGGCCCCTAGCCGCCTGCGCCTGGCACAGCGCTTCGCCGGGGAACTCGCGCGCTCCCTACAGGGCAACAAATTAGGGCTCATCCTCTTCGCCGGCAACGCTTACCTCCAGGTTCCCTTGACGACCGACTATGCGGCCGTTGCCCTTTTCCTCCAATCTGCCCACCCGGATATGCTGCCGCAACAGGGCACAGAACTGTCCGCAGCCCTGGACCTCGCAGGCCGTTCTTTTTCCAAAGAAGCACGGACAAGCCGGGCCATCGTTCTGATCTCCGATGGGGAAAACCACGAAGAAGAGGCATTGCGCCAGGTGCGCGCCCTGCGGGAAGCCGGTACCTATATCTTCACCGCAGGTGCCGGAACCTCGGAAGGCAGCTTGATTCCTGTAGTGGTAAATGGCGGATTGGACTATAAAAGGGATGAAAACGGCACTCCCGTCCGTTCCGCTATCAACGAACCCCTGCTGCGGGAAATAGCCCGCGAAGGCCAGGGCGCTTATTACAACCTATCCGGTGAGATGGAACCCATTTTGGAATCGCTCGCGACCCAAATAGACCGCATCGAAAAAAGAGAACTCGAACAGCGGGTGTTCAGCACTTATGAAAGCTATTTTCAGCCCTTCCTGCTCCTAGCCCTCCTTTGTTTTTTGTGGGAACCGCTGCTCGCTGTCCGACGAAGAGCTGCAAAACCTATCGGTATAACGGCCTTGATACTCCTTTTTACACAGACTATGTACGCGCAATCCGGCCATACCCTGCTGCGCGAAGGCGATAAACAGTACCAAAAGCGCGATTACGCAAGTGCGGAAGAGCAGTACCGTAAATCATTAGAGGCAAAAGGCGGAACCCATGGCCGCTACAACCTCGGCAATGCGGTCTATCAGCAAAAGCGTTTCCCGGAAGCTGCAAAACACTTCGAACAGGCCGCAGCGTCTGCTCCGACCGCCCAACAAAAAGCCTCTGCGTATTACAACCTCGGCAATGCCCTGTACCAAATGCAAGAGTATGGCAAAAGCGTAGAAGCCTATAAAAATGCCCTGCGCATCCGTCCCAATGACCTTCCCAGCAAACAAAACCTGGAATTGGCCAAGCGAAAACTCCAGAACCAACAGCAGCAACAAAACCAACAGCAGCAACAAAACCAAAAAGATCCCTCCAACCAAAAAGACCAGCCCCAAAAAGACCAACAAAATAAGGACAACAACACCCAAGCCCCCCCACCGCAGGGCCAGCAACCGCCCAAGCAGCCTCAGCAACCGGAGAACAGCCCCCGCGACCTGAGCCGCAAAGAGGCCGAAGACCTCTTGCGGGCAGCTGAAAATGAAGAAAAACGCGTACAATCTAAAATGCGCAAAGGACAAGGTAAGCCGGGTAAGCCGGACAAAGACTGGTAACCAAATTTTTTTGCTATGAAAAAAATGTATCTGCTTATCGCTCTGCTCGCCGGAGCAGCCATCTGCGCAGAGGCTCAGAAAACGCCGCGCTTTGAGGCTGTTGCCAGCAGCGATTCTGTTTTTTTAGGCCATTATTTCCAACTGACCCTCACCTTGGAAAACGCAAAGGGCGCTCGTTTTTCCGCTCCGGACTTCGGTCCCGACCTGGAAGTGATGGTAGGGCCAAACACGTCGTCCTCGGTTTCTATCATCAACGGGGAAACGACCCAGAAGCACAGCTATACCTACCTCCTGCGGCCTACCCGTACCGGCCCCTTGCGCATCCTTTCCGCAAGTATCGAAACGGATGCCGGCACGCTCAAAACGGCCCCTCTGGACCTACGGGTACTACCCAACGACGCAGGTGTACCGCAGCCCTCCGTAAACCGGCAATCCGATATCTTCCGCTTTGACTTTGGCGATCATCCCTTTTTCGATCGCTTCCCGGGCCAACCCGCCCCTGCGGAAGCACCTAAGAAAAAACGACCCGTCGTAAAAATGTAAACCCTGCTATGCACCGCGCCCGGATCATTTGGATAGGCTTCTCCTACGCCCTATTGTTTCTCCTGCCCTCTGTGTCTGCACAGAAAGCAAGCCCCGTTTTTGAAGCTTTTACCGATACCAGGGAAATGTTTGAGGAGAGCTATCTGGAGTTGACCTTCGTATTGCGCAACGGCGAGGGGACGGACTTCCAGCCCCCTGTGTTCAAAGACTTTCGCGTGCTTTCCGGTCCTTCCCGCGGCATCAGCACCACTATCGTCAATGGAGAGGTGAGCACAGAAATGCGCTTCTCCTACACCCTTCAGCCCCGGCGCACGGGCGTGCTGCGCATCGGGAGCGGGTCCATACAAGTGGGACGGCGCGTATTGCGCTCGCGCAGCATAGACATCGCCGTGCGCAAGGGCAGCGACGCCCAAGCGTCCGGTGGAAAGGAAAAGGAAGACTTTTTCGTGCGCGCGGAACTCAGCAAGCCCAGGGCCTACGTCGGGGAGCAGGTGCGGCTGGATTACGTACTCTATACCCGGGTGGATATCCAAAGCTACAATATACTGGAAGAATCCGACTACCTCGATTTTTATGTGGAAGACTTGCAGAACACGAGCGACCGTATCGAGCGGAAAATCGTGAACGGCAGGGAATACTACCTGCGCCGTTTGCGCAGTCTGGCCCTTTATCCGCAAAAGACTGGAAATTTCACCATTGGCCCTGCCGCTCTGGAGCTCGGTGTCCTGGTGGGTGAGGGCGGAATGGAATCCCTGTTCTTTGGCGGGGAAATCCAACATGCCCCCGCTTCTACGCAAGCGCTGTCCCTACAAGTGCTGCCCTTGCCCAGCGGTGCCCCGGCTTCCTATTCGGGTGGTGTGGGCGACTACAGGGCTTCTTTTCTCTTTAACCAAAGAGAAGGCAGTACCGATGAAACCCTGACCCTGCAAATCAACCTCAGCGGGGA
>JBEGMH010000169.1:0-8093 GCA_041183125.1 Bacteroidota bacterium | reverse complement strand
CTCGACGTATCGCGCAACTTCCAGAAAAAAGAAGACGTACTGCGGCTCATAGACCTGCTGGCCCTGTATAAAATCAACAAACTGAACCTCCGCATCACCGAAGACGAGGGCTGGCGCATCGAAATACAAGGGCTGCCCGAACTGACGCAGGTGGGCGGCAAGAGAGGCCATACCCGCAATTCCAAAGACCATCTCCCGCCTTCGTTCGGGTCCGGCCCCTGGCCCGATGCGGAGCAGAACTACGGAACGGGCCACTACTCCCGCGAGGAGTTCAAGGAAATCCTCCGCTACGCGGCCCGGCGGCATGTCCAGGTCATCCCGGAAGTGTGCTTCCCAAGCCATGCGCGGGCGGCGATAAAGGCTATGGAAGCCCGCTACGACCGCTACATGGCCCAAAACCAGCCCCAAAAAGCCGAGGAGTTCCGCCTGATTGACCCCGACGACCAATCCGTCTACCTCTCGGCACAGATGTACAAGGACAACATCGCCTGCGTAGCCCGCCCATCGGTCTATCGCTTCTACGAGACGGTGGTGCAGGATTTCGCCCGCATGTACGAAGAAGCCGGCCTGACCCTGACCCTGTTCAACACGGGCGGCGATGAAGTCCCCGCCGGGGCATGGGCAAAGTCGCCCCTGTGCGCCCAGCTCCTGAAAACACGTCCCGACATCAAAGACCCGCGCCAGTTACAAGGGTATTTTTTTGAAAAAATCTTGCCCATACTGGAGAAATACAAGCTGCAGGTCAGTGGCTGGGAGGAAATCGTGCTGAACAAAGACCAAAAAGGCCAGGTGGGGATAAACCCCGCTTTCGTGGGAAAAAAGGTCCTGCCCCTGGTCTGGGACAATACCGGCGACAACATTGACCTCGGGTACCGCATCGCCAACGCCGGATACCCCGTGGTGCTGTGCAACGTGACCAATCTCTATTTCGACCTGGCCTACAACACCGACCCCAGCGAGCCGGGCCTCTACTGGGGCGGCTTCCAGGATGCCATAGACCCCTACCTCATGGCGCCCTACGATGTGTATAAAACCGCGCATTTCGACGCCTTCGGCAACCTGCAGGACAGCGAAAGCGCCTATCCAGGCAAACAGCGCCTGCAGCCCGAACACCGCGGGCGCATCGTCGGGATGCAAGCGCAGCTCTGGTCGGAAACCATCAAGGGCGCGGCAATGATGGAGTACTACGTCGTGCCCAAACTCTTCG
This sequence comes from Bacteroidota bacterium, assembly GCA_041183125.1. Taxonomy (GTDB): domain Bacteria; phylum Bacteroidota; class Bacteroidia; order Chitinophagales; family Saprospiraceae; genus JADJPL01. The sequence goes on along the minus strand of JBEGMH010000169.1, from coordinate 6,886 downwards.
CTTTCGCCGAAAAAGCCTGGGCCCCCGCCCCTGCCTGGGAGGATGAGCCGGATATCGCCCGGCGCAACGCCGCTATCCGCCAGGGCTGGGGCGAATTGGCCAACCGCATCGGGCAGCGCGAGCTGCCCCGCCTCGACCGCTTCTTCGGCAGCTATGCGTACCGAATTGCCCCGCCGGGCGCCGTCCTGGAAAAAGGCTGGCTCAAAGCCAATACGGCCTTCCCCGGCCTGACGATTCGTTATACGACCGATGGCTCTGTGCCACAACCCAATTCCCCGGCCTACCGTGCCCCTGTGCAGGTGTCCGGTACCGTTCAGGTCCGGGCGTTCAACCAGCAAGGGCGTGGAAGCAAAGCCTTCACCGTGGGGGAATAGATTTTTCAAAATGAACTGTCCATGACCAAAGCACAACAGTATATCCACAACCTGCAGGAACTGATCGGCCGCGTGCTCGACACGCAGATGGAAAACATCCAGGCCGCTGGAACGATTATCGCAGAAACGGTTGCAAAACAGGGCTTCGTCTATACCTTCGGGACCGGCCATTCGCACATGATGGCCGAGGAACTGTTCTACCGGGCAGGCGGACTGGCAAGGGTATATCCCATCCTGGAAGACGCCCTGATGCTGCACAACGGGGCCGTAAAAAGCACCGGTATGGAACGCCTCGAAGGCTACGCCGAACTGATCCTGGACCGCTACCCCTGCTGCGCGAACGATTGCCTGATCATCGCCTCCAACTCCGGGCGCAATGCCGTGATCGTGGAAATGGCACACGTAGCCCGCGAGCGGGGCCTGAACGTCATCGCCCTGACCAACCTCACCCACTCCCAGGCACAGGAATCCCGCCACACCTCGGGCAAGAAACTCTATCAAATCGCGGATGTGGTGCTCGACAACCAGGGCTGTCTGGGCGATGCCTCGACCTATTTCCCGGAAATCAACCGGTATGTGGGCGCTACTTCCACTTCCTTGGGCGCCCTACTGCTGCAGGCAGCCGTAGTATCGGCAGTGGACATCCTGGTCGGGCAAAACAACCCGCCCGAGGTGTTCTCTTCGAGCAACCTTGACGAGGGGGATGAGATCAACGAGCGGATCCTGGCCACCTACCAGGCTGTCGTGAAGCCGCTTTGACCCCTCGATGCCCACCCCCCTCGCAGCACGTCTATTCTAATGACGGGTCCGGTATGCGCTTAGTGTCATTCCCGTTTTCTGCTTGAACAGGCGGCTGAAATGCTGTGGGTATTTAAACCCTAGCTCGTACGCAACGTCGTTGACGGTTTTGTGGACATCGAAGATTCTGTCTTTTGCAACCTCAATGATTTTGTTGTGCAGGTATTCCTGTGCCGATTTCCCCGTTTCCCTTTTGACAAGGTCGCCGAAATAATTCACAGATAGGTGCAACGCATGGGCGCAGTAAGCAACCGAGGGCAAGCCCATTTCCTGAGGTCTGTCCGATGAAAAATAATCATTTAGCAGGGCTTCCAATTTTTCTATGATCCCCTGGTTGATATGTTCCCGGGTAGTGAATTGACGGTCATAAAACCGCTCGCAGTAATTCAGGAACAACTCGATATTCGAGACAATCAGTTTCCTGCTGTACTTGTCAATGGACTGCTGTAGTTCGAATTGTATTTTGGAAAAACAATCCAAAACGATTTGTCTTTCTCGTTCCGAGAGATGGAGGGCTTCGCTGGTACTATACCCAAAAAAATGATGCCTGGCAAGGCTGCCAGCCAATGAAGTGCCGCGAATAAGATCTGGGTGAAAAGCCAGTGCGTGTCCCAAAGGTTGGTACAACCCCCCATCGTTTTCCACTTCGATCACCTGCCCGGGGGAAAGAAAGACAAGCGTGCCTTGCTGATAGTCGTAGTAATGGCGGCCATACTTCAGATCGCCACATTTAACGTCTTTCAACACAATACAATACAGGTCGAAATGCATCCTCGACGGGTACCTGGGCTGCGCTTTTGAGTAATCCAACACACTCACCAAAGGGTGTAGGGTTTCGTGGTTGTTGAAGTCATTGTACTCGCTGATGGAATGGAAGGTATGTACTCGTTTCATTTCCTTCGACTATTTGACACAAAAATAAGCGTTTGATTCTTTTCCAGCCATGCCCGACGCCCGCATCCGTAACATTGGTAGAAAAACCAGTAATCCATATAAAAACGTGTTCATTTTAATCCCCGACCTTTGTGTCTGCAACTTTTAACTGGTAAATTTTTGACCGATTATGGAATATTCGAACGCTAACGGGTCAGCGCTACGCCAATGGGCAATGGTTTACCCAAAAATGCTTTTCATGCTGTCGTCCCTGGTGCTGTCGGTCTCATACTGTGCTGTCCGCAAAGAACGTTCAAGTGCCGCCCCCTTGCTCATTCAGCAGCAGGGCAGTTATGCCGTAGGGGGCACGATCACCACCCGTCCGGGCACCTTTGACCCTTACCACCCTACGCCTGCCGGACAAACGTTTCACGGCGACCACGCGTACGTATTTTACCAGATACCGGCAAACGCCCGCAAGTATCCTCTGGTGATGTGGCATGGGATCGGCCAATTCTCCAAAACCTGGGAAACTACGCCCGACGGACGTGAGGGGTTCCAAAACATCTTTTTGCGAAGGCAATTTCCCGTGTATCTGATTGACCAGCCTAGAAGAGGAAATGCCGCACGAGGTACGGTAGAAGGCACTATCTCCCCTACCCCCGACGAACAAGGGTGGTTCGGTACCTTTCGTTTGGGCATCTGGCCCAACTATTTTGAAGGGGTTCAGTTTGCCAGGGATTCCGCTGCGCTCAATCAGTATTTCCGGCAAATGGTGCCCAACGTCGGGCCGATTGACATCAACGTCAATGTGCAGGCCGTATCGGCACTGTTCGATAAAATTGGAGAGGGCATTCTGGTGACGCACTCTCATTCGGGGGGGATGGGCTGGCTTACCGCGGTCAAAAACCCAAATGTAAAGGCCATTGTCTCCTACGAACCGGGCAGTGGCTTTCTGTTTCCCCAAGGAGAAGTACCCGCGCCTATGCCCAGCTCGGGCGGTACCTTAGAAGCCGTGGGCATCCCTATGGCCGATTTCCAACGGCTCACCAAAATTCCAATCGTCATTTATTACGGCGATTTCATCGCCAAAGAACCCACGGATGCCCCGGGGCCGGATGGATGGCGGGTACGCCTGGCCATGGCAAAATTGTGGCGGGATTGTGTCAACAAGTATGGCGGCGATGTGACCGTGGTACATCTGCCGGAAATAGGGATCAAAGGGAATACCCACTTCCCTTTTTCAGATTTAAACAATGTAGAGATAGCCGATCTGATGTCTCAATGGTTGCGCAAAAAAATATTAGACAAAAAATGAAAAACAGCCGTATCATCTATCCATTTATGCTCCTAACGATGGCAACTAGCATCCTTTCTTCGGCCCAGACCAAAGAGAACAACCCCTTTGGACTTGTTTACGAGGGCGCAATTGTGGAAAACGTCCCGGGCAAGGTACATATTCATCCCGTGACCTATTCGCTCAATGGCCTCACCATCGCCGCCAATGTCTATACGCCCGCCAACTATGACCCATCCTTGCATTACCCCACCGTGGTAGTAGCGCATCCGAATGGTGGCGTAAAAGAACAGGTCGCCGGATTGTACGCCCAGCGCTTGGCCGAACTGGGATACATCACCATAGCTGCCGATGCTTCTTATCAGGGAGCCAGCGGTGGAACCCCCCGCAACGTGGACAAACCGGTGTTCAGAATAGAGGATATCCGTGGAATGGCCGATTTTATGACGCAATATGCCGGCGTGAATCCGGATAAACTTGGCTTGTTGGGCATTTGTGGCGGCGGTGGCTACGCCCTGAAGGCGGCGCAAACCGATAAACGTTTTAAAGCAGTGGCCACCCTGAGCATGTTCAATTCCGGCTTGGTTCGTAGAAATGGATTTATGAACTCCGGGCTTTCCACGATACAGCAACGTTTACAGCAGGCCTCGGAAGCCCGTGCGCAGGAGGCCGCGGGAGCTGCGGTACGATATGCCAACGAATCCCGCACCACAGACGAACAAGCCGATAAAATGCCTTTTGACCTGTATCGGGAAGGGCATTATTACTACAACAAAACCCATGCACACCCCAATTCCACGTTTCGGTACACGATGAGCAGCCTACTCGATTTAATGGAGTTTGACGCCACCACCCACATGGATTTAATCAACCAGCCTTTGTTGATGATGGCGGGGAGCAAAGCGGATACCTATTACATGACCGATCAGGCATTTCATGCGGCTACCGGAACAAAAGAGAAAGAGTTGTATCTCATTCCGGGCGCTACGCACATTCAAACCTATTATGTTCCTGAATATGTAATGCAGGCGATGAACAAACTCAATGAGTTTTTTGGAAAGAACTTACACCATAATAAATAGACTTGTTGCGCGGAAGTGAAGTAACGACGGAATTTACCGTAACCGAAGTATTTAAAAAGAAATCGCGCAAATGGCTTTTGTTAGACCTCACCTTCAGCAGTGTGCGCGATACGCATACTATCAAGCACTAAACATCTAAAAATGAAAAATATAGCCGTTGTAATTTTTCTTTCATGGGTTGCAAGCACTAGCATTGCCCAATCAAATAATCCCGAAGTACTCACCGCATCGGGAAAGGTGCGTGGCGTAACCGAGGGCGATATTTCGTACTTCAAAGGTATTCCCTATGCTGCACCACCCGTTGGTGCGTATCGCTGGCGACCACCACAGCCGGTGACTCCCTGGAAAGATGTGCTCGATGCAACAAAAGATTGCGCGGATTGTCCGCAAAGAGCGTGGCCAGGTTCTACCACAAAACAATCTGAAGATTGTCTTTTTCTAAATGTATGGACGTCGGCTACCACTAAAAAGAATTCAAAATTGCCCGTTATGTTTTGGATTCATGGTGGTGGCTTTACAGGCGGTAGCGGCTCCGGCCCCGGTTCTGACGGAACTGCGTTTGTTAAACAAGGTGTTATTCTTGTCACCATAAATTACAGACTTGGTCGCCTCGGTCATTTTGCACATCCCGCTTTGAGCAAAGAACATCCTGAGGAATTCAAAGGCAGCTACGCTTTTATGGATCAGATTGCCGCGCTTAAGTGGGTTAAGGAAAATATTGCCGCCTTTGGTGGCGATCCCAATAACGTAACGATTTTCGGGTTTTCGGCGGGTGGCGTCTCGGTACATTCGCTCATGACCATTCCGGCGGCAAAGGGGCTTTTTCACAAAGCAATCTGCCAATCAAGCGGCGGCAGGGATGGCGTACTGACCGGGAGGCCCATTGACCAGGAAAATGCGGATCCGTTTTACCCCGTTTCGGCTACAACCATAGGCCTAAATTTTGCCCAAAAGCACGGCATCGAAGGAAGGGATGCAGCCGCATTGGAAAAGTTGCGCGCCCTGAACGTGGAAGATATCGTGGACGGAGGACAGGAAACCAACGGACAAGGAGGCCCGCGAATATATTCCGGGCCAATCCTCGACGGCAAACTCGTGGTCGAAACAGCCGAAAAGGCCTACCAGGCAGGAAGACAGCCCAAAGTGCCCTTAATGATCGGATCGAATAGTGCAGAAATCGGCGGAGGCTTCGTAAACAACGCGGATTCAAAAGAATCGCTCTTTGCCCTTTTTGGCACACTCGAAAGCGAGGCCAAAGCAGCCTATGACCCGGATGGCAATAAAGATTTTGCGGAAATTATCACAAAATTCAATTCGGATTGGGTCTGGGCCGAGCCCGCACGAATGACCGCAAGGGCATTTCTGGACAAGGGAAACCCCGTCTATTTCTATCAATTTTCTTACGTGCCGGCTGCGATGCGGGAAAGAATGCCGTTTGGTGCCGGCCACGGTGCTGAAGTCGCTTATGTGTTCAACCACCTTGAGGCCCGTAGGGGTATGCCCGAAATAAGCCCGGATGACCAAAAGGTCGGGCAAATCCTACATTCCTATTGGACGAATTTTGCAAAAACCGGTAACCCAAACCACTCCGGGCTCCCGCTTTGGCCTGCTTATTCCAAGTCAAAAGAAGAAATCATGGATATCGAAACCGATGGCAAGCCGGTAGGGAAACCCGACCCCCGAAAAGCCAGACTCGACGTAATTGAAAAGTCAGACAAACGGAGAACCTATTTACAATCCAGGGGCATCTGAGCCACTGCAAAATAAACTGGTTGCGAGGGGAACCAGCGAAGGGTTAAAAAAGACCTTTTTTTCCACCTCGCTGAGCCCTCGCCACCAGCCCATTCAAAAAACCATGCAGAATACTATACAATCCTTGCTTGCGGTACTTGTACTCGCCATGAGCTGCTTCGAACGACTTTCAGGGCAAAGCCAACCGCCACTGGACACTTTAGACGCACAACAAAAAAGCATCGTTTCAATTGCTGCCCTGACAGCCAAGGGAGATTTGACCGGCTTGAAAAAAGAACTGAACAAAGGCTTGGACGCCGACCTGACGATCATGAAAATCAAGGAATGCCTCGTGCACACGTATGCGTATTGTGGCTTCCCCCGCAGCATTCGGGGAATACAGTCGTTTATGGCAGTGCTCGAGGAAAGAAAATCCAAAGGCATACAAGATGCAATGGGCGTGGACGCATCCCCCGTCCCGCAGGGCGGAAGTAAGTACGAAAGAGGCAAAAAAATATTAGGCGAATTGACAAAAGCACCCCAAGACCAACCCCTGGCAGCTTACTCGGTATTTGCGCCGGCCATAGATACTTTTTTGAAAGAACATTTGTTTGCCGATATCTTCGAACGGGATGTCTTGTCCTACGCAGAACGGGAATTGGTCACCATCTCCGTACTGAGCGCCATTGGCAACGCGGAACCCATGCTGCGCAGTCATTTCGCCATCTGCT
>JBEGMH010000168.1:0-8339 GCA_041183125.1 Bacteroidota bacterium | reverse complement strand
TGAAGCTGCCCCCGTCGCGGATGGTCTCCACCTGGAAGATGATCGGCCGTTCCAGATCCCCGGGCAGGACGAAGTACCCGTGCAGCGAGTGCAGCACCCGTTCGACCGGCACCGTGCGCATCGCGGCGACCAGGGCCTGGGCCATCACCTGCCCGCCGAAAACCGTCTTGCTGCCCACGGTCACGCTCAAGCCGCGGAACAGGTTCTCCTCTAAGGTCTCCAGATTCAGCAAGTCCAATAGTTCCTGTATGGTTTTCATAGCGGTGCCGGTTTGTTTGGGCGTGCTTTGCGCAACGATGCAAAGACGCAGGGTAAAATGAAGCGCGCAAAGACGCAGAAAGTTGCCACTGGGTGTTTGCAAGCGCTGTCGGGCACAAAGGTAGTGCTAAACCCGCAACCCTTCTAATGCCCGGGCGGCAATTTCCAAACGATCTTCCCCTGTCCCGAAAATTTCGACGAAGGGCGCCTGCAAGCTTTCCAGCTCTTTTTTGAAAAGGAGAAACAAAACATCGCGGTCGTGGGGGTTTTCCCGCAGCGGGTCGGCCTCCCAGGGGATATCCGGGCGACAGAGCAGCGTCAGGTCGTAGCGATTTTTTTGCAGTTCTTCCAAAATAAAGGGGTCGGTGCGCCCGAAGCGGTAATCCGACCAGACCTTGAGGGCGACGAGGTCGGTGTCGCAAAAATGAAAGCCCTGCGCCAGAGGGGCGTCCTCATCTTGCCGCTGCAACTGCCCGCGGGCAATCTCTGCCAGGTCACCGAACCCGTATGCCCCGCCCTTGTCCAGGAGATAGGCGCGGGCGTATTCGCCCGTCCACACCGTTCCGAAGCGCGCGGCCAGGGCCTGGGCGAGGCTGGTCTTGCCGCTGCTCTCCGGCCCGGTGATCGCTATGCGTTGATACATCGTTTCGCCATCCATTTTTCCATCTCCTTTGTGCATACAGAACAAATTATTTTCATTTTTTACCTAAGTTTGTAAAAAAAAGTGGGGCACACAACCGATCCTTCCTTATTTCATGTGGAGCGTTACCGCGTGCGCGGGTACGATGTGGACTTGCACAAGCACGCCAGTATCCCGACCATCATTCAGATGATGCACGATGCGGCCATGGAGCACGTGTTGAAACTCGGCCTTTCCGCATTAGAACTCGGCCCGCTGAACCTGGGCTGGGTGCTCGTGCGGCAGGAGCTCCACGTGCTTCGGCAGCCTGAGTTGGGCGAGACGGTAGAGGTGCGCACGACCCCTTGTGGGCGCGACCGCGCTTTTGCCTACCGCGATTTTGAGCTGCTCGACCACCAGGGCCACACCTGCGCCACCATGGCTACCACCTGGCTGCTCATGGACACCCAGAGCCGGCGCATCGCCCCCTACCCCGACTTTATCGCCGACTGGATTGCCCGTACCGAGCGGGAGGAGCACCTGCCCCGGCCCGCCAAAACGCTGCCCAGCCTCACAGAGCCTCAGATAGAGAAAACCTTCCGGGTGGACTGGTACAGCCTCGACTTTAACCGGCACCTCACCAATTTCTACTACCAAAAGTGGATGCTCGAAGCCCTGCCCCTCCCGGTGCTTGAAACGCAACGCCTGGAGCGCTACTGCATCCATTTCAACGGGGAGAGCTTTCTCGATGATACGCTCAGTGCGGCCTGCCAGGAGTTAGAGCCCGGCGAGTTCGCCCACGCGGTCTATAAAAACGGCAAGGAAATCGCCAGCGGCTGGTCGAAATGGCTGCCGATTTCGTAATCCACTTCGCTCTGGCCGCCCATTCAAGTATTCACCAACCAAATACCATAGCCTCATGGAATTTAAAAACAAAACCGTATTTGTCACCGGCGGAAGTAGGGGAATTGGCCTGGCCATTGCCCTGCGCCTGGCCCGCGAAGGCGCCAATGTAGCCATTGCGGCCAAGACCGCGGAACCGCACCCCCAGCTCCCGGGCACCATTTATACCGCAGCCGACGAGATCCGCGCTGCCGGTGGACAAGCCCTGCCCTTGCTCGTGGATGTGCGCAGCGACGAACAAATCAAAGCGGCGGTGGAACAGACGGTCGCCACTTTTGGAGGCATTGACATCCTGGTCAACAACGCTAGTGCTATCTTCCTGGCGGGCACCCTCCAAACCCCGATGAAGCGCTACGACCTCATGCACCAGATCAACGCCCGGGGCACGTTTGCCACCTCGCAGGCCTGCCTGCCCTACCTGTTGCAGTCTGAAAACCCGCACATCGTCAATTTGTCGCCCCCTTTGAACATGAACCCGGCCTGGTTTGGCCCCCACTTGGCCTACACCATGGCCAAATACGGCATGAGCATGTGCGTGTTGGGCATGGCTGAGGAGTTCCGGCACAAAGGGGTGGGCGTCAATGCGCTTTGGCCCCGTACGACCATCGCTACCGCCGCCGTGCAGAACCTGTTAGGGGGCGATGACATGATCCGCCGCTCCCGCACCCCAGACATCATGGGCGACGCCTGCTACTACATCGTCCGTCGGTCCAGCCGCTCCTGTACCGGCAACTTCTTTATTGACGAAGAGGTGCTCCAGCAGGAGGGCATACACGACCTGAGTGGGTACGCGGTCGAGCCCGGACAGCCGCTGCAGGTGGACTTATTTTTGTAAGGCTGCCCGTACCTACAAACAAAAAAGCCCGGAAGCGAATACTTCCGGGCTTTTTTGTTGCGCTGAACCGCGGGGTTAGCGAACCGACTCTACGATGGAGCGGAACGTTTCCGGGTGGTTGAGCGCCATATCCGCCAATACTTTGCGGTTGAGCTCGATGTTGTTTTGCGCGAGTTGGTGCATCAGGCGGGAGTAAGAAACCCCGAGCGTGCGGGCACCGGCGTTGATACGGGCGATCCAAAGGCGGCGATAGGCGCTCTTTTTCGCTTTGCGGTCGCGGTAGGCGTAGGCCATACCTTTGTCGAGCGTGTTCTTGGCTACGGTCAAGACGTTGCGACGGGCACCGAAGAAGCCGCGTGTGGCTTTTAAGACTTTTTTACGCCTTTTACGGGAGGCTACCGAGTTCACTGAACGTGGCATATTGAAGAATTTTAGTGCAACGCAGGGACTTTAAAGGTACTTTGGACCTGCGTTCTCGTTAAAAAATTAACCGATCGCGAGCAGGCGCTTTACGCGCTTTTCTTCCGCGTCGCAGACGAGGCCTGCATCGCGGTTTTTCAGCTTGGCCTTGCTGCTCTTGTTGCGCATCAGGTGCGAGGTGTTCGCATGGAAGCGCTTGATTTTCCCGGAGCCAGTTACGCGGAAGCGTTTCTTGGCGCTGGAATGCGTTTTCATCTTTGGCATAAAAAAATATTTTAGGTCGGCAAAGATAAGGAAATACCTGGAATATTATTTCTTTTTGGCTGTTTTTTTCGGGGTGACCATCACAATCATGCGCCTACCTTCGAGTTTTGGTAGGGATTCCGGGGCACCGAACTCTTCCAATTCTTTAAGGAAGCGCAGCAGCAGCAGTTCCCCACGGTCTTTGAAGACGATGGTACGTCCACGGAAATTGACATAGGCCTTGACTTTGGCGCCTTCCTCTAAGAAGGTTTTGGCGTGGCGCACTTTGAACTCAAAGTCGTGGTCGTCTGTGTTAGGGCCGAAGCGGATCTCCTTGATGACCGTTTTGGCGGCTTTGGCCTTGATTTCTTTTTCCTTTTTCTTTTTTTCGTAGAGGAACTTATTGAAATCTACGATACGGACGACGGGTGGGGCGGCGTTGGGGGAAATCTCGACCAGGTCGAGGGTCAGTTTTTCGGCCCAGTCGCGTGCTTCGCGCGTGTTATAGACTTCACCGGCGGCAATTTCCTTACCGGCGGCGCGGCTTACTTCCTCCATATTCTCCCCTACCAGGCGGACCTGGGGGACGCGGATCAATTCGTTAGTGCGAAACTGCGGGGCCGTCTGTTTAGGGGTTTGAGAGGGCGAATTTGGTTGCTTCTTTGCCAAATGAAGAGTGATTTGATGAAAAAAACAGAACACACAATGCAAAACGGGTCATGGAAAACTTCCATAACCCGTTTGCAAAACTAATAACATTTTTTATTCTTTCACGTCCGTATTGACTTCTTTTACAAGGGCGATTTGCAATCCTTCGCCATCTTCGGCCATTACTGCTTCCAAGACGGCCCCTTCTGCCGGGTTTTCGCCCAGGATGAACTCGGCGAGCGGGTCCTCGAGGTACTTCTGGATGGCCCGGTGCAGCGGGCGGGCGCCGAACTGCGGATCATAGCCACGGTCGGCTACGAAGCGCTTGGCTTCCGGCGACAGCACCAGGGAGTAGTTCATCCCTTCGAGGCGTTTGCGCAGGTCTTTGAGCGTGATGTCTATGATGCGGAAGATTTCGTCCTGGCCCAACTGGTTGAAGATCACCACATCGTCAATGCGGTTCAGGAACTCAGGCGAGAAGGTGCGCTTCAATGCGTTGGAGATGACCGAGCGGGTGTGGTCTTCTAATTGTTCCTGTCGCGCTTTGGTAGCGAATCCTACCCCTTGCCCGAAGTCTTTCAGTTGCCGCACCCCGATATTGGAGGTCATGATGATCAAGGTATTCTTGAAGTCCACTTTGCGGCCTAAGCCATCGGTGAGCTGGCCGTCGTCGAGTACCTGGAGCAGGATGTTGTAGACATCCGGGTGGGCCTTTTCGATTTCGTCGAGCAGAACGACGGAGTACGGTTTGCGGCGTACGCGCTCGGTGAGCTGGCCACCCTCTTCATACCCGACGTATCCGGGAGGGGCGCCGATGAGGCGGCTCACGGAGAACTTCTCCATGTATTCGCTCATATCAATGCGCACCAAGGCGTCTTCTGAATCGAAGAGGTAGCGGGCGAGCGCTTTGGCGAGTTCCGTTTTCCCCACGCCTGTAGGGCCCAGGAAGATGAACGAGCCGATCGGTTTGGTCGGGTCTTTGAGCCCCACGCGGTTGCGCTGGATCGCTTTAGCGATTTTCTGGATCGCTTCGTCCTGTCCGATAATCGCTTCCTGCAGGTCTTTGCCCATGGTGATGAGCTTTTTGCTCTCGCTTTGGGCCACCCGTTTAACGGGGATACCCGTCATCATGGAGACCACCTCTGCGATGTCCTCTTCATCCACCGGGTAGCGCTTGGTTTTGGATTCCTCCTCCCACTGCGACTTGGCGAACTCGAGTTGGCGCAACAGTTTGCTTTCGCGGTCGCGCAGGTCGGCGGCGCGTTCGTACTGCTGGCTTTTCACGGCCTGGTTCTTGAGCTCCTTGAGGTCTTCGATCTGCTTTTCCAGTTCCTCGATATGTTTCGGGACATGGATATTTTTGAGGTGTACGCGGGCGCCCACTTCGTCGAGCACATCAATAGCCTTATCCGGCAGGAAGCGGTCCGTGACATAGCGGTCGCTGAGCTTTACGCAGGCCCGGATCGCCTCGTCGGAGTAGGAGACATTGTGGAACTCCTCGTATTTGGACTTGATGTTGTGCAGGATGTTGACTGCTTCCTCCGCGGAGGGGGGATCCACCATCACCTTTTGGAAGCGGCGGTCCAGTGCACCGTCTTTTTCGATGTGCTGGCGGTATTCGTCGAGGGTTGAGGCGCCGATGCACTGCAGCTCCCCGCGGGCGAGGGCCGGCTTGAAGATGTTGGAAGCATCGAGGGAGCCCGTTGCGCCACCTGCGCCGACGATGGTATGGATTTCGTCAATGAACAAGATGACGTCGCGGGACTTCTCCAGCTCGTTCATGATGGCCTTCATGCGCTCTTCGAACTGGCCGCGGTACTTGGTGCCCGCCACGAGGGCAGCGAGGTCCAGCATGACGATGCGCTTGTTGAACAGCGTGCGCGACACGCGGCGCTGGATGATGCGCAGGGCCAGGCCCTCCACGATAGCCGTTTTGCCCACTCCCGGTTCGCCGATGAGGATAGGGTTGTTCTTTTTGCGGCGGCTCAGGATTTGGGAGACCCGTTCGATTTCGTTTTCACGGCCGATGATGGGGTCTAAGCGGCCCTCTTCCGCTAATTTTGTGATGTCGCGCCCGAAGTTATCGAGTACCGGGGTACGGGACTTGGTGTTCGTTTTGCGCTGTTGGAAGCTGCGGGACTGTTCGTCTTCCTCGTAGGGGTCTTCCGGGTCGGAAGGTGCCTGGTTGAACGGTTCGATCGTGTTCATATCCTGTTCCTGCCGGACGTACTCCAGCTCAGCTTTGTAAATATCGTAGTCAATGTCGAACTGGGTCAGGATCTTCGAAGCCGGGTTATCCTTGTGCTTGAGGATGGAGAGCAGGAGGTGTTCCGGGCTTATCTCTTCGCTTTTCAGCATCTTGGCCTCTAAAAAAGTGACTTTGAGCACTTTTTCGGCCTGTTTGTTCAGCGGCAGGGTACCTACGTTCAGTTGGGCGCCCGATGCCGGTATTTTCTGGACGGAGTCCTCCAGCACCTGTTTGAGTTCGCCGGAGTCCACATCGAGGGATTCCAGCACCTTGACGGCGAGGCTGTCCTTCTCCGCTACGATACCCAGCATGAGGTGCTCGGTGCCGATGAAATCATGGCCCAGGCGGACCGCTTCTTCGCGGCTTCGGGCGATGACCTGTTTGACTTTGGGTGAGAATCGTCTATTGTTCATACGTGTTCCTTGGCTAAATGTAGTTGGGGGGGTACATCAGAGCATAACAATAATAAAGGAGTTTAGATTATTATACAAGCATTTTTTTTCGACAAGTTCATTTTTTACGGGTCAACACCCGGTGACCGAGTGCTTTGGCATGCCACCGGCGGGCTATACAACCCATCCCTTCAAAAAGCGAACCAAATTAAATGGTCTGGGGCAGCGATGCATTGGATGGCAGTGCTCCGGGGCAAGTTTTCAGAAAAAGGTGCACCAAACCCTTCCTTTTTTTTGGCATTCCTCATAAAATACTATTTTTGCACCCAACATAAGGTTCAAAGCGGGTTCGAAATACCCCGATTGGTTTGTGGCCGTGCATGTGATGCCCTCAAAACGCCCTTCAGTCCTTTAGATGCTTTTGCAAATGGTTTCCCGGAGCGCGATGAGGAGGGTTGACCCGGCTACAGAGCAGCCCTATCGGCGATTTCGAGCCAGCATCCATACGAAAATCAAAACAGTTCTATGAAGTTTTCAATAGACAAGCAAGAACGCTACACGGTCTTCACCGTACAGGAAGAGAACCTAAACTCCCTGGTCGCCCCTAACCTCAAATCTGAATTCGTACTTCTTTTTAACGAAGGTGTGAAAAATTTGGTCGTCAACTTGGCAGAAGTCAAATATGTAGATTCGTCAGGTTTAAGCGCCATTTTGACAGCCGACCGTCTTTGGAAAGAGCTGGGCTCCTTCATCCTCACCGGCCTGGAGCATCCTGCTGTCAAAAAGCTCATCGAAATCTCCCGGCTGGATACCGTCCTCACCATCGTCCCTACCCTTGAGGAAGCCGTGGATTTCGTTTTCATGGAAGAAATCGAACGGGAGCTCGATTCCAGCGGCCCGGAAACCGAACTGGACTAGCCCTGGCTCCTATACGAGATTAGTCTAAGGGTTCACAACCGGATATGGAAGGGGTTGCGAGGGAATGTCCATGGACTCCCTGCCGTTTATCTTTCCCCTCCCCACCGTATCCTCATAGCCTCTCCAAACCGCCGATTCCTTTTTTTTCAAAAAAAAATAAAAAAAGCGGTACCTTTTGTAGTGAAAATAAAAAATACCGTATATTTGCATCGCTTTTGGGAAAAGGGCTACTTCGCTCCCCTCAAACAGCAAAGCAATCAGAGAGATTGCTCCTAATCCAGGTGTAGATTCCGTAGCTCAGTCGGCTAGAGCACTTGACTTTTAATCAAGGGGTCCTGGGTTCGAATCCCAGCGGAATCACGATTTTTTAAAAAAGCCTTGTAAATCAATGATTTGCAAGGCTTTCTTGTTTTTATTATACGGCATAGGGGGGCCAGAACCTTTGATGAACCGGTTAGAGGGTTCCCTGTGACGGAAACATCCCCCTCGCAACATCTAATATAGATAAGGAGCAGGCGAAGCACCCAGAATACCCCTCTTTGCGGCTCTGCGTCTTTGCTTGACCTTTTTTAGCTCGCAACGCCGCAAATTTTAAGCCTGGTCCGCATCCTCCGCTTCGGACAGGATTTGCCACACCTGTACCTCGCTGTAGCCCGTAAGCAGACAGAGGACTTCTATTGAGATACCATTTTTGTACCCGCTCAGGATCGTTTGCTTTTTGGCTTTTTCGATGCCCCTCTCGATACCTTGCTCAATACCCCTCTCAATGCCCCTCTCGATACCTTGCTCAATACCCCTCTCAATGCCCCTCTCGATACCTTGCTCAATACCCCTCTCGATACCTTGCTCAATGCC
>JBEGMH010000167.1:0-11192 GCA_041183125.1 Bacteroidota bacterium | reverse complement strand
AGGCTAGTCTCGAATCTTACGGCGACAGGAACAGGAAGATGCAAATATAGGTTTTTTGTCCACGCAAAGGCTTTTTGAAGGGGCCTAACCGCACTATATAACCGAAAAAAGGCGGAATATGGGCGAAAATGGTCTTTTTTGGTATCCGCAGATTCCCTTATCAGCCCGTGAAAGTACCCTATAACGCCCCCGGGATGCAAAATAATACCCGTCCGTATCAAAAAGTTTGTTCCTTCGCCGTACCTTCGCCCGCATGAATACAGCAAACGAAAAATTGAGCCTCGCGCTCAAAGGGATGGCTATGGGCATAGCCGAGGTAATCCCCGGTGTGTCCGGGGGCACGATTGCTTTTATCTCCGGGATATACGAGCGGCTTTTGAACAGTATAAAAGCCATCCTGGGGCCCGAGCTGATCAAATCCTGGCGGGCAGGCGGTATAAAAGCAACCTGGAAAGCCATAGACGGCGAATTCCTCTTCTATCTCCTGCTCGGTATGGCGACGGGGTTGGTTTCCGGGGTTTTCGGCATCACCCACTTGTTGCACCACTACCCGCAGTTGCTGTGGGCCTTCTTTTTCGGCTTGATCATCGCCTCTTCGCTGTTTGTAGGCAAGCAGGTCAAGCGCTGGGACTGGAAGTCCATAGCCGCCCTGGCCCTGGGCACGGCAGTGGCGTTATGGTACACCCTCGCCGTGCCAGGACAAGGAACCGACGCCCTCTGGTTTGTGTTCGTATCCGGTGCCATTGCGATTTCAGCCCTGATGCTCCCGGGGATCTCGGGCAGTTTCATGCTCGTATTGATGGGCATGTACACGCTGATCATCACTAGCCTGAAATCCGTTCTCCAGAACCAGGATGTGGAGAGCCTCATCGTCATCGCTGTCTTCGCTGCGGGCTGCCTCCTGGGGTTAGGGGCTTTCTCCCGGGTACTGACCTGGTTGTTCAAACACTATCACGACGTGACGATGGCCGTGCTCACCGGGTTCATGGTGGGCTCCCTCAATAAAATATGGCCGTGGAAGAACGTGTTGGAATACCGCATCAACAGCAAAGGGGAGCAGGAGCCCCTGATCGAACGCAGCGTATGGCCCTGGGACTTTCAAGGCGAACCTTACCTGGTAGGGGTCGTTTTACTGGTAGCCGCCGGTATCCTGTTGGTCTATTTACTCGAAAAAACGGGCGGGAAAAATCCTGAAAATGGGGTTTGATACAGCTTTCTTAGATACGCTCAGGGGCTTCCCTAGCTTGTTCGGGCTGATTGGGTACCCGTTGGGACACTCCTTTTCACAGAAATACTTCCGGGAAAAATTCGAGCGGGAACAGTTAGACGGCTTTGAATATGCCCTCTTTCCTATGCCCTCCATCGAGTGGTTCCCGGAACTGGTAGCTGCACTTCCCAACCTGAGGGGAATCAACGTGACCATCCCCTACAAACAATCCGTAATCCCTTATTTGGATGAACTGGACCCCGGGGCATCCGAGGTCGGTGCAGTCAACGTCATCCGGGCCTCGGGCAACCGCCTGGTGGGCTACAATAGCGATGTGGCCGGGTTTCGCGAGGATCTGCTGACCTTTCTGGGAGAGGAGGCCCGGAATATCGCCAAAGCATTGGTCCTCGGCACCGGGGGAGCTTCCAAGGCAGTGGTGTACGTGCTCCGTCAATTGGGCATAACGCCCCTGCTCGTCTCGCGCAACGCTATCCCGGGAGCAATCGCTTATCCCGACATAGATGAAAACCTCCTGTCGGAGTACCGCCTGGTCATCCAGACAACGCCCCTGGGGATGTCGCCCCATATAGATACAGCTCCCGAACTGCCCTACCAGGCCGTAGGACCTGCGCACTATTTGTATGATTTAGTGTATAATCCATTGGAAACCAAATTTATGCATATCGGAAAAAGCCGGGGTGCCCAAGTCTCCAACGGACTGGGTATGCTGCACGGGCAGGCAGAACGGGCCTGGGAAATTTGGAATGAAGTAAAGCCACAACCATGGACATAGCAACGGGGAAGCCTACAGGCAGTATCCAGGAACTCGAAGCACTTCTCAAAGCGCTGCCAGACGGGCTCGATATAGATTTTAGCAATACAGAACCTGCGTTTGTACATCGTTCCGACCAGGAACTGCGCAAGATAGCACGCCTTTTCGGACTGATGAACCACCAGTGGTTAGTAGGCATCGGATCTACCCTGGGGATGGCAGCGATAAAAATGCACCTCCCCTTCGTGGAAAGCGCGGTGCGGTATACGATCTTCGAACAGTTTTGCGGGGGGACTACCCTGCTGGAATGCGACACTACCATCCAGCGCATGGGGAAGTCCGGTGTGCTCAGCATCCTCGATTATGGCGCCGAAGGCAAAGAGACGGAACCGGATTTCGACCAGACGATGCACGAGACCATCCGCGCAATCGAATTCGCATCCGGCAACCCTCATATCCCGATGGTGAGTACTAAAATAACGGGAATGGCCCGCTTCGGACTGTTAGAGGCCCTGAGCTCTAGCCAAGAGCCCAGCCCCGAATTACAGGCGGAGTACGAGCGGGTGCTCAAGCGGGTAGATGCGGTATGCCATGCCGCTATGCGCAACGCGCTCACGATTTCCCTGGACGCCGAAGAGAGTTGGATCCAACCCGCTATTGACGGCCTGGCCGAGCGCATGGCCAAACGCTACAACAGAGAAAGGGCAGTCGTTTATAATACCTGCCAAATGTACCGCACCGACCGGCTTGCCTTCCTGAAGGCAGCGTACGAAACGGCACGCAGCGAAGGCTATCTACTGGGCATCAAATTAGTGCGCGGGGCGTATATGGAAAAAGAGCGCAACCGGGCTTCAGAGCAGGGATACCCTTCCCCAATCCACCCGGACAAGGAAGCTACCGATCGCGCTTATAACCAGGCCGTGCTCTTCTGCATAGACCACTACTCGCATATCGCCTGCTGTAACGCTTCACACAACCCAGAGAGCGCTTTGTGGATGGCTGCGCTGCTGGTGCAGCGCAATATTCCCCGCAACCATCCCCATGCGTTGTTTGCCCAGCTCTTCGGGATGAGCGATAACCTGACCTTCAACCTGGCCAGGGCGGGGTTCAACGCGGCGAAATACTTGATATACGGCCCCGTGCGCGAAGTGACGCCTTACCTCATCCGAAGGGCACAGGAGAACACTTCGGTATCAGGCGATATGAGCCGGGAATACCAGTTCGTATTGGCCGAAATCAAGCGTAGGGGCCTGGGCTGAAAAGAAGCCCCACAGTCTCGCGGGTTACCGGGTAAAGGTTCCCTAAGTGCGGACGGCAATTTACAGCTAAATGCTGCGTTAAACTAACGTTGCGTCGTGTCCGATGTAAAATCGAGGGGCCATCCATAAATAAAGCCCAATGGGTAACATCTATCTCAAAAACTTTTTGCTCGCTATTCTTGGTCTTGTTCCTCTGTTGGCTTTTGGCCAGCCCAATGACTGCCGGCGCGCCATCGTCATTTGCGATGACCGCCCGTTCTCCTTCACACCCAAATCTGGGGCCGGCTTAGATGATTTTTCCAACCTGAAAAATGACCCGGGCTGCCTGGAACGAAGGGAAAACATATCGGTATGGTTCTATTTTGAGTTCCGAAAAGATATGCCCCCTCACTCCGGGATTTCGTTTACCCTGTCCGATTCCGTACTTTTTAAAGGCCAGGATTACGACTTCGCGCTCTATGGCCCTAATCCCGGCTGCGATAGCCTGGGCAAGCCGCTTCGCTGTTCTTTTGCCCAGATTTCCTCCAACCAGACCATCATCCGAACTGGTTTGGGGCGGGGGGCAAGGGACACGACCGAAGGCCTCGACGGCGATGGCTTTGTGGACTCCCTGATCGTACAGCCCGGCCAAGGGTTCTACCTTCTGGTGGATTTTTTCGTGGGCCTGAACGCAGTGAACTTCGACTCAGCTGTCGCAGAGTCTTTCCGGCTCACCTGGGGCGGTACAGCAGCCCCCTACCTCAACTGTATCGCCAACCCCAACTGCGACCGGGTTACCGTGGATGCAGGAAAAGATACCACCGTATGCGCGGGCACCAGCCTCGATTTGAACGCTCGGTATTCCAATACAAATGGAGGTGAAAAGGTGCGCTGGATCGCCCCCGACAGTGTACAGAACTGGCTGGAAGCCCCTGCTTCTGTCACCACGCGCTTGCGTATCCCCAAAAACGCAACGGGTACCTTTCCATTTATATTCCTGGTGGAAGAGGGAAATTGTGTACACAGCGATACTTTATCGGTGCAGGTACACCCATCCCCTGCACCGGAGATCTCAGGGCGCAGGACAATCTGCCCGGGCTTGCTGCTCACCTTGCGCAGCGGCCCCGGACTGGGCACCTACCGCTGGTCGGATGGCTCTACCGCAGATTCGATACGGGTTTCCACCCCCGGCGTGTATGGGCTCACGGTCACCAACGGACTGGGTTGCGCAGGTTCAGATACGTTTCGCCTAACGCAAAAGATACTTCCCATCCCCCAAATATCAGGGGATTCTATCCTCTGCCCAGGGGAAACGACCGAGTTGTCCGCCGATCCCGGATATACCGCTTACCGCTGGTCCAACGGGGATACGACTCCGGTCATCTCCGTGGATTCAGGCGGGTTATACCGCGTTACGCTTACCGATGAAGAGGGGTGTTCGGTCGTCGGGGAGCAGGAGCTGATCTCCATAGTGCCGGCCCCACCGCCCGTGCAGGGGCCGACGTACTTTTGTGCAGGGGAATCGGTCTTGCTGCGCACCCTGCCGGGCTATGTATCTTACCTATGGTCCAACGGGGGGATAACCGACTCCGTGCGCATCCGCACCGGCGGAAGCCTGCGCTTGTCGGTAGTGGATACGTTCGGTTGTACAGCTGAAACGCAGATCCGGATTTCGGAGCGTGCCAACCCGCGGCCACTGATTGCAGGGAAACGTGGGTTCTGTACCGGGGGCACCACTACATTATCCGTAGCGGCAGGCTTCTCACGGTATCAATGGTCAGACGGCTCGCGGGACTCCACGCTGCTGGTCGCCCAGCCGGGCGATTACTCGCTCACCGTGACCGATAGCCTGGGCTGCCAGGGCAGCACCTCCGCACCAGTGGATTCCTTCCCACTGCCCAAACCCAACCTGGGCAGCGATATCGAGTTTTGCGGGGGGGAAATAAGAAGGCTTACCCCCGGCCTGTTCGCCGCTTATCAGTGGTCTACAGGGGAGGTATTTCCGGATATTTTAGTGCAAAAAGGAGGGGTATACCGCGTTACGGTGACCTCTGTAGAGGGGTGCAAAGCGACGGATTCCATTCAGGTAGTAGTAAACCCCAAGCCGACACCGCTCATCAGAGGTGCCGCGGTCTTGTGCCCGGATTCCTTGGTACTCCTTTCTGTGAGCCCGATTTATCGCGCTTACCGCTGGTCTACTGGGGGCACCTCTCCAGTCTTATTAGCCAGCCAGGCGGGCGACTATACCCTCACGGTGACCGATGCCAAAGGCTGTAGGGGAGAAGCCCGGCACGTACTTCGGGAAGCCCCACGCCCCTTTTTAGAGATTACCGGCCCCCCGGACGCGTGCGAGGGCACACCGGTCATTTGGCGCGCTACGCCGGGTTACGTCACCTACCAGTGGTCAAATGGGGCACAAACCGATTCCCTTCCTTTACAGGACCTGGAAGGGCGTTTCTCCCTAATCGTGACCGATTCCCTGGGCTGCCGCGCAGAAGCTGCTAAAGAAATGACCCTACTGAGCAATCCTGCAATAGAGATAGCCGGAGCAAGCCGCTTTTGCACAGGCGATTCTACCTTGCTGCAGGTGCCTGCCGGGTATGGACAATACCTTTGGTCAACCGGAACCACCGATACGTTCCTGGTCTTGCGTTCGCCAGGGTGGTACGGGGTAACGCTGACAGCAGCTAACGGTTGTACGAGGGAAGATTCCATCTGGTTAGAGAAGCTGGAGCCCATCCAAACAGCTCTCCCCGTTGGCCGCTTTGCGCTTTGCGAAGGCGATACGGCGCGTTTTGACGCCGGACCCGGCTTTGTACAATATCGCTGGTCTGATGGAAGCAGGAAATCCTCTATTGAGGTGTACGAACAAGGCAACTATGCGCTGACCGTGGTAGACAGCAATTTTTGCACCAGCAGCACAGCCGTTGAGGTGGTACTGCTCGCAAAAGTAAAGCCGACCATCCTGGGCCCACCCAGTTTTTGCTCGGGGCAACAAGTACAGCTCATCGCTAGCGGGGGGGATTACGAGCGCTACCGCTGGTCAACGGGCGATTCCACCGCTACGGTGAGTATCTCCAGAGGGGGAACGTATCGGCTTACCGTTACCGACCGGAACGGCTGTGTGCAGGAGGTGGAAAAAGAAATAGAAGAAAAGCCAGTGCCGCCTATCGCTATCAGCGGTAAGCTTTGGCTCTGCCGAAACGATACTACGGTACTGAGCGTACCGGGCGGTTTTACAAACTATACCTGGACCAACGGCTCCCGGGATACCGCGATCGTGGTTTTTGAACCCGGACCCTACGGCATCCTGGCCTTTGCCCCGAATGGTTGCGCCGTTTCCGATGAGGTAAAGGTCGTGCTCTCGAGAATCCCTTATCCGGTCATCGAAGGAGACCGGTTTTTATGTAGCCGCGATTCGGTAGTGCTGGAAGTGGCCGGGGGCTTCCCTTCCTACCAATGGACCACAGGCGAGCAAACCAACCGGATCGTAGTGCGCCAAGAGAATACGTACGGGGTAACGGTCAACGACGAACTGGGCTGCTCGGGGTTTGCCCGTATCAGGGTCATTGCCATAGATTCCCCCGAACCGGAAATAGAAGGGGACACGACGTTGTGCCCGGGCGATTCTTCCCTGCTCAGGGTGACGGGTGCCTACGCCAACTTGCATTGGTTGCCGGACAGTACGTCCGTCCACCCGCGGGCCGCCTATACCCCAGGCTGGTATGTCGTTGAAGTCCAGGCTGAAAATGGTTGCCGGGCCCGCGACAGCATCCTGCTCACCAGCCTCCCCGCGCCTGTCCCTAAAATTACCGGCGATGCGTTCTTTTGTACCGACAGCACGGCGCGCCTCGCCGTAGCCGATACCTTTCAAACCATAACCTGGAGCAATGGGGCTACTACCCCCCGGATAGAGGTCACCCGCTCAGGCAGCCTGAGCGTGTCGGTGAAGGATGCTGAAGGATGCCTGGGCACCGATACGGTCGAAGTGGCCTACATCGAACGGCCTCTCGCTGTCGCCGGGCCCGATACCAGCCTGACCTGTGCCCGGCGAACGGTGCGACTGGGAACAGCTGCCCGTATAGATACCCAGCTTTACATAGCTTCTTGGGATGGCCCCGGTATAGACCGACAAAACAGGAACCTCCACCGTCCGGTCGTTTCGGAAGCCGGGAGCTATCAACTGGTGCTGCGCGATAGCCGATATGGCTGCATTTCCCTGCCTGCCTCCGTACAGGTGCTCGAAAAAGCGTATGTACCCCTCGCCAGCGCCTTCGCAGAGGATACGCTGGATTGCGCGACGTCTTCGGTGCTGCTGAATGGAAAACGCTCCCAGCAAGGCCGGCAATTCGCTTATGCCTGGCAGCGGGAAGGGCAAAATACCGCGCTCGATACCAGCCTCGATACCCGCGTTTCAATACCCGGCCGCTACGAACTACAGGTTCTGGATACCCTTACGGGTTGTACAGGGGTAGCCCGCGTCGTGGTAGCTATAGATACGATAGCCCCCCGACCAACCATCTCTGGCTCAGGGATACTGAACTGCTCCACAGACAGCGTCCTCTTGAAAACCGATGCCACCCCCGGCTGGCAGTACGCATGGTCGTTCCAGGGACAGAAAACGCCTTACCAGGGCGACCTTTTGAACTGGACCGCCAAACAACCGGGTACGTATACCCTCGAAGCACTGCAGGTCCGCAACGGATGTGCCGGTAGGGACTCCGTCATGATCCGAATAGATACGATCAGCCCTGCTGCAAACGCCGGCCCGGATAGGGAAATAGACTGTAATCTAAAAGAAGCTACCCTGTTTGCACAAATGCCCAATCCCGCCTGGCAGTACCAGTGGCGGGATATGGCCAACCGCTTTATCCTCAGTCGTACCGACTCGCTCAAAACAGACCTGCCCGGCACTTTCATGCTGGAAGTCATCAACCCAGCGAATGGTTGTATCGGAAGGGATACCGCCAGAGCCCTCAAAAACAGCACTGCACCCCTCGGTTTTACCCTTGCCCTCTACCCCGAAACCTGTTCGGGCCGCCGCGATGGCCGGGTAAAGGTGGAAACCGTAAACGGAGGGGTTTCTCCGTTCATTTACCGCCTGGGCGGGACAGAAGGGTATGTGGCGGGGCAAGAGTTTAAAAACCTGCCCCCCGGTAACTATCGCCTGACCGTACAGGATGCCAATGGCTGTGAATATACCGGGCGCTTCGATATCGCCCCAGGGTTCACGGCAACCCTCGACTTGGGCCCCGATCGCTACATCTCCCTCGGAGACCGCTTGCAACTGACTGCCCAGACCAATATCCCGCCCAAGGCAATCGCTACCCTGCAATGGACCCGACCGGATTCCCTGAGAAACCATATCGGGGCCACGCTCAATATACAACCCCTCCAAACGACCTGGTTTGCAGCCGTTGTAAGCGATACTAACGGCTGTACCGCTTTGGATTCGGTACAGGTTTTTGTGGAGCCCTCCCAGCGCTTGTATATCCCCAACGCTTTTTCCCCCAATAACGATGGGACAAATGATGTGTTCATGCTCTTCTCCGGGCCGGAAGTCGTGCGCATCCACTCCATCCAGGTGTTCGACAGATGGGGGATACTGGTGTTTGAAAAACAGGATTTTATACCCAATGACCCCGCGTTTGGATGGGATGGCACCTACCGGGGAGTACTACAAAACCCGGGTGTCTATGTGTTCCACGGCCAGGTGGAATACCTCGACGGGCGCGTGGAGCGGTTTAAAGGAGACGTAACCTTGATGCGATAATATCGCGCAAGTACTGTGTTCCAATAAATTTTTTCCCTACCTTTGAAGCCCGTAACAAAGTATCCAATACCATGACCAAATATGTGTTTGTTACGGGAGGTGTCACGTCATCGCTCGGCAAGGGAATCATTTCCGCATCCTTGGGTAAGCTCTTGTTAGCCAGGGGTTTTTCCGTTACTATACAAAAATTCGATCCTTATATCAACGTGGATCCGGGAACCCTCAACCCGTACGAACACGGCGAGTGCTACGTCACCGATGACGGCGCCGAAACCGACCTGGACCTCGGCCATTACGAGCGCTTCCTGGACGTCCCTACCTCCCAGGCCAACAATGTAACGACAGGCCGTATCTACCAATCGGTCATCCACAAAGAAAGAGCAGGGGACTATTTAGGTAAAACCGTACAGGTCATCCCGCACATCACCGATGAAATCAAACGCAGGGTTCAGTTGTTGGGCGCTACCAACCGCTATGATATCGTCATCACAGAGTTAGGGGGAACCGTCGGGGACATCGAATCCCTGCCTTACCTGGAATCGCTCCGCCAACTCCGCTGGGAACTCGGTGCCGGCAACTGCCTGGTCATCCACCTCACCTTGATCCCCTACCTCAAAGCAGCTAGGGAACTTAAAACGAAACCTACTCAACACTCTGTAAAAGAATTGCTTACGACGGGAATTCAACCCGATGTCCTGGTCTGCCGCACAGAACACCCGCTCACGATGGAAATCCGGCGCAAACTCGCACAGTTTTGCAACGTGGACGTGGCGTCGGTTATCGAGTCTATTGATGTGGAAACGATCTACGATGTGCCGCTGCTCATGCTGAAAGAACGGCTGGATATGATTGTGCTCACCAAACTCCACCTTCAGGACCGACGGGAGCCAGACCTGTCCGCGTGGAAGGTATTTCTGGGAAAACTGAAAAACCCCTCCCACGAAGTGCGCATCGGCCTGGTAGGCAAGTACAATAAGCTGCAGGACGCGTACAAGTCTATCTATGAATCCTTTGTACACGCAGGCGCGGTAAACGAGTGCCACGTAAAGGTAGTGCCCATCCATTCCGAACAATTAGAAGGGGACTACACAGAGGTAGGGGCTAAACTCGAGGGCCTGGACGGGATACTGGTAGCCCCTGGTTTCGGGGAACGGGGCATCGCGGGCAAAATAAAAGCCATCCGCTACGTGCGGGAAAACAATATCCCCTTCTTCGGAATTTGCCTGGGAATGCAGTGCGCCGTGGTAGAATACGCCAACCATGTGCTGGGATTGCCGTTAGCCGCATCCACAGAGGTAGACCCCGATACGCCCGATCCGGTCATTGACATGATGGAGCAGCAGAAAAAAACGACGAAAAAAGGGGGTACTATGCGCTTGGGAGCCTACGACTGCAAACTGTCTCCCGGCTCCATCGCACACCAGGTGTATCAGGAGGCTCCTGTGATCAGCGAACGCCATCGCCATCGGTTCGAGTTCAATAACGCGTATCGGGAAAGATTTGCCCATAGCGATCTGCTGGCCAGCGGGGTCAACCCGGAGGAAAACTTAGTCGAAATCATCGAGCTGAAGGGCCACCCCTGGTTTATAGGGGTACAGTTCCACCCGGAATTGAAAAGTACAGTGGAACGGCCCCATCCACTCTTCGTCCATTTCGTACGGGCGGCTATGGAATACCGCCAACGGCAAACTACCTCTTGATTCAAATCGGGTTTATGCGTAAATTGGCGATGGATGAGTTGGGCCGCATCAGCCCTTCCCTCTACAAAAAGACCCCCAAGATGCCCGTGGCGCTCGTGTTGGACAACGTGCGCTCCGCCTTGAATGTGGGTTCTATTTTTCGTACCTCAGATAGTTTCCTGGTGGAACAGTTGGTTTTGTGCGGCATCACCGCCCGGCCTCCGCACAGCGAAATTAACAAGACCGCACTGGGTGCCACTGAATCCGTAGCCTGGAAGTATGTGGCAGAGGTACAGACGGCCATCGAGGAGCTAAAAAAAGAAGGGTATGCTATCTGGGCCGTCGAACAAGTAGAGGGAAGTACCCCGCTCCAATGCTTTCAGGTGACCCAGGGAACGAAACTGGCCCTGGTGCTGGGAAACGAAGTGGAAGGGGTATCCGATGGGGTGCTCGGTCTCTGCGACGGCGCCCTCGAAGTACCGCAGTTCGGCTCTAAACACTCCCTGAACGTAGCGGTATGCGC
>JBEGMH010000166.1:0-3120 GCA_041183125.1 Bacteroidota bacterium | reverse complement strand
CTTTGAGGTCTATGGCTTCCACTTGGAGTTCAATCTCGCGGGTGCCGAGGTGTAGGGTCCGCACGCGGCGTTCGAAGAGGGCGTGGATGGCGTCGGTGCCTTCGTCGAGGCATACCAGGGCCGGCTTGCCGCGCAGGCGTTTGTACTGGATCAGGGGGTACGCGTAGCGGAGGCGTTCCTCGTCTAAGTGGTTGTGGAAGAGGAGGTGTTCCCGTTCCACGGCCTGAATGACCGCGCCCCGGAACTTCGGGAGTTCGGCAGGGGTGATTTCGGGTTGGAATTGTACCCGTAGGTACTGGACATGCTTCATAGCACAAGCGGTTTGACCTTTTGTAAGATGTGTGACGCGGGCTGCCTTATACCTGACAGACCGGTCTGCAGGGGCTATATGAACCCCTTGCACGGTGGTGTGCGATACCGGTCAAATGCTCTTTCTCAGAAATGTGCTTTAAGGTAACATTTTTTTTCTTTCCCTGCAAGAAAAAATAGGGGAAATGTATCGGAGATAGGGTACTTGCCTCATAAACAAAGGCTTATATTTTTTCTCCTGCGCACTTGCCCTATCGGGAAAAAGGGTATTTTTGCACCGTAAAACGCATTTTGATGCATGGCGAGGGGGTCGGCAGAGGGGGGAGTGGGATGTACTTTCCCGGCTGCCTCCCCACAACGCATGCATCTCCTGGGGCCTGTTTTTCCTCTTCGCGACAAATGTCTGTCTTACCCCTGCAGCCAGCGTGCAGTACAAACTTTTTTTATGGCCCAGCACAAATCCGCCACCATCCGCTACCAGGCCCTGGACCGTTGCTTCCGCAACCCCGGCCGCAAGTATTTCCTCGAAGACCTCCTGGAGGCCTGCAACGCGGCCCTGGAGGCGCACAACGGCTCGGCCATCGGGCTGCGGCAGTTATACGAAGACATCGCTTTTATGGAGAGCGAAGCGGGCTGGCGGGTGCCGCTGCTGCGCGTCCGGGAGGGGCGGCGGGTGCATTACCGCTACGAGAACCCCGCTTTTTCGATCAGCAACCACCCGCTCAACGAGCAGGAGCTGTTGCAGCTCGAGCTGGGCATGGACCTATTGGCGCGCCTGGGCGGCGTCCCGGAGCTGACCGACCTACAGGCTTTGTTGGCGCGGCTGCGCCCTGGCGCACCGGCGGAGCTGCGCGCCCTCATCGCGCTGGACCACAACCCCTACCTGCGGGGCATCGAGTACCTTAGGCCTTTGTTCCTGGCGATCCTGTACCGCAAAGTGTTGTGCGTGCAGTACCGCGACTTCAAGTCGGAGAGCCCCTACCCTATCGTCTTCCACCCGTACCATTTGAAGCAGTACAACAAGCGCTGGTTCGTCTTTGGGCGGCACGCCGAGAGCGGCACCCCCGACTGGACGCTCGCGCTGGACCGCATCCAGGGGCTGGAGGAGCTGGCCCTGCCCTTCGGGCCCGACCCGGGCATCTGCTGGGAGGAGTACTTCGACGACATCGTGGGCGTGACCAAGCCCGTCGGGGCGCTGCCCGAAGACATAGCGCTCTGGGTCTCGCCCGAATCGGCGCCGTACGTGCTCACCAAGCCGCTGCACGGCTCCCAGCGCAAGCTGCGCCACGACGCGGAGGGCCTGTTCCTCCGCCTCCACCTCATCCCGAACGTGGAGTTCTACCAGCTCCTCCTGGCGTTAGGGCCGAATGTGCGGGTACTGGCACCGGCGCACGCCGCCGCCCACCTGCGCGGGTTGTTGGGAGAGGCCTGGAAGCGGTATGGGGGGTGAGGTTTTTTAAGCGTGCGCAGGGTGGGTATTTTCTTTGCGGCTTTGCGGCTTTGCGAGCCAAAAAAAACCAATCACAAGGTTCAAAGGGGGTTGCGACTATGGAATAAGGCGATTTGTTCTTTCTTGGGGTCACCGTTTTGGGCAATCAGGTAACAAGCGTATCGGGTAAGCATGCTATCTTCTTGCTTGCGTTCGGCGCCCGAGCCAATTTTGACCATTTTGGTGATGTCAACGAAATGGTCTGAGACTGTTTCCCCGGTGGTTTCACAACTGTCTTTTGCCTTATGAATGGCGTTTAAAAAATTGCGCCAATCGGAGTACCCTAAGAGTTCTTGTAATTCACGAGCCAACCAGTATTCTATGCCGTCTTGCTCGTAGGCATGTTCTTCAAACCGTTTGCTTAGTTTTACAATGGTATCTTTTTCCATTTTAGATGAGTTTACAGGTTAGAGTGTAACAACATAAGCTTTTGGAAAAAAAGAAACTAAATCATCTAATACTTGTTAAGAGGGGCTGGCTAGAGGTGAAAAAGGGCCTTTTTCACCCCTCGATGATTCCCCGCCCAACAAGTTTATTGCGCCTTTATAAAACAACGCATCTATAAACCAGTTGGTTCCTTCGGGGGGGCATGGTGTGACGGTCGCGGAGTCCACCAGGCGGTATCCTGTCTAGGAATTAGGGTTAGGGTTAGTTATACCACGCAAAGACTCAAAGACGGGTATTTTTCTTTGCGGCTTTGCGAGAAAAAAAAACCAATCACAAGGTTCAAAGGGGGTTGTGGAGTAGTTGAATAGCATACTACTGGACATTTTCAAAAAAGTGCGGAGAAAGCTGGATATTGGGTGTGAACAAAAAAACATCCATGCCCTCCCCGCATTTACGCAAATTAATGGAACCAATCGTTTTGGACGGTGGCCGTAGGGGGTTGTACAAAAAGGTCATTTTATAAAAGCCCCTACGACCGTTGTATCGCATAGGCGTTACATCCGACCATTCACGGTGGGGTGCCGAAAAGGTTGGGGTTGTGGTCATTTTTGGGTTTTCTGTGCTTTTTAAGGCCCAAAAATAGCCTAAAACTGCCCTCCAGGCACAATTGTACAGGTTTTTGTACATATCAAAAATTAGGAAAATCAACCCTGGATGTTCACTTTTGCGCAGTTTCGCTAGGAGATGATTGTACTGCTGTACAGTATCCCTATGGGAAAAAACAAAAAGGGGCATCACCTGAACACCCCTCCGCTTTGGGAAACCAGTAGGGCGCAGCACTGCCAAGCGAAGCGTTATTCGTGGGCAATAGAAAATATGGCAGATCAAGCAGTAATCATTGATAATGGTTCTGGATTCACAAAAGCTGGTTTTGC
>JBEGMH010000165.1:0-7800 GCA_041183125.1 Bacteroidota bacterium | reverse complement strand
GTAGCGCCTTTTCCCCCTCCGTGTACGAGTATTTTAGGTCTGTTGTCGGCGATAAAACCCCGGAGGATTTCCTGGAGCATAATTTCGTTGTCTACGACTTTCCCCCCGATTTTTATGATGTGCAATTCCATGTACGGTAGTTTAAAGTGTGGCCAGGATAGCTTTCAGTACGGACATAGCCGCAAAAGTGCGGTTTCCGGCCTGTTCGATCACGACTGATTGCGGGCTGTCCAATACGGCATCCGAGACGATGACGTTGCGGCGTACGGGCAAGCAGTGCATGAACCTGGCCTCATGCGTACGCGCCATTTTTTCCGGGGTAACCTGCCAGTCGGGGTCTTGGCTGAGGATCTGCCCATACTGCTCGTAGGAGGACCAGTTTTTGGCGTAGACAAAATCAGCTCCCTCGAGCGCTTTGTTCTGGTCGTATACCACGGGAGTATCCTTTGCGAACTCTGGGGCTAGTTCATAGCCCTTTGGGTGGGTGATGACTAGGTCCACTTCGGCGCGCTGCATCCACTCGACGAAGGAGTTGGGAACGGCTTGTGGCAGCGCCCTGGGATGGGGAGCCCAGGTCAGCACGACCTTAGGGCGCGCTGTTTTTTTGAATTGCTCCACCGTGAGCACATCGGTGAGGGATTGCAGCGGGTGGCGAATGGCCGACTCCAGGCTGACTACGGGTACCCGGGCGTAGCGCACAAAGCTTTTTATGATCTGGTCGGCGTAGTCTTTTTCCCTGTCCTTGAGCGAGGGGAAGGTACGCACACCGATGATATCCGCATACTGGCTGATGACAGCGGCGGCTTCCCGGATATGTTCGGCACTGCCGGCGTTCATAATGGCGCCCTCTTCAAATTCGAGGTTCCAGCCCTGGTCGGCGTTCATGCTGATGACCTGCATGCCTAGGTTGAGGGCAGCTTTTTCCGTGCTGAGGCGGGTCCGCAGGCTGGGGTTAAAGAAGAGCATGACCATGGTCTTGTTTTTCCCAAGGTGGGAAAACCCGTGCGGGTCTTTTTTACAAGCGAGGGCGTCCTGCACCAGTGCGTGTACATCAGGCGCATCCATCGCGGATAAAAACTGCTTCATGAGGATATGGTTGTGTTTATGCCAGTATAGGGGTTTGCTGTGTTTCCAGTGCTTTGGCGAAGCGTTCCAGGAAGAGTTCTGTTTCGACCGGGCTTATGTTCAGCGCCGGCAATAAGCGTATCGTATTAGGGTTGGAGGCTGAACCGGTGAACAGGTACTGTTCGAAGAGCAGTTTTTTGCGCAGCGGGCCGGTATTGGTTTCGAAATCCACGCCAATCATGAGCCCGGCACCGCGAACAGCCTGGATGCCAGGTAGGGTATGCAGCCCTTCGAGCAGGAGTTGGCCCATTTGGGCAGCGTTGGCTACCAGGTTTTCCTTCTGGATGACCTCCAGCACGGCGAGCCCTGCGGCACAGGCTAGGTGGCTACCGCCAAAAGTGGTGCCCAGCATCCCGTGCTTCGCCTTAAACCTGGGGTGGATGAGTACCCCGGCGATAGGGAATCCGTTGCCCATACCTTTTGCGACGGTGATGAGGTCCGGTTCGATATCCGCGTGCTGGAACGCGAAAAATTTTCCGCTCCGGCCATAGCCCGACTGGATTTCGTCGAGGATGAACACCGCGTCATACTGTCGGCAAAGCTGTTGCAAGCCCTGTAAGAAAGCAGGTTCGGGCAAATAGATCCCTCCGATGCCCTGGATGCCCTCCACGATCACCGCCGTCACATCGCCCTGTTTGAGTTGTGCTTCCACCGCATCCAGGTCGTTCAAGGGCAGGAAATCAACGGGAAACCCCTGGTTGATAGCAGCCTGGATGGACAGGTTCTCGGTAATGCGAACGGAAGCGGAGGTACGCCCGTGGAAGGCGCGTTTGAAGGCGATGACCTTTTGGCGACCGTTTTCAAAAGACGCAATTTTGAGGGCGTTTTCATTGGCTTCAGCACCGGAATTGCACAAAAACAGGCGATAATCGGCACAACCCGAGAGCTCGCCCAACTTCAGCGCGAGTTCCGTCTGGAGGTCGTTGTGGATGGAGTTGGAATAAAAAGCCAGTTTTTGAAGCTGCTCGGTGATGCGTTGCACGTAATGCGGGTGGGTGTGCCCGATAGAAATGACGGCATGGCCTCCGTAGAAATCCAGGTAGGCGCGGCCATTTTCATCATACACATACGCCCCCTGCCCACGCACGGGCTTCAGGTCGTATAGAGGATAGACATCAAATAGTTCCACGATGCGAATAGATTAGAGTTAAAAGCCAATAGGTTTGAGTTGTAGCCCACTGGTTTCGTCAAAGCCGAAAACCAGGTTCATATTCTGTACCGCCTGTCCGGAAGCCCCTTTTGTCAGGTTGTCTATCGCGCTGACGATAAAAGCTTTATCGCCATGTTTTTCGATATACAGCAGACACTTGTTCGTGTTGACTACCTGCTTGAGGTTGGGGTTTCTGCTGCTGACGACCGTAAAAGGGGCGTCGCGGTAGAAGGACTGGTATGCGTCGCGCAGTTCGGCTTCTGAGAGCGGGCAATCTGTGTAAACGGACGCCAGTATTCCCCGGGTGAAGTCGCCCCGGACGGGGATAAAGTTCAGCGGGGACACCATGCCGGGCTGGAGTTGTTCCAGGCTGCGTCGGATTTCTTTGAGGTGTTGGTGTTCAAAGGCCTTGTACACCTGCAGGTTGTTGGCTCGCCAACTGAAGTGGCTGGTGGGGGACAAACCCTGGCCCGCACCGGTAGAGCCGGTGATGGCGTGTATATGCACCTCTTTTTGGAGCAGGCCCTCTTTGGCAAGCGGCAGCAGGGCCAGTTGGATGGCGGTGGCAAAGCAGCCGCAGTTGGCGATGCGCTTGCTCTTTTGGATCGCGGCTTTGTTGAGCTCGGGCAGCCCATAGACAAAAGAAGGGTCGAGGCGAAAATCCTGGCTCAGGTCAATGACCACCACCTCATCGGGTACGGGGTTTTCCTCTAAAAAGGTTTTTGCCTGCCCATGGCCCACACAGAGAAATAAGACATCTGCTTCCCTGGCGTGGAAGGTTTCGCTGAAATGCAGTTCCGTTTCGCCCTCGAGGTCTTCATGTACGAGCCAGACGGGTTTCCCCCCCTGGCTTTTGCTGTGGGCGAAAGCGATGTCCACCTGCGGATGGCGGAGGAGGATGCGCAGCATTTCCCCACCGGTATAGCCTGCTGCGCCGATGATACCAGCCCGTATGTTCATGCGTCTTTGGTTTTTTCCTGGTGTACGGCCTGGTAGATTTTGCCCGCGTTGGCTAAAATTTTGGTAAACCCTTTGACGTCGTCGCCCGACCAGGCATTGTTCATCTCACCGTACTGGCCGAAGGAAGATTGCATCAGGTCGTAGGGAGAGGAGATGCCCTGCAGTTCAAACCGATAGGGGTGCAACGCGACGAATACCTGTCCGCTGACGTATTCCTGGGTACTTTCTAGGAAGCCCTCTACGTTGCGCATGACCGGTTCGAGGTACTGGCCTTCGTGTAGCAACATGCCGTACCAGTTGCCCATTTGTTCCTTCCAGTAGAGCTGCCATTTGGACAAGGTGTGTTTTTCCAGTAGGTGATGGGCTTTGACGATGATGAGCGGGGCTGCCGCTTCGAACCCCACGCGCCCTTTGATGCCGATAATGGTATCGCCCACGTGGATGTCACGGCCTATGGCATAGTCTTTTGCGATATTTTGCAGGGCGTGGATGGCATCCACCGGGTGGGCGTAGGTCTCGTTGTCAATACCGATGAGCTCGCCCTTGGCGAAATGCAGTTGGAGCACTTTCGGGGAGGTGGCGACCAGCGGCGAAGGGAAGGCTTCTTCGGGCAGGGGCAGCTGGGAACTGAGGGTTTCGGCACCCCCTACGCTGGTACCCCATAGGCCCTGGTTGATAGAATACTTGGCCTTGGTCCAGTTCCACTGGATACCGTTTTTCTGGAGGTAGTCAATTTCTTCCTGTCGGCTCAGGCGCAGGTCGCGGATGGGGGTGATGATGTCGAGTTCGGGCGCCAGGGTTTGGAAGACGAGGTCGAAGCGCACCTGGTCGTTACCAGCACCGGTAGAGCCGTGCGCGACGGCAGAAGCGCCGATTTGGCGGGCGTATTTTGCTGTTTCGAGGGCCTGGAACATGCGCTCTGCGCTGACGGACAGCGGATAGGTATTGTTGCGCAGCACGTTTCCGTAGATCAGGTAGCGGACGCAGTGCTGGTAGTAGTCCTTTTCGATTTGGGCGATATGGAAACTCTTGGCGCCTAGTTCGAGGGCTTTTTGGCGCAGGCCCTCGGCCTCTTCCGCACTGAACCCGCCCGTGTTCACGGTGAGGGCATGGACTTCCATCCCCTTTTCGATGCTGAGGTATTTGGCGCAGAACGAAGTGTCCAACCCGCCGCTAAAGGCGAGGACGACCTTATTATTTTTCATTTTCGTTTATGATTAGATTTGATAAATCGTGTTTCATGGCCAGCATTTCATTTTTGGACGGGGCTAACATGGCGGTGCACAGGCACATGCGCTTTTGGTTGCGCTCGAGGATATCGTAGTTGGGGCAGGAACGGCAACCGTCCCAGAAGGTGGGGTCCTGGGTCAGTTCGGAGAAGGTGACCGGATGATAGCCCAGGGCGCTGTTGATTTTCATGACCGCCAGGCTGGTGGTGATCCCAAATACGCGGGCATCGGGGTATTTATCGCGGGCCAGGTTGAAGACTTTTCCTTTGATAGCGCGCGCTAGCCCATGGCGGCGCAGGTCGGGGTTGACGATGAGGCCTGAGTTGGCTACGTATTTGCCGTGGTCCCAGGTTTCGATATAGCAGAAGCCGGCTAAGAGTTCGCCTTGCAATGCGATGACAGCGTTGCCTTTGGCCATTTTTTCCAGGATATATTCCGGTTTGCGTTCTGCAATACCTGTTCCCCTGGCCCTGGCCGATTCGGCCATCATTTTGCAAATATCAGCGGCATATCTGCCGTGTTTTTCTGAAGCTACCTCGATGACGATGTCTGTGATTTCGCTATCTTTTGTGTGCTGCTGCTGGTGATCGAACATTTTGATAATAGATTGAGATGATAAAAATGTGTTGGCGATAGACCCTGCGGGGGCCAAGACATGAATATCCCTGGGTAAGTTTTGAAAGGGGATGTACCAAAAACGGGGAACATGCGTCGTCAAGACGGTTAAGCAGGGGTAGTACCCTGCTGCTGGACAGGTAGAAGAAGATTACGCCCGCGAGGGGCGGCGAGGGAAGCGGCGCACGAACGGCGTCAAGTGCTGGATATGTACGATTACTTCTTGCATAATTGCCTGCGAAAGTAGGGTATCTTTACGGATTTTGCAAAAAAAAGCGATGTGGTTTAGGGAAAAGTAGGGTGTTCCGGGAAAAATCTAAGCATACAGAGCCCTTTTCGAGCACATCTTGCAGGGGAGCACTTTTAAAACGGGATATCTTCATCGTCGTTCATCCTGCTGGAGCGGGTGATGATGCCGGTCGGAGCTGGGAGTGGGGTGTTGAAGACATCGCCCGGAAAAGACCCGAAATCGGGGTCGTCCAGGTTAGAGAAGCGGGCGAACTGGTCCGTGAACCGGAGTTTGACGGTATCGGTAGCACCGTTCCGGTGTTTGGCGACGATGACCTCGGCGATGCCTTTGAGGGAGGTACCGTCGTCGTCTTCGTGCATTTGGTAGTACTCAGGGCGGTAGATGAAGGACACGATATCGGCATCCTGCTCAATACTGCCGGATTCCCGGAGGTCGGACAGTTGCGGGCGTTTGCTGCCCCCCCGCACCTCTACGGCACGGCTGAGCTGGGAAAGTGCGATGACCGGTACCTGCAGCTCTTTGGCTAGGCTTTTCAACGCCCGGGAGATGGCGCTGACCTCTTGTTCGCGGTTGCCGCGCTGGTTTTCGCCGCCACCGCTCATGAGCTGCAGGTAGTCAATGATAATGAGCTGGATATCGTATTGTAGCTTCATGCGCCGGCACTTGGCCCTCAGTTCAAAGATATTGATACCGGGGGTATCGTCTATATAGATGGGTGCGTTGCCGATGCGTTCTATGGCGCTGCGCAGTTGCTGGCGTTCGTATTCCTGGAGCTTGCCCGTGCGCAGATTGGCCAGGGTGATTTCCGACTCCATGGAGATGAGGCGTTGGGCGAGCTGCAAGGCCGACATTTCCAGGGAGAACAAGGCGATGCCCTTGTTGTAGTCCATAGAGGCATTTTTGGCTAAGGAGAGCACGAAAGACGTCTTTCCCATGCCCGGGCGGGCCGCGATGATGATGAGGTCGGAGGGCTGCCACCCGGACGTGAGGCGGTCGAGCGCGGTGAAGCCCGTAGGCACACCAGTGAGCCCCTCTTCCTTGTCTTTGAGTTCTTCGATTTGTTTGAGGGCTTTACTGGCCAAAGCGCCCATGGTCTGGTAGCCGCGGCTCATGTTTTTTTCAGCGATGGCAAAAAGCCCCTGCTCGGCTTCGTCGAGGAGGTCAAAAACGTCGGTAGTCTCCTCGTAAGCGTTGCGGATGACATTCGTAGAGACCCGTATGAGTTCCCGCTGGATAAACTTTTGGGAAATAATCCGCGCATGGTACTCGACGTTGGCGGCGGAAGCGACTTTGTTGGTCAGTTCCACCAGGTAGTACGGCCCGCCAATGGCATCGAGTTTACCTGCTTTTTTGAGGGCTTCCGTGACGGTGAGCAAGTCAATCGGATACGACTTCTCGAACAACTCCAGCATGGCCCGGTAGATCAACTGGTGGGCGTCGAGGTAAAAACTTTCGGACTGCAGGATGTCAAGGACTACCGACAGGGCGTCTTTTTCGAGCATGATGGCACCGAGCACAGCCTCTTCCAAAGGAATAGCCTGTGGGGGTACCTTGCCGAACACGAAGTTCGACAGGTCTTCCCGACGGGATTTCGCTCCGCGCGGTGCGGGGTCGGTTGGCTCCGGCCTTTTTTTAGATGGCTCCATGCAGTATGTGCGCCGATTGGGGCGGGGGTCAAAGATAATGGATTTCGCAAAAAGTTCTATGAGACGCCTACCGGGAATGCTCAGAGTTGGCTCAGTTGCTTTTTTACGGCTTCGAGCAGTTTGGCCTGCGCCTTGATCTGGTCGGCAGCCGTTACCTGGTCTTTCTCGTTTTGCTGGATATTTTCGTTGGCGCGGGCAATGCGCTGCTGTGCCATTTCGATTTCGCGGTGGTAGCGCACGTTGGCGTTTTTGAGTTGCTGGAGGCTGCTCTCCATGCGCTTCAGGTTTTTTTCCTCCTCTTCAATCTGCATCCGGATTTTCTCCCTGCGTACCTCAAGGGCGAAATCTTCCAGCAGAGAGTGGGCATTGGAGGCGCGGCGCGGTGTCAGACCAGCGTTCAGGAAGCTGGACTGGGCATCCACTACAAGCGTGAAATGGACATCGGCACCCATCTGGCTGCTCCTGCTCATGAGGTTCACCGGACCAGAGGCAATAGCAGGGGCCTTTGCCTGGGCGGCGACGAATTCCCTGGTTTTGCGGTTGTATTTCGCCGTGCTGCCTAATTGGCTGCGGGTGTAGTTTTTCCATACGCGGTCCACCACGCTTTTGCGCACGTCCGGCAGGCTGATGTTCAAGCTGGTTTGCATGCCGCGCTCTTCGTAGAGCTCCACTTCCGGAGCCCCGTCCTTGATAGCGGCATTCCCTGTTCGCTGTACGTCTTCTTTGGTGAGTTGTTGCGCAAAAGCAGGGAGACCCAATAGAGAGAGCAATACGGCGACCGAGATTTTTTTCATGGATTTCGTGTTGAAGGTTATGGTAAAATGA
>JBEGMH010000164.1:0-18500 GCA_041183125.1 Bacteroidota bacterium | reverse complement strand
ACCAACGGTATTGGGCGCTACCCCCCGGGCGAAGGGATCTACCTCATGGGCAAAGGGCCCGGGTTCGAAGACGTCAGCTACCTGCTCAAGTACGACAAGTACCCCACCGCCATTTACAGTTTCGACCTATACCAAACCGTGTTCTGGGGCATGTCCTCCGGCTTGAAGATATTCCAGAACCCGCGCCTCGACTTCCGGCATTACTTAGCCAGTAACTTCCCGGAAGACCAGTTCGGGGAAGTCATCCGGGGCATGTGTACCCACCGCGACAAACACCTGTTTATCAGCGGCGAAAACAACAACTGGTACCGCTTAGGGCTACACGACGGGAAAATGGACACCCTGCGCTTATACGAAGAAAACACTGGCCTCCGGCTCCAGTTCGATTGCAGCATGCACCTCCATTCCGACGGCACCTACGTCTGGGGAACGGGCTGCCAGGGCTTGGGGAAAGGGGTCTTCATGCGCTACGACCCGGTCAGCTCCCGAACGAAGGTGTATCGCTACCCCAAACGGCTCCGGTATTTCAGCCCCACCCCCGACGGCAGGTTCCTCATCCTCACGTTCCAGGAAAATGGGAGCAGCGAGCTCCTGGAGTTCGACCCCGTATCAGAACAGTTCTCCGAAATCAGGGGAACCCAAAAAAACAACCCTTTTCAACGGCTGGACCTGAACTTCCTCTATCCAGTGGACAAAGATACCTACTGGATATGCACCAGCGCCGGCCTGTTCCGACTCGAGCTCCGAACCCGTCAGATCCACCCCCTCAACCCGGACGGGAAAAGCCAGTACCGCAATTTCCAGGTCGTCCAGAAAGCCCCCGACGGCGGATACTGGCTCGGGACCACGACCGGGCTGCTCCGCTACTTCCCGGAGAGCGGAAAGACGCGGCTCTACACCAAACAAGACGGGCTTTCCAGCGACTGGATATGCGGAATATTGACCGATTGGCAGGGCAATTCCTGGATCAGCACCTACTATGGCATCTCCTGCCACGAAACCAAAACCGGGCGGTTTTTTAAGTTTTCCTCTGCAAACGGCCTGAGCCACAACTCTATGAACCGATATTCCTTCTTCCGGGACGATACGAACAAAAAGCTGTACTTCGGGTGTACCAACGGGGTAAACGTTTTCGACCCCGCAGCCTTGCTCAAAAAAATCAAAACGCCCAAGGTCATCGCTACGCACCTCTCCTGGCACGATATCCGGGACGACACCCGGCACGAGCTCGAAATTCCCAGGGACTTAAAAAAAATCGAGCTCCCGCCCTATGCCCGTTTCATCCAACTCGAGTTCGCCCTGCCGGTGTATTACATACCCAACAGCAACCAGTACAAAAGCCGGCTGGTCGGGCTCGAAAACGACTGGACCCTGCTCGGCCCCCAGCACAGCGTGCGCTACAACCAAATCCCCCCGGGCAACTATACCCTGCGCATCGCAGGGGCCGACCCGCAGGGCGTATGGTCACAGCAGGTCCTAGAAATCCCCGTCCGGGTCCAACAGTTCTTTTACAAGCGCTGGTGGTTCATCGCGCTATCCCTTTGCCTGGCGGGAGGGGTGCTGTTTCTCCTCTATCGGGCGCGATGGCAGCAGAAGCTGGAAATCGAGCAACTCCGCACGAAAATCTCCAGCGATATACACGACGAGGTCAGCGGCTTGTTGGCGGGCATCTCCATGCAGGCGGAATTGCTGTTGTACCGGGTGAGCGACCAGAATGTTCAGAAGTCGGTCGCCCAGATCATGGAGGTAAGCCGACGGGCCATGTACAAGCTAAGCGACGTGCTATGGTCCGTGGACTCCCGCCGGGACAACCTGGAAGACCTCTTGTTGCGCATCCGCGAAGATGCCT
The DNA here is from genome assembly GCA_041183125.1 of Bacteroidota bacterium. Classification (GTDB taxonomy): domain Bacteria; phylum Bacteroidota; class Bacteroidia; order Chitinophagales; family Saprospiraceae; genus JADJPL01. Next base: position 16,651 of record JBEGMH010000164.1, on the reverse strand, counting down.
CCCTCCTCATGGACCCGGCAGGTATAGATTACAAATTCGAGACCGAAAACCTGCCCCACTACATGAAAATCAACGTGCAAGACCGGCAAGACATCTATTTCATCGCCAAAGAACTCATCAACAATGTCCTCAAACACAGCGGAGCGAACAAGGTGTCCATCTCCATTCAGGGCAAGGGCACGTCGTTCCTGCTTCTCGTACAGGACAACGGCGTCGGGTTACCCAATACACCAGGTAAAAACGGACAGGGGCTGCACAATATCCACATGCGCGCACAACGCCTGAACGCCCTTTTTTCCCTACAACAAGATAGCCCAGGATGCATCGCCCGCCTGGAAATCCCGAAATTTTTCTAAAAAAAAGGCTCCCCCCATATTCATGGGGTATTTGCGCTTGCAGTTTCCTTGCATCTTGCGGGAGTATTGCCAAAACTCCTACGCCATCTGCCCAAAGTGATTTTTCCCCTTTACAACCCCTTCTAAACCAATCTTTTCCAATACTACTAGGTATTTTCAAAGAAGCGGACGACCATCGTTCCGCTTCTTTTTTTGTACCCAGTTGCACAGGCCGATTCTATGCCGTATCTTTGGCATATCCTGCGACCAGCAGCTCCCACCTGTAACGCGCCCACCTAATCTACTAAACGACCCAATCATGTTGTCAGAAGCAAAAGCCGCTTTAAAAAAGTATTTTGGCTATGACCAGTTCAGACCGCTGCAGGAAGCGGTCGTGCGCACCGTCCTGGACGGCGGGGACTGTCTGGTGCTCATGCCCACAGGAGGGGGCAAATCGCTGTGTTTTCAACTCCCCGCGTTGGTCATGCCCGGTACTTGCATCGTCGTGTCCCCGCTCATCGCGCTGATGAAAGACCAGGTTGAGGGCCTGCGCGCGAACGGTATCCGGGCCGGTTTCCTGAACAGTTCGCAGGACCACCGGGAGCAGCAGCATATAGAAAACGCCTTTTTTAATGGGCAGTTGGATTTGCTCTACGTTTCCCCCGAGAAAATCCTGTCCCCGGGCTTTCTTCCGCTCCTCAAGCGCTGTCCCATCAATCTGTTTGCCATTGACGAAGCGCACTGTATCTCTGCCTGGGGCCATGACTTCCGGCAGGAATACACCCAGCTCGGCTTCCTGAAAGAGCAATTTCCGCAAACGCCCATCATCGCGTTGACGGCTACGGCCGACAAAATCACGCGCAGGGATATTTCCGAGCAGCTCCGTCTGAAGGAACCCGAGGTGTTCATCGCTTCTTTTGACCGCCCCAACCTGAGCCTTCAGGTATTGCCCGGGCAGAACCGGTTTGCACAAATCCTCTATTTCCTGCGCAACCACCCCGGACAATCGGGCATCGTCTACTGCCTGAGCCGCAAAACTGCCGAAAGCCTCGCCGAGAAACTCCAAAACCAGGGCTACCGGGCAGCAGCCTACCACGCCGGCCTCCCCCCTTCCGAGCGCAGCAGGGTACAGGAAGGGTTCATCAACGACCACACGCCCATCATCTGCGCGACCATCGCCTTCGGTATGGGCATTGACAAGTCCAACGTGCGCTGGGTCATCCACTACAACCTGCCCAAAAACGTGGAAGGATACTACCAGGAAATCGGGCGGGCCGGGCGCGACGGTGCAAAATCCGAAACCGTATTGTTTTATTCCTTCAACGACGTGTCCCTGCTGCGGGAAATCATATTGGGCAGCCCCAACGAACAAACCGAGCTCCAACTCTCCAAGCTGGAGCGCATCCAGCAATACGCAGAGGCGCTGGTCTGCCGTCGGCGCATCCTGCTCAGCTACTTCGGGGAAGCCTACACCGAGAGCTGCGGCAATTGCGACGTATGCCTGAACCCGCCGAAGCATATTGACGGGGCCATCATCGCCCAAAAAGCCCTCTCCGCCATCTACCGGCTGCGGCAGGAAGCACCTATGTCGCTGGTAATAGACGTCTTGCGCGGCGCAGGCAAAAAGGAGCTTCGGGAAAAAGGGTATGACCAGATCAAAACCTTCGGGGCAGGCCGTGAGTTCTCCCAAGGGGAATGGCAACAATACCTGCAGCAACTGGTCAACCTGGGCTTTATCGAAATTGCCTACGACCAGCACAATGCCCTCAAACTGACCGAGCAGAGCCATAAAGTCCTCTTTGAAAAACAACCCCTGGCCCTGGTGCGCGCCGTCACCGCCAAAGAACGCACGGAGGTGGAACAGCGCAAAACCCAGTCCCGCAACAAACTGGACGTACAGCGCGACGAGTTGTTCGAAAAGCTGCGCCAGGTGCGCAAGGGCCTGGCCCAGCAGTACGGGCTCCCTCCGTACATCATTTTCAACGATGCTACCCTGGAAGCCATGGCCATCGAACGGCCGCAGAGCCCCCAGGAACTACTGCGCATCCCCGGCGTCGGGGAACGCAAATTAGAGGACTATGGCGCGTATTTCCTGGATGCTATCTCGGAACACTTAGCCCAAGCATCGCCCATGCCCAAACGCAGTACCCAGGAAATTACCCTGGACTTGTACCGCGGCGGTATGGGCGTGGAAGACATCGCCCAACAGCGGGGCCTGACCCCGGGCACTATCTTTTCCCACCTTCTCCAAGCGTATGAAAAAGGGGAGGATATCCCGTTAGAAGCGTTTATCCCGGAGGAAACGGCGCGCACCATCGCCGACGCAACCCGCTACCTCCCCACCCCTACTACGCTGAGGAGCATTTTCGACTACTTCGACGGGCAGTACAGTTACGAACAAATCCGAATGGCGCTCGCCTACAAGAACCGGCACGCCTGACCTTATTCCGGAATCCGGTCCGGGTAATCGGTGATGATGCCGTCCACGCCAAGGGCTAACAGGGCTTTCATGGTAGGCGTATCGTTTACCGTCCAGGGGATGACGCGCAGGCCGCGCTCGTGCAGGGTACGCAGCGACTCCGCGTCCAATAGTTCGTGGTAGGGGCTATAGATTTGGGGGACAAAGCCCAAGCGCCCGAGGTTGGCCTCTATCCCATCTTTGTTTTCCACCAACAGCGCCAGGGTGAGGTGGGGTGCCAGCACGCGGACCTCACGCAGCGCCCGGGGGTCGAACGACTGGATACACACCCGGTCTTGTATGCCGAGTTTGGTCACGGCTTCGACTACTAATCGGGCGAACACCGCGACCGGTGGCGTCTGTACGCCGTCCCACTCCGGGCGGCTTTTGATTTCGATGTTGAACCCGGGCCGGGGCAGTTTTTCCTGCCGCACGCGTTTTTCTACGGCCCGCACCACGTCTTCCAGGGTAGGTTTATGGGCAGGCATGGGCTTCTGGGCGGGGAACCTCGGGTTGCCGCGTCGCCCGCAGTCGTATTGTTTAATTTGGGCATACGTTTTCCCGAAAAGCAACTCGGACGGTTCTTCTTCCTCCCTGACCGCCCTACCATCGGGATGGCTGCAGATCAGGGCCGACATCCAGGGGTCGTGGGAAACGATTACCTTCCCATCCGAGGAAACCGCCAGGTCCATTTCCAGGGTGGTGATGCGCGGGAACTCCAGTGCTTTGAGAAAGGCGGGGATCGTATTTTCGGGGGCGAGGCCCCTGGCCCCGCGATGCCCCTGCCAGTCAAAACCCGTTTGGGCTTGTACGTGCCTAAAAAATGCCATTACCAGGAAGGGAAGGAGGCTCAGTGCCCTCATTTTTTTCATACCTACTCTATTTTTACTACGGTTCCCGACCGGACAAGGCCGGGGCCTTGTAAAATGTATGTGTACATGCCCGGCGAGGGGAAGCGGTGGCCGGGCGCAGTCCATTCTTGTGGCCCTTTTTCCAAAGACATTCGTTCCCGGAACACCAGGCGACCAGCACTATCGCTGACCTTGAGGTTCCAATCGCCGGCTATACCTGCTGTGAAACGGAGCGTTAGCTCATCGCGGAAAGGGTTGGGCAGGGCGATGCCCGTCGTACTTTGATGGATAATGCCCGCGTCCACAAAGCGCAGTGCGAGTTCCTGGACGGCTCCCCCGCTTCGGCACACCCCGGCTTCGTCGGCGAAGGAGAGCGCATCTGCCAGGGTCGCATCGCTTTTTGCCCGGATGAGGAGGGTGAACAAGGGGGTATCCCCGCCCTGCATATCGGCTTCCAGCGCTGCGAACGACAGCAAGCCCGATGCTGGGTCCCAGGCCCACTGGGTGGCGTTGAGGCGCCCTGCTTCCATGCCGATCAACTCGCCCAGGTCGCGGTCAACCTGAAGGGTACCCGCGATACCTTTGGCCGAGGCAGCCGGCCCATTGAACACGATCGGCACGGTGATGACCGAGCCGGTGCGCAGCGGCAGATCGGCTACATCGAGGTTGGCGATCGGCACTGGATTGGGAGGGGTAAAAGCGCTCCCGTCGAGGTCGCCCACTTTTACGGCCATGAAGTGGAGCGAGGTGTCTTTTTGCTGGTAGTTGCGGATGGGGTATGACTCCTGGGCGAGCGGTATACTGCCCGGCGTTGCTACCGCCAATTGCCGGGCATCGAGGAAGCGCCAGCTCGTATTGCCCGGGAAGGTGTCGAGTTTTTGCAAGAATACCTCCTGGAGGATTTTCAGGTCCTGCAGGGTCAGGGTACCGGAGCGGTCCACGTCGGCGGCGACCCACTGGGTGGGTTTTTTCAGTACCGGCAGGCCGATGATTTGTTGCTGAAGCAACATCAAATCCCTGCCGTTGATGCCTTTTCGGATATCGGTATCGAGTACTGGGGTGAAGCGATAGGAGCGCCCTGTGCGGAGCCTGGCGAACCGAAAAACGCCTTTTTCATTGGTTTTCACCATATTGGCCGTATCGCCACTGGCGTGAATTTCCACATTGGGCAAAGGGATATTCGCTTCTGTGCGCACCACCCCTGCTACGGATACAGGGCCGGGCGTAGGGCATACGAAGCCATTGTCTTGTATTTCGATGTACGTTTCGCAAAAGCCGTGGTTTTGTTTCTCATCCCAGGCATGGACTTCTATGGGCACGAAGTTCAAGGCATCCGAACAGGTAAAGGTCAGGGTATTTTGCCCTCTCGACGCCGAATCGCCCCAACGGTTGATCGAGTAGGCTTGTACTTGCTTTTGAAGGGGGTTAGAAGCCTGGGCACTACCCGCACCGTTGCAGTCGAACACCTGGCTGCGCACGAAGTCCGACACATAGACCGTCAGCATACCCCCGCCAGCCCCGTCGGACATGAGGTTCCCGGAAAGCCCAAACATACAGATCGGGGAAGGCCCTTCGGTATCCACCACCTGAAAAGGGACGGGAGTGATGAAAGAAATGTTCCCGCAATCGTCCCGGAAGCCCACGCCCAGGGCGTAGCTGCCCGTCGGTAGCCCGTCTATCGCTACCTGATAGACGCCGGACCCCAGGGCGCTCACCTTAGCGGACTGCGTCCAGGAGGGGGAATACAGCGTCGGCGACTGCCAGGGGCCACCGGGCGTATTGGATATGCCCAGCGTATGGATGGTAAGGGCAGCCGAGCAGTTGTCGGTCACCCGGAAACGAACCGTAGCGGAGGCTTTACAGCTTGTAGAAGCGATGGCGAACGGCCCGGAAGCGAGGGGTTGCACTACGGGGCGCACCGTATCGGTCACCGAGATGACCTGCGTGTAGCTGAACACGGGGTGCGCGTTGGGCAGGCAGGAGACGGGGAAGGCGATGCGCTCGGCAGGGTCGGGCGTTCGGTCGGCGCTGTAATAGACTTCCGGGTAGCCGTCTGCGTTATCGTCGCGCACCAACAGACAGACCCCTTCCCCCAGGATGCCGTTGGTATTGGGCGCGTCGCGGTCCACGGTGAACATCTGAGCCTGTTGCGGGCCACACGACTCGTTGAACGCGCACCAGTCCACTACCATGAAGGTACGGAAAATGCGGAAGCAAGCGTTGCCCGACGTGCGGTATTCTTTGTCGTTGTAGTTGATGCCCAGCAAGGTACAGCCCGACAGCACCTCGGAGAAGACAGTAGGGGGTGGAAAAGCCGTTCCACAACCCTGAATGGCGATATCTGCCGGAAAACAGATGTTGTACGCATGGACGGTATCCCCGGGAGCCTGGGTTTGTGCGGCAGCAGGCTGTAAGAAAGAGGCCGAGAACAGCCCCAGGAGGAGGGTGGCGAAAAAAGGTTTCATAGTTTTTGGTTTAAGTACACCCGCTAAGAAAACAGGTTCCCGCAGAGCGCACGACAGAGAAGTGCGAGGCAAACTACCGGGTTGGCCTGCTGCCAGAGGCGGCAGGCCAACCTGACAGCCGTGATTAAGGCCTGGTCCAGGAACTCGTCCTACCCAGCAGGGTAATCCCGACATAGCCTCTGATATCCAGCACCTTGTGGTTGTCTTTGGTCCTCAGGATACAACTGTAGGTTTTCCCGGAGTGCGGATCGTAGATCGTACCGTTCTCCCAGGCGTCCCCACTGAACGAAAAACCTTTCAGGATGACGAGGCCCAGGATGTCGCGGGAACGCAGCTTAGGGTCGGGATTTTTTTCGTCCTTTTTTCCCGGCGTTTTGTTCCAGACGATTTTCCCGTGGAACTGGTCGCCCTGTTTGTAGATGTTGATTTTTCCATCTTTCAGTTCGGAAATCCATTCCCCGAGGATCACATCCGCTTTGTTCTGAGCGGCAGCGGTGCCGGCGAACAAAAACAAAATGGGCAATAAAAGAATTAACGGCTTCATATACAATGGTTTGGTTTGGCAATGAGCTTTGATCAGGGGTTGTTTTGGTCCCTGGGGATACCTTGGTTTCTGTTGGCGATTTCCCAGGCGGTATAGAACACCAACTGGGCGCGCTTCGCCATGAGGGGGTAGTTGATTTTATCGGGGGTATCGGTGGGGCGGTGGTAGTCCGCGTGGGTACCGTTGAAGTAAAAGATGATGGGCACCCCTTTCTCTGCAAAGTTATAATGATCGGAGCGATAATAAAAGCGGTTAGGGTCGTTCGGATCGTTGTACTTGTAGTCCAACTTCAGTTTCGTATAGGTTTGGTTAGCGGTTTCGCTGATAGGCCGCAGGGCGGAGCTCAGTTTATCATCGCCGATGATATAGACATAATTAGCGGAATCTTTGTCTTTCTGGTATTCGCTTCCGATGCGCCCGATCATATCAATATTGAGGTTGCAGACTGTTTTGTCGAGGGGGAAGACGGGGTAATCCGAGTAGTAGGCGGAGCCCCACAACCCTTTTTCCTCCCCGGAGACGGTCATGAACAGGATGCTTCGGCGGGGGCCTTTCCCCGCTTTTTTCGCTTCCGAGAAGGCTTGTGCCAGTTCGAGGATACTGACCGTACCGGAGCCATCGTCATCCGCGCCATAGAAGATATCGTTACCGGTTTTTCCGACGTGGTCGTAGTGAGCGGTCAGCACCAGGACTTCGTCTTTCAGGTCGCTGCCTTCGAGGAAGCCCAGTACGTTGGCGGTGGGCACCTGGAGGACGGCCTTTTCCATGGTCATAGCGACGCGGGCGCTGAACACCTGGCCCGTTTTGCCCTCGTTGGCGGCTGCCTGGAGATCGTTCAGCGACAGGCCGCTGATGGCTTGTGCCACATCCGGTTTAATGAGACAAAGGTTGGGCGGGGTAGATTTTTTATACAAGTTCAGATAAGGGCGGTTGCCCATGGCACCCCGCATCGGGGAGAGGTTTTCCTGGACCTGCAGGACAGCCAATGCGCCGTACTGCGCTGCAATAGCCTGTTTGTTGACAAACTGAGGGCGGCGGCCGCCGCCATTGCTGCCCCCTGCGGGCATACCGCTGAGCACGAGGACCAGTTTCCCCTTCACATCGAGGTCTTTATAGTCGTTGCGCGTAGAATCGCTGAGGCCATAGCCCGCAAAAACCACTTCGCCCGCAAAAACGGATGCGTTGTAATTGGAGGTGGGCATGGAAAAGTCCGTGCCTTGTACCCAGGTTTTGCCATTGACTTCCAGTTTTGCGGAGATCAGGGAGTCGGTGTAGAGGCTGTAGGGCATTTGGTAGCCGCTCTCCGCCACTTTGGTCAGCCCGAGGCTACTGAAGTGCGTTTCGATGTAGGTAGCTGCCTTGCGCAAGCCTTCCGAAGGGGTGTTGCGCCCTTCCATCTCCGGTCCAGCAACGATGTAGAGGTGTTTCTTGAGGTCTTCTGCCGTGATCGTGGCAGCGAATTTTTGCGCGTCTTTTTCTTTGGCCGACTGCGCTCCGGCGGTGATGCCCATTCCCGCCAAAAGCAGGAAAATACCAAGTTTTTTCATGTGCTTTGTGTATATTAGTGCGCGCAATATACTAAAAAACACCACCACTATGCAAATTGCCCTTTCCAAAACAGCACTTCCCCAGCACTCCCCGGCAGAAATCGTAGAGCGCAAGGGGCTTGGGCACCCCGACACCATCTGCGATGCCCTGGCCGAAGAAGTTTCCCTGGCGCTCTGCCGCTACTACCTGCGTACATTCGGCAACATCCTGCACCACAACGTGGACAAAGCCCTCCTGATCGGCGGGGCATCCAAAGCAGCTTTTGGAGGCGGCCAGGTACTCCAGCCCATGGAATTTATCCTGGCCGGCAGGGCAGTACTCCAGTTTCAGGGCAGAAACATACCCATTGAAGAGCTCGCACAGGAAAGCATCGAAAACTGGATACGACAACACCTGCGCCATGTAAAACCCGCTGAGCATCTCTCCATACAGACCAAAATCCGCCCGGGCAGCACCGAACTAACGGAACTGTTTGGGCGCAGCGCTACGCCCCTGTGCAACGATACCTCCATAGGCGTCGGCTATTATCCTTACTCCACCTGCGAATCCCTTGCCCTCGACATGGCAGATTTCCTCAACGACGACAACACCCGCTCGCGCTATCCCTACCTTGGCGAAGACGTCAAGGTGATGGCCTTGCGCAGCAACGGGGAACTGCAGTGTACCATAGCAGCGGCTTTCGTGGATGCGCACATTGCCTCTTTAGCCGATTATGTCGAAGCAAAACGGGAGATAACACAGGTTTTGAGCGCGCAATTTGACCTATCTCCTTCCCACATAGCCCTCAACATGGCTGACGATATCCCCCGCGGAAGCCTTTATCTCACCGTCACCGGAACCAGTGCCGAAAGCGGTGACGACGGACAGGTAGGCCGCGGCAACCGGCTCAACGGGCTCATCACCCCCTTCCGCCCGATGACTTTAGAAGCATACTCGGGCAAAAACCCCGTATCGCATGTGGGGAAAACCTACAACTACTTTGCGGGGCAACTTTCCAGAGCCCTCGTCGAGCATGGCTTCGCTACCTCGGCCCAGGTGTTCCTGGTATCCCAGATCGGCAAACCTGTGGACCAGCCTCAGCTCGTCAGCATCCAATTAGACGAAAGCGACGGCGACCCGGAGCGCATCCGGGACTTCGTGCGGGAGCAACTGCGCGGATTAGCGACGATATGGAAGCAGATTGTACGTTGAGACGGGCACACCGACGGCCGCTACCCTACTCCGATACACACATATTTGGTATCCAGGTACTCTTCTATCCCGTATTTTCCCCCTTCCCGGCCTATACCGCTTTCCTTAACCCCACCAAAAGGCGCTACCGCAGTCGAAATCAAGCCGGTATTTACCCCTATAATCCCGTATTCCAGTGCCTCCGACACGCGGAAAACCCGGCTCACGTCGCGCCCATAGAAATAGGCGGCCAGGCCGTATTCGGTATCGTTGGCCATTTGGATAGCCTCTTTTTCGGTGCGAAAGGTAAAAATAGGTGCTACCGGGCCAAAAATCTCTTCCCGGGCCAGGTCCATACCCGGCTGTGCCCCTAACAAGATGGTAGGCTCATAGAACGTCCCGCCCAGGTCGTGCCGCTTTCCCCCGCTGATGATCCTGGCGCCCTTTGCCACGGCATCGGCCACGATGCGTTCCACTTTTATCAGTGCCGCCTCGTTGATGAGCGGGCCGATGGACACGCCTTCTTCCATCCCGTCGCCCACCCGGAGCCGTGCAACCGCTTCGGCCAGCTTTTGGGAAAAAGCGTCGGCTACGGATTCCTGTACGAACAAGCGGTTGGCGCAGACGCAGGTCTGCCCTGCATTCCGGTACTTGGACGCGATGGCCCCGGCGACTGCTGCGTCCAGGTCGGCATCATCGAACACGATGAAGGGCGCATTCCCACCGAGTTCCAGCGACAAGCGCTTCATCGTGCCCGCACACTGGGCCATCAGCAGTTTGCCTACCCGTGTCGAGCCGGTGAACGATATTTTGCGCACAAGGGGATGGGTACACAATTCCTCCCCGATGGGTGCGGGGTTTTGGCCGGTCACCACGTTGATGACCCCGGGTGGGATCCCTGCCCTTTCCGCCAAAACGGACATGGCGAGCGCCGACAGCGGCGTCGCTTCCGCGGGCTTGATCACCACGGTACAGCCCGCTGCCAGGGCAGGGCCTACTTTGCGGGCGATCATCGCGTTGGGGAAGTTCCAGGGCGTGATGATACCCGCCACGCCCAGCGCTTGCTTCATCACCAGGATGCGCTTGTCGGCCTCATGGCCGGGGATGATGTCGCCATATACCCGACGCGCTTCCTCTCCGAACCATTCGATAAACGAGGCTCCATAGCGAATTTCACCCTGTGCCTCGGCCAGAGGCTTACCCTGCTCCGCCGTCAATATCTTGCCCAAATCCTCCTGGTGCTGCAGCATGAGGTCAGACCAGCGGCGAAGCAGGCCGGCACGCGCACCGGCAGAAAGGCTGCGCCAGGCAGGAAATGCCCGGTGGGCTGCCTCAATGGCCTTTCGGGCAGCAGACGCCCCCATATCGGGCACATAGGCCAGGGTTTCCCCCGTGGCCGGGTTGCGTACCGGGTACGCGGCACCGCGCTCAGGAGCTATCCATTCACCGCCAATCCAGGCACAATCGGTAAACAAAGTAGGGTCGTTCAACCTGTTTTTCATCGTGGTCATATTCCTTGTGCTTTTTTTAGTAGAGGCTGTCTTAAAAGGCCTTTTCCCTCCTGGCAGTTCTCTTGTAAAAAAAGACCGGCCCAGGATGCCCTTCTTTTACCAAAAATAACAAATTTGCGGGAAAAATGTACGCCATGCCTATCGCCAGACGAACCTTTCTGAAACAATCCGCCCTGGCAGGGGCAGCCCTCCCTTTTGCCTTTTGGCCGCCGATTCCAGACCATCCCATCCAGGCAGAACAAGGGGTTTCCTGCGGGGATGTCTGGGCCGACCGGGCTGTTATCTGGTCCCGCGCCGACCGCCCTGCGAGGATGTGGGTCTCGTGGTCGCCGGAGCCCTCCTTTCGCAAGCCCCGTACCGTCCAGGGGCCCGAGGTACTCGAAACGAGCGACTTCTGCGGACAGGTACAGCTGCGACACCTACCCGCAGGGCGCGATATCTACTATCAGGTCCGTTTTCAGGATTTGAAAAACCCCACCCAATGGAGCGAGCCCTGCCCCGGGCAGTTCCGCTCTGCGCCTGCTAAGCCGGGAAACGTGCGCTTCCTGTGGTCGGGCGACACCTGTGGCCAGGGGTACGGCATCAACCCCGACATCGGCGGGATGCGCATCTACGACACCATGCGCCGTTTGAAACCCGACTTTTTCATACACAGCGGCGATACCATCTACGCGGATAACCCCATCCCTGCTCAAATCCAGTTGCCCGATGGGCAGATCTGGAAAAACATCGTCAGCGAGGCCAAATCGAAAGTCGCCGAAACGCTCGACGAGTTCCGGGGCAACTACCGCTACAACTTGCTCGACACCCATCTGCGGGCTTTTCACGCCTCCGTTCCGGTTTTTTACCAGTGGGACGACCACGAAGTCATCAACAACTGGTACCCACAGGAAATCCTCAACGACCCGAGGTATACCGAAACCCGCGTCGCCGTATTGGCCGAGCGCTCCCGGCAGGCTTTTTTAGAATATACCCCGATCCCCGAGTCCCGCGATGAGACGGGCCGGATCTACCGGAAAATCCCCTATGGCCCGCTGTTGGACGTATTTATGCTCGATATGCGCACGTACCGGGGGCCCAACGGCCCCAACCGGCAGGAAAGCAGCAGCAGCGATACCGCCCTCCTCGGCCCCCAACAGCTCGCATGGTTGAAAAAAGAGCTCGCCGAATCGCGGGCCGCCTGGAAAGTCATCGCGTCCGATATGCCCCTTGGGCTAATCGTATATGACGATTACGTCAAAAAAAACACTTTTGAAAACGGTGCCAATGGAAACGGCCCCGCTTTAGGCCGTGAATTGGAAATAGCTGACCTGTTGCGCTTCCTGCGGAGGGAGCAGATCAAAAATACCGTTTGGTTCACCGCCGACGTACACTATACCGCAGCGCATTACTACGACCCGACGAAAGCCCGGTTCAGCGACTTCTTACCCTTTTACGAATTCGTTTCCGGCCCCCTCAACGCCGGCACCTTCGGCCCCGGGGAGTTGGACGACACCTTCGGCCCGCAAGTCTTGTACTACAAAGCCCCCCCGCCCGGCCAGGCGAACCTGTCGCCTTTGTCCGGCATGCAGTTTTTTGGCGAGGTAAGCATCGAAGGCCAGACGAAAGCCATGCAGGTCGTACTGCGCGATGTAGAGGGCAGGGCCCTGTTCATCCAGACGCTGTCGAACGAAGCATGAGGCAACCAGTCTACTATTTTGGATTCACTGAGCCGTTGACATCCCCATATTTGATGCCTACGAAATCCAGGTCGGGGATATCGGCCTCTAATGCTTTGAAGAGGAGGGTATCCAACGGCAAGGGGGTACTATTGAACGGGTTAGGCCCGTTGACAAACTCAAAAGCAGCGGGGATAAAGGTCCAGGCCGGGACGGCGTTGAAGGCTATTTCTACTCCGAGCACGATTTTGCGCATTTGCACGAGATCCTGTGTGGAGACCGTATTGGAGCGGTTGACGTCCGCGGCAATCCACTGATAGGAGCTCTCGAGGTTGCCCAATCCGAGGATGTGCTTTTGCACTTTGAACAGGTCGGTAGTGGTACAGCCGTTGGCGGCGAGGTCTTCTTTTTCCAGGGATATCTCAAAAGCTTCGTCGAAAGGGATGGCATTCAGTCGGTAGTAGCCTGAGGTATCGCTGATCGCGCTACGGGCCACGCCGTTGTTCGACACCAGGCTGATGCGCACGCCCGGGACGGGAACCCCGTTTTCTGTTAGGATGACCCCGGCCACTTGCCAGCCTGCGTTCGCGGGGTTTTCCATCCCCGGTAATCGGATAACCCCGGTGTTGTTGGGGTCCAGCCAGTCTTTGAGGCGCGTTTCCGGCGTCCCCCCGCCTTCCCAGGATTGGCTGAGCCTCCCAAAATATGCTGCCGATCGTTTGCAATCCATATATCCCCCGTGGAGCTGCCCTACGAAGTGGCGGGACGCGTTGAGCAGCGCGGCCCCCGAGGAGCCGATGTCGAAAGAGCCTAAATCGAAGCGGGACTGGAAATGGTTCCCCGGCGGTGTCTTGTGACCGTTGTTCCAGTCAATGGAATCCTGGAACACACTGAGCGCCTGGTTATCGAGCGATACCTTTTTGATGTCCCCGCGAGGATGATGGATAATCAATGCTCTGGACGGCGGAGTGCTGCTGCGGTCCCAGCCCAGGAAATACGAGCGATGGGCCGCGGTGGGCCGTTTGAGCAGTTCGAGCAGGAGGAAATCCGTTTCGCGGTAGCCAGCGCGCTGGACGCAGCCCACGACGGACTTATACCCGGGCTCTGTGCCGGGGTTAGTGCAATCCGGGCTTTCGTAGCCGAAGTCGAAGCGCCACAAGTCGTAATAGGGCGTATATCCATCCTGGCAATGGAACGCCGAGATCATCAGGGGCGTTCCATCTCCGGCCGTGTTGTTGATCAAGCTGCCCGTACAGTAGCCGCTGCCCTCTTTAAACACCGTGACCATACGGCAGACTGCCCGCTTGGCAGCGGCGGTATCCGCATCCGTCTGGCACTTGACATTGATTTGACAGGTATCCGTCGAGCCGAAGCCGAGTTCATCGCCGAGGCTGCTCATCACGTCGAAGCCCGAGGCCACCATATTTTGGCGATGATAGGCGTAGTCCACCCGGAGCAGGTGCAAGCGCCCCTGTCCGCGTACTGCTGCTGGCTCGTAGTATTCCAGTACCGCCTCGTCGCCGGGGGTAAACCCAGTGATGAACTTGCCGTTCTCCGGGTTGTCGCGGGAAGTGAAGGGGCCGAGCACGGTGCGGCGGTTGGCGCTGTACATACGCAGGGAAGCCCCCTCGGGGATATAGAAATCGTCGTACAAGACCATCAGCCCCAGCGCGCCGGGCGATTTGATTTTCAAATGCCACAGCCGTGCGCCATCGGGCAGTTCGACCCATTTGCCAGCCGCAGCATCTATGTCGGCAGGGATCGGGACGGCGAGGCGGGTACCCGGGTTCTGCATATCCTCTGCGTGGACGCGCACGAGGTCAGGCGGGGCGAGGGAAGTGACCGGGACATCCTGAAGATAGGCTGAAAAAGGACTAAGTCCCGGAAGCGGCCCCTGTGGAGATACCTGCTGTGCCGATACGGAGAAAGACGAGCACAACAGTAGAAAAAGTACAATAGAAAATGTGCGTTGCATATTCATGGGATTACAATTGCCCAAAGATAGGGCAATGCAATTTCTATACCAAAAGTCTTTTGTAAAAAGTGTGTTTTGACAGAAGACTTTCGGCGAAGGAGGGCAGTACAAGTCTATTCCTTCGCCAGCAAGGGCACTTTCTTCAGCGAGATCTGCTTTTCCAGTACGGGCACCTCTTTTGTTTCCGTGACGATTTCTTCCTTAAACGTTTTGGCGACGGCTACTGCCATGACCCGCAGGTTGACGTCCACGGATTCGATGAGGTTGTCGTTGGTCAGTTTGAAGCGGATTTCGCCCTGGGTACAGTCTTGTTGGCGGGCATAGGCTGCAGGGCCATTGCCCGTATCCACCACTTTATCTTTGCAGCGGATTTCGTACTGGATGTTGTCGCCGGAGCCGCTGGGCAGGAAGAAGCTCACGCCATCTACGGCCAGGGAGGCGAGGGCGCCATACGGCCCTGCCAATACGCCGAGCGACTTGACCGCATTGGTAGCGGTTTTGGCCAATTTGGCCAGGCGGTTCGCTTCTGTATACTGGCCTTCCGCATCCTGGCCCACCCCCAGCCAGTACGCCCAAGAGACGACTTCATAACTACGGTCGCCCTCTCGGTAGTTTTGTGGGAGGGCGACTTTCACGAAGCTGCTCGCTTCCTGGGAGAGGTTGCCCCGGGAGGCGACGCGTTCTTTTTTATCCACGAGGTTCACGACCACGGTATCCGTTTTGACCAATTTCTGCACGCGGTGCTCGACCGTCTGGAGTTCGATCCGGGCGGGTTTATCTTTGAGGTAGGTCGTGTCGTATTGTTCCACCCAGCGCACGGCTGTCTGGAAATTTTTGGTTTTAGCCGATGCCGGGATCCTTCGGATGAGGATTTTACAGGTCTTGTCTTTGCGGTCGTTGTGAAAGACGAAGCGATAAACCTTAGCGGTGCCCACGGCCAGTATTTTGTCTTTAATACTGGCCGTGGCCGCCTCCTGGAAGCGCAACTGCTCCGGGTACTCCCAGATTTCGACGGATTTTAGCGCCTGTCCCGATGTCTCCTCGAAGCTGAACGAGATGCGGTCGCCGGCAGCGAAGCCGTAGTACAACTCCCGCACCTCATTACTTTTGAGTACGAGCACGAGGTCGCACACCTCCACAGGGGCTTCTTGCTGGGCAAAGGCGGCGAAGGGCGAGAGCAGGGCCACACAGAGCAGGGCACGTTTCATAGGATGTTCTTTTGATGGGTTCGAGCAACAGCCAGGCCGGGGAAAGGCCTTACTGCAGAATTTTGCCATATATAATTTCGAAAGCGGCGGTATTGACATTGCCGTGTGTTTCCCTTGGCCGCATATCCGATCGTTTCAGTTCTTCCGGTTCCGCGCTCGACAGGCCATCCGGTGTGGCGGAGGTGCGCAGTTCACCGCGCACTGCTGCTTTATAGGTATAGTCCCAGCGGCGCTCTTCAAAGCCCCGGTTAGCGGGTTGGCGCTCCCGGAAATGCACTACCCTGCGGGCAAAGAGATAGTACCACTGTTCCACATCGCGGATTTGGCAGTAGATGATGAGCGGGTCCCCCGTGATGGTGTCGCTGTAGATTTTGGCGTCGGCCAGGATGTCTTTTTCGAGGGTCACCGTAACAGGGCCGCGGATATTGAGGATGGGGAGCAATACGTCCAGGGTATCCACGTAATCGGCAATTTCCTGTATGCTTTCCGGGCCGCCGTCGTATTGCAGGCCGACGGAATCAACGTCCGTATTCGCGTCCAGTAGGGCAGCTCCAGAGCTGGGCGGGTTTTTTTTGCAGGCGTTTGCCAACGCGAGGAAGAAAAGCAGGGAAAAAATCAGGTAGCGGTTCATGTTGCATATTCTTTTTTGTAAAACAATAGAAAACTCGGTGCTCCTACCTGTCTATTCGTCAAAGCCCGCCGGCAAATCGTCTTGTGAGAACATGACGACGGCGGAGAATGCCGGGACGAGCAGGTTGTACGCTTTGAAAGTACCCAGTCCTTCGGGGTGGGCAGCGTCCACGTTTACGGCGATGGTCCAATTGACGGGGGGCAAAGCGACCCCCTGGTCGAATGGACTGCCGTTGAAGATGACCATGATATGCCGCCAGGAATCGCCCAATGCGGCACCGTCGAGTTTGTACACGAG
>JBEGMH010000163.1:0-7241 GCA_041183125.1 Bacteroidota bacterium | reverse complement strand
ATATTTAACTTGCTAATGTTTTGAATTGCCCCTGGCCTTCTGTATTCTTGCAGGGCAAAAGACGCATACCAGTTCCCCCTGCGTATTTCCCCCTCCTTGAGCAACCAGTCTAATATTCTGTATTCGGTATGAAACACTATACACTACTCTTCTGCCTGCTTATGGCGGGCGCTGTTGCCTTATCTGCCCAGGAGCCTGTTTGCGGCGTACTGGGGCAATCTGCCTACATGGTGCGCTACCGGCAGCAGCTCGACTCTATCCGCGCCCTCGAGAACGAATTTGCCCGCACCCCTGCGACGGCATTGGTCCCGACCCAGTTGCCGGTGCAGTTCCACGTCGTGCGTACTTCTACCGGGGCGAGTTCGTTCAACACAGCCCTTTTGGAAACGGCCCTGAACAATATGAACGCCTTTTTCGTCAACGCGGGGCTGAGCTTTTTCCAGTGTGCGGCCCCCCGGTTCATTGACGACAGCAACTTCCTGAACTTCATGGTAGACCAGCAAGCGCAGATGGTGGCGAAGAGCTATGTGCAGAACGTGATCAACATCTACTGCGTGGCCACCATCGAGGGGGGCTTCGTAGCGGGCTATACCTACCTTCCGGGCAGCGGCGAGCCGGACATCATCGTCATGGACGACGGGGTGGTGAACACGACCACGCTGACCCACGAAATGGGGCACTTCTTCGGGCTGCTGCACACGCATGGCATGGAGAACTGCTCCGCGGCGTCCACGGCCACCACTGAGCTGGTGAACGGTTCCAACTGTGCTACGGCGGGCGATTTCGTGTGCGACACCCCTGCCGACCCCGGCCTGCTCGGCGCGGGCTGCTTACAGTCCCAGGTGAGCGAGGCCTGCGCCTACATCGGGGTGGCGCGCGACGCACAAAACCAGCCGTTTGCGCCGGATACGCGCAATATCATGTCCTACTCGCGCTCCGCCTGCCGCACCCGGCTGTCGGCGGGGCAATATGCGCGCATTTTTTCCACTTACAAACAGTTCCGCACCTATTTGAAGTGTTCGCCTACGAGCGCCGTAACCCGCCGCTTGTCGCTGAGCGCCCCGGTTGCCTTCCTGCCCACGACGGTGAAGGCCGGGGCAACGTTCTCCGTGACGGTGCGGCTGCGCAATACGGGCAACGCCAACTTTGCCGGTGCCGTACAGGCCAAAGTGTTTGACAGCCGCGGCCTGGAAGTGGGCGTCATCGCTACGATTGCAGTTCCCACCAGGGATTCCGTGGCACCTGGGAGGGAAGCGGACGCCGTAGTATTGTCTTCACCTGTGCTGACCCTATCACCGGGCACGTACAAGGTGGGCATCTACTTCCGGAACTCGAGCAGTGGCACCTTCGAACTCTGCGGCAGTGAGTCCTTCCCTGCGATGGTGGATTTGGTCGTCGCAGGGACTCCACTGCCCTGCAACCGACCCGACAGCCTGCGCGTCGTGGACGTCGGGCCGTCCTCCACGGTGTATGAATGGTCCGGCACCCAGGTGCCCGGAGCCTACTTCCGGGTCAATTTCCGGGAAGCCGGGGCGCAAACCTGGAGCGAAGCACCCAACTGGACCACTCCCCGTATGATCTTCACCAACCGCAAGCCTTGTACTGTCTACGATTTGCAGGTACAAACCGTTTGCCCTGAGCAGGTCTCTAACTGGACCGATGTGCTGAGTACCCGTACGACGGGCTGTAACAGCTCCTACTGCATCAGCTACGGCAACTCGCTGAGGGCTTTTATAGACGAAATTTCCATCGGCTCGGTGGAGCAGGTCTCGGGCAATAACCTCGGGTATAGAGATTTTTCCAACCTCAGGGCCTCGGTTTGCCGCGGCGGCAACCTGACGTTTACGCTCAAGGCCGGCCTGGCCGCCTCGGAAGCGCCGCGCACCCTGTTCTGGCGCGTTTGGGCCGACTTTAACCGCGACAACGACTTCGACGATGCCAACGAGCAGTTGTTCCAGATATCCGAAATGAGCAACCGGGAGGTCAATGTCATCTGGCAAGCCCCTACCAGCCTGCCCATCGGGGCTACCCGGCTGCGCATCAGCATGGATTCGAGGTCTTTTCCCGCGCCTTGCGCCACCGGCGATACCCGCGACGTGGAGGACTACACCCTGGAAATTTGTGGATCTGGGAGCAATATCCTGGAAATCAGCCCTTCCCGTATGGAATTTGGAGTTGGGGGCGCGGAGCAGTCCATGACGGTCAACAGCGGGCTGGGCTGGGAGGCTTCCTGGCGCGATACGGCCTGGCTCGCCCTTTCCCCCAAGGCGGGCAACGCGGGCAACCAGGCCCTGCGCGTGGCGGTAAAGGAAAACCCGGGCGTGGCCCGGCGCACGGGCCTGGTCACTTTCCGCTCGGGCAGCCTGAGCCGGGTGCTGGAAGTCGTACAGCGGGGCCGCTTGGTCTCTACCGACCAGATTACCGCTACGGCTGCCGGAAAGGCAAACCCTTTTCAGGTGAACGCGGATACTTCCTGGGTGTTGTTGAGCAAACCGGAATGGGTCGCTTCGTTTAGCCCATCGGTGGGCACCGCTGCCCCGGGCACGATTTCGAGCGTGCAGGTCAACTGCCTGCCCAACACCTCGGATATGGTGCGCAGCGGCTCTATGGTCATCCGCTGGGCCGACGGGCAGCAGGCGGAAGTGAAAATCGTACAGGATAAGAATGCCGCCCCGGGCAACTGGACGGTCTCCAGGACCGGGCAGGACCACCTCATCCTTTTCTCCCCCCAACTCAAGGCGAACATCAACGGACTGCCCCTGCTGCCGGGCGATTTTGTCGGCTTTTTCTATAAAGACGGCACGCAACTGCGCTGCGCCGGTTTTGGCCGCTGGACGGGCACCCTGGACGCTGTTACGGTCTATGGGGACGATGCATCCACGGCGGCGAAAGAGGGGTTTGCCCCGGGCGAAGCCTTCCGGGTGCGGGTATGGCGTTTGTCTACCGGTGCCGAAAGTACCGTCAACGCGGTGTTTGCACCCCCCTCCGAGAACTCTTTGTACACGCATACCGAACGCTACGCACTGAACGGCATCAGCCTGCTCAACGAGTTGCATACCGAACAGCAGGTCGCCTTCACCCTGGAATTGGAGGAGGGCTTTGACCTGTTCAGCTTGCCCATCCTGTTGCCGGACCCCGACCCGAAGAGCCTGACGGCGCTGGCCACAGGCCTATTCCTGGAAATACAAGACGACCGGGGGGCGCGGTTTGTGCCCGCTACCGGGCAGAACAGCATCGGCGACCTCGACGTGCGCCAGGGCTACCGGAGCAAATCGGCCGCTACGCTGCGTCTGTCCCTGCAGGGGGTGCCGGTTTCCCCTTCCAAGTACCCCATCCCTGTCCGCACGGGCTGGCAGCTCATCCCGTTCTGGAGCCTCTCGCCCAAGCCAGCGGAACAGGCGCTGTCTGGGATTATGCCCCAGGTCGAAGTCGTGAAAGACCTGCGGGGGAACCTGTTCATCCCCGCGTTTGGCATCAATACGCTCGGGACGTTCTCGCCAGGGAAAGCTTACTGGCTGAAGAGCTCCGGCTCCGACACGCTGAGTTATCCGGACGTGTTCATGTCGCCCGCTGCCAAACTGCCGGCTGAGGAAGGCATCCGCGAGGTAGCCGAGGCGCGGTATTTCCGCATCCAGCGCAAGGACCCGCTGGAAATCGGCGCCGTCCTGGTCGTATTGGCCGATGGGGCTTCGCAGGAGCTCACGCCGGGCGACGAGATCGCCGTGCTGGATCCCGCCGGCCGGGTGGCCGGGGCTTCGGTGTTCGAAGGGAAGAACACGGCGATCAACGTATTGGGCATGGCTGCCGGGGAGGCGTACACGCTGGTGGTACGCGACGTGGAAACGCAGAGGGTCTTGCCTTTGTCGCCCCGGTTCCGGAATACCGCTGAGGCGTACTTCCAAGCAGGGGCGCTGGGCGTCATCGAAGGCCTGAGGGGCTATCCGGGAGGGTCGGAGGAAGCGCGCATGTACCTTTTCCCCAACCCGGCCAGCGAAACGGTATCGCTGTCGCTCCCCGCCGCGCTTCCCCCTGGGAGCGTATTGCGCCTGGTAGGGGTGGACGGCCGGGAGCTGCGCCATTGGGCGCTGCAGGAAGAATCTGCAGTTCAATTATCCATAAAAGGGCTTCCCCCCGGCCCTTATTTTGTACAGTTGCGCCATGCAGGCGGGGTATGGACTGAAAAGCTGATCATCCGTCCATAGCGCCGGGCTGGGCGTCGTCGTCCGGGTCGCGCAGGTCTTTGGGGAGCAGCTTGGCATTTTTAGCGCCTAATTCGCGGATGCGTTCGGCGCGCCCTACGAGGGTGTCGCCGTATTTGCCGCCGCTTTTCAGTTTGGCGAAGGCGTGGCGGTAGCTGTCCTGGGCTTGGTCCAGGCGCTTGCCGATAGCGCTCAGGTCTTCGACGAAGGCGCAGAAGGCGTCGTAGAGGCGTCCGCTTTGCCGTGCGATTTCCTGGACGCTCTTTTTCTGGACATCCTGTTTCCAGATGAAGGAGACGGTGCGCAAGGTGGCGAGCAAGGTGGAGGTGCTGACCAGTACGATATTGCGCTCCAGTGCGTCGGTAAAGAGTTTGTGGTCATGCTGGACGGCCAGGGAGAAGGCGGGTTCCAGCGGCACGAAGAGGAGCGTGTAATCCGGTGATTGGATGTGGTACAGTTGCTCGTACTTTTTCTCGCCCAGGCTGCGGATGTGTCGGCGCAGGCTTTCGATATGTTCCTGGAGTGCTTTCTGGCGTTCGGGTTCTGTGCCCGCCTGGCAGTAGCGGGCATAGGCTACGAGGGAGACCTTGGAGTCCAGGATCAGGTTTTTGTCGTCGGGGAGGCGGATGATGAAATCGGGGCGTTTTTGGCGGCCTTCGTCGTCGCTGAAGCTGGACTGTACGTCGTAGGAGATTCCTTTTTCCAGTCCGGCCTTTTGGAGCAAGAGTTCCAGTTGCACCTCGCCCCAGTCGCCCTGGACTTTGTTGTCCCCTTTGAGGGCGGTGGCTAAGTTGTTGGCATCCTGGCTGAGTTGTTGGTTGAGCAGGCGCAGGTTTTCGATTTCGGTTTTGAGGGAAACGCGGTCCCGGGTTTCTTCGAGGAAGCGGGTTTTGGACCCTTCTTCGAAGGCGGTGATGCGCTCGTGCAAGGGGTTCAGGATGGCTTGCAGCTGCTCGTGGTTTTGGAGGGTAAACTTGTGGGTTTTCTCTTCGAGGAGGCGGTTGGCGGCGAGTTCGAATTCCCGCTGGAAATGTTCCTGGAGGCGGGAGAGTTCTGCTTTTTGCTCTGTGAGTTTTTCATCGAGGTGGCGCACGGTCTGTGTGCTGCGGGCGAGGTCGGAATGGGCGGCGCGCAGTTCTGCTTCCAGTTCCAGGGTCCGTTGGGCGGATTGCTCGAGCTGTGTGCGCAGCATATCGTGTAGTTCCTTGGCGATGAACCGGTTGCTGTCGGGGGTTTGCGCCTGTGCCCGGGCTTTCCAGCCGGCCAGGAGCCAGGCACTGGCACCGCCGGTGAGCAGTCCGAGGAGCAAAAAAGCGAGGGCATAGAGGAGGTAAGTTTCCATGGTTTTTGGCTTTTGTCCGGCAAAATCAAAAAAATAAAGGTTGATTCAAAATGTTTTTGGCCGTGTCGGGCGAGAAAGATTTTTGAAAGGCAGGGGCACAATACTTATATCTGGTATGGCCGAAAAGGGCACCAGATGCGAAAAAAGGGCATCTTTGACCCTCGCTGCTTCCCCTCTCAACCCTTCCGTTAAACGGAAAAGGGCAGGGTACGGGCAGTAGCAAAGAAAAGGAAAAGGTCAAAAAAATCGTCAGAAATTACGCAGGATGTTTTTGTGAAAGTTTATGAAGGCTTGTATTCCTTTAAAACGAAGCCGCAAAGAAAAACCGCCCTTGCGCGAAGCACCCCGCACACCCTGCCCATCCTCTTGAACACGATTTAAAGGATGAAACGATGTACAACCCCTCCATGGAACTTTCCGGCACGGGTGTACGTTAAACGCTTAAAAGATATAAATCCGGCGCCTTGGGCGCTATTCCGCATCAAAACCTCCACCATTGAATCCATTCGAACCCATTGAATCCCAACCCGTACCTTCTCCCGCTGCCGCAGATTTCGAAAGGGCAAAAGCGCTGTTTGACCAGGGGGAGTTTCCGCAATCCTACGAGGCGCTGCTGTCGGGGCTCAGAAAGGACGCGGGCTACCCCCCGCTCTACCCGCTTGCGGCTGAAACGGCCGAGCGGCTCGGCGGGCATGAGCTGCAATCGCTCCTGGAATATGCGGGGAACCACCTGCAAGATGCCGGCGCCTTCCACGCATTAGGGGAGTTTTATTTCGACCTGGACAAGTATGCCACCGCCGAAATCTTTTACAAAAGGGCGTTCGAGCTCGACCCGAACTACGAAATGGCCGCGCATGATCTCGCCCTTACCCTGGCCAGGCAGTTCCGGCCCGAGGAAGCCCTGGAGGTATTGAACGACCGGATAACTACCCATCCCAACCAAGGCAATTTTTGGGAGATATACGTGATCCTCAAGTTGCTCATCTTTACGAAGTACCCTGACTTGGATGACCCTGAGATGGACGCTGCCATATTGGGCGTAGAAGCGCGCCTTGGCCAGGACATCCAGGATCCGGAAACGCGGGCGCTTTATCTGGAAAAATTCAGCGAGGTGTGGGAAGCGCGGCAACGGGCCATCGCGTTTCCCGCAACGGAGACCCATATTCGCGATTGGCAGTTTATCCAATACGGAAGCATATTGTTAGACTGCCACGACGACGGGGACACGTACTTAGCCGGGGGCAGGTATGCCCTGTGCTGGGGCACCCAGGAGCGGATCCTGTCTATGGCGCATCAGTTGAAACAGCTGCTGCGAGGGCTTGAGGTGCCGATACAGGGGGTTGCCGCGCTCAGCGACCGGGACTCCGAAATCTTGGGGCGGCTTTTCGCAAAGGTGTTGGAGGTGCCTTTTTCGTTCTACAGCGGTTCGGAGGAGCACCGGGGTTGTTTGGTCGTCGCGTCCAGAAGTTCCCACCTGGTTTGGAATGCGTGCAGCGGGCTGTCGGAGGTAAAGAACGGGCAGATCCTCTTTGCCCTGGACCACGACTGGCTCAACCCTGCCAAGATCACCCCGGACATCATCGGCCTGATGTCGCAAAAGTACCACTTCCCCTGGGCGGGCGGCGGCTTGCAAGTTGTCTCCAGGGAGGGCGGCGGCTTTCAACTGGTCCCCGGGGAGGGGGGCGGCTTCCAATTGACCG
>JBEGMH010000162.1:0-4493 GCA_041183125.1 Bacteroidota bacterium | reverse complement strand
AAGGCGTTGCGTTTCACGATATTCTTGGTTTGAGAATGAACAGACATTAGCAGCAGTTGGCGTCATGCGCCTTTGGGTGCTTTGTGTTTTTTCATCGCGTACTGTTTTTTCAAAAGCCCTGTCTGGTCAGGTTTGCCGGACACTGCCAATGCAGCGCCGAGGGCGGAGCCTTGGGGCGAGTGGGTACTGCGCAGCTTGTAGGGGCGGAAGAGCTGGGCGGCGAGGTTTATGTACACCTCATTATCGGCAAAACCCCCATCCACGTAGATTTTTTTCACGGGGGTATCGCCGATGGCGCGCTGTGTGGAGCGCAACTGCTCGTCCATGAGCTCGGTCATCAAGCGGTGGAAGGCGGCTTCAAAGCTCTCGAAAGCAGTGAGTTGACTGGTGCTGGGTTGTATCTGGGCTACAGGGAGGTGTGTGAATTGGAACATCCTGGCGGTGCTGTCTTTTTGCTGCCGATACAAGCGCTCATCAAAGCGGATTTTCTGGTGGTAGCCCTCTTCTTTGCCAAAATGCCGGCAGAGTGCGGCTACCTGGGTTTCGTATTCTTTGCCCAGGAAGAGCCGGGAAGCGCGGACGGGTTTGCCGTCGGGGCGCATATAGTTCAGGCAGTGGTGGTGCAGGTCGTCTTCGGTGATGGGGGCTTCGCTGAACGGGTTGAGCGAGATGCTCCAGGTCCCGGTGGAGAGGAGCAGGAAAGGCTGGCGTTCTGCGTACAGGTAGGGGAGGAGGGCAGCGGAGCTGTCGTGGATACCCGTTCCGATGCGCAGGGTTTTTTTCTGGTACACCCGGTTGACGCTTAGGTTGACAGGAGCGAGGGGCGGCAGGAGGCGGTTTAGGCCTTCTGCGAAGACCCAGTCGTGGTAATCGCCTTTTGCGTAGTCCCACAAGCTGGTATGGCAGCCTATACTGGTGTACTCGCTGAGGGGTATCCCGCTGAACAAATAGCTCAGGTATTGGGGGAAATGGAGCGAGTAGCGGATTTGGGAAAACACCTCGGGTCGCTGCTGTTTGAGCCAGTACAGTTGGAAGCCGGCATTCAACATACCGGAGGCCGGGGAGGCGGTGGCGCGTGCGAGAGCCTGTTCTTCGCCATAGCGTGCGTAGAAAGGAGTCAAGACTCCTTCCGGCATCGGTTTAGTGTAGTTGTACAGGGGGGTAAGGGGTTTGCCGGAGTGGTCCAGGTGTACAAGGCTGGCCCCATAGGTAGAAAAGTTAAGCGCTTCGATCCTTAGGTTCTTATCGCGTAGGAAGTGGTGGAAGCGGCTTCTGATCCATTCGGCGATGGTGCTCAGGTCATCGCAGGGATAACCGTCTTCGTCGGTCGTTTCATCGAAGCGGATTTGTTCCTGGTGTACTTCTTTGAAGTTCCGGTCAAAGAGGAACAGTTTTTTGTTTGTTTTTCCGATATCGAAGATCAGGGTTGTTTTCATAAGCCGGTGGCGATGGTTTTGCTGCCCCGTTCGCGGATGAGTTGCTGGCGCACTTCCAGGTCGCGGTAGAGGCGGAACGGTTCGATAGCGGCGCCTTTTTCCAGGCGGGCTTGCCGGAGCAGGGGGCGGACATCGGTGCGGTAGGCATCCTGTAGGATTTCCTGGCAGCGGGCGACGTCGTTTTCCATCTGTGCCGCTTCGAGGTCTTTTTGGTTGATCAGGAGGGCTTGGGCGTAGGCCAGGCGGATCGCTTCGAGGCTTTGCAAGAGGTCTTCGAGGGGGTCTTTGAGGTTATGGCTGGCGTCTATCATCCAGGCCAGGGGAGGGTTTCCGGCGTGGTTGTGGGCCATTCCGTACACCAACTCGTTGAAGATGAGGAACAATTGATAGGGTTTAATGCTTCCGACGGTGAGGTCGTCGTCGCCGTATTTCGAGTCGTTGAAATGGAACCCGCCGAGTTTGCCTTGCGCGATGAGGGTAGCGACGATTTGCTCGATATTGGTATTGGGGTGGTGGTGGCCTAGGTCCACGAGGGAGAAAGCCCGTTCACCGCACTGTTGGGCGAGGAGGTGGGAGGTGCCCCAGTCCTGGATGACCATGGCGTAGAAATTGGGTTCGTACGCTTTGTATTCGATGAATAGGCTCCAGTCGGTGGGTAGGCCGGCATAAATTTCCTGGAGGGCCCTGCGGGTATGGTCGAGGGCGCGGCGGAAATTGAGCTGGCCTGGGAAAGAAGCCCCATCGGCCAGCCAGACGGTGAGGGATTTGGACCCTAACATTTGCCCGATTTCGGCGACGTACAGGTTGTGGTCTATGGCCTGGCGGCGCGTAGCTTCGGAGACGTGGCACAGGGAGCCAAACTTGTAGGAATGCCCCTGCTCTGCCTGGTCCTGGAAGGTATTGGAGTTGACGGCGTCGAAGCAGAGCCCCAGGGAGGCGGCCTGTTGGCGGATGGCGGCGGCATCGCCGGGGATATCCCAGGGAATATGGAGAGAGATAGCGCCTGCGGAGTGGGTCAGGGCATGGAGCAAGCCTACGTCGTCGAGTTTTTGTTCCAGGTTGCCCGGTTCGCCTCCGATAGAAAAGCGGCCGAAGCGGGTTCCGCCCGCACCCAGTGCCCAACTGGGGACAGCTACCTGGAAGTCCCTGATCTTAGCTACGATGTCCGGGGCGTGCAGGCCGCGTTGCTGTAGTTGTGCAGAGAGCGAGGCATATCCCTCTGCGTGGGTTTGGTATAGGGATTCGTTATGGGCGTCTATCTGTGTTTTTTGGATATTCATTGCCGGTAAAAATTTTAGCGTACAAAAGCGTTGGCCATGCCACCGTCCACATTGAGGGTATTGCCCGTACTTTTATCGAGGAGGGCCAGGAAGGCAAAGACGCCGTTGGCGATATCTTCGGGTCGGATGATTTCGTTGAGGAGGTTGCGCTTGGCGTAATAGGCGGGCAGTTCGGCTACGGAGATGCCGTAGGCTTTGGCTCGGCCTTCAGCCCATTCGCCTTCCCATATTTTGCTGCCGATGATGACGCCGTCGGGGTTGACCGTGTTGACGCGGATTTTGTCGGGGGCCAGTTCGGCGGCGAGCAGGCGGGTAATATGTTGTTGGGCGGCTTTAGCGGCACCGTAGCCCACGTTGTTGGGGCCGGCGACCAGGCCGTTTTTGCTGGCTATGCTGACGATATCCCCGCCCAGGCCCTGTTTGCGGAGGATGTGTACGCCTTCCCGGGCGAGTAGGAACTGGCCTTTTACCAATACGTCCTGGAGGAGGTCCCAGTCTTCGGACGTCGTTTCCGCTATGGGTTTGGAGATAGCCAATCCGGCGCTGTGGACGAGGATATCCACGCCTCCGAAGTCGAGGCAGGCGGTGGCGAGGGCTGCCGCGACGGATTCCGGTTGGGCGACATCGCACACGGCATAGCTGACCTGGTCTTTGGTATAGGCTTGGCAGGCTTCGCGCAGGCGGTCTTCGTCCCGGTCGGCCAGGACGACATTGGCGCCCTCGGCGATTAGTTTATCGGTGATTGCCCTGCCGATACCGCCGCCTGCGCCGGTCACCAGGGCGATGCGGCGGGAGAGGGGTTTCTCTTTAGGCATACGCTGGAGCTTGGCTTCTTCCAACAGCCAGTATTCGATGTTGAACGCTTCCTGTCGGGGCAGGGCGGTATAGGTACTGACTGCTTCCGCGCCCCGCATGACGTGGATGGCGTTGCGATAAAACTCGCTGGACACCCTTGCCGTCTGTTTGTCTTTGGCAAACGTGAACATACCAACGCCCGGATACAGGAGGACGACCGGGTTGGGGTCGCGCATCGCCGGGCTATCGGGGTGTTTACAGGATTCGTAGTATGCGGCGTATTCCCGTCGGTACTGTTCAAAAGCGGGGCGCAGTTGCTCCCGGACGGCAGCGGCCTGGCTGAGGTCGGCATGGGGGGCCAGCGGCAGCACGAGGGGTTGGATTTTAGTGCGCAGGAAGTGGTCGGGGCAACTGGTCCCCAAGGGTGCCAGGCGTTCCAAATCGTGCGAGTTGATAAACTGAAGCACGGGCTCGTCGTCGGCGAAATGGCCGATCATGCGCTGGGAAGAAGAGCACAGGCCACGCAAGACGGGGGCTAAAAGGGTGGCTTGTCGGCGGCGTTGTTCGGGAGGGAGGCTGTCTATTTTCTGGCCTCCGAACACCGGGCGGGTGCTTCCTTCGCGGGCTGCGATGTATTCCGATGCTTTTTCGATGACTTCCAGGCTGTTGAGGTAACATTCGAAAGAGGTATTGCCCCAGGTGAAGAGGCCGTGGCTACCCAGCACGATGCCGCGGATACCGGGGTTAGCGGCGAGGCATTCCTCCAATTTCAGGGCCAGGTCGAAGCCGGGGCGTTGCCAGGGCACCCAGCCCATGCTGTCGCCCCAAATTTCGCGGGTTATTTGTTGTCCGTCTTTGGCGGCGGCCAGGGCGATCAAGGCGTCGGGGTGCAGGTGGTCAATATGTTTGAACGGCAGCAACCCGTGCAAAGGCGTATCTATGGAAGGCGCTTTGCTGTCGAGGTCATACAGGCAGTGGTTGA
>JBEGMH010000161.1:0-3220 GCA_041183125.1 Bacteroidota bacterium | reverse complement strand
GTTTGCGCTTCCATAACGGCCAGTACGATATGCTGTGGGGCAGGGACGAAAACTGGTTGGCTGCCTTGGCCATCGGGGCTAAAGGAGCAGTAGGGAGTACATACAATTATGCCCCCTCCCTGTACCTGGATATCACCCGGGCGTTTGAGGCGGGAGACCTTGAAAAAGCGCGCTCTTTGCAGCAGTTGTCCATTGACATGATCCGCCTGTTGGGCAAGTACGGCGGTATCGCCACGGGAAAGGCTTTTATGAAGCTGATCGGTATGCATTGCGGAGCCTTCCGCCTTCCGGTAAAAAACATGAGTGATGAAGCATTCCAGCTTTTTAAAGAAGATGCGGAGCGGTTGGGGTTCCGGGAGTTTTGTGCAAAACTTCCCGAACCCCACAAGGTATTGGGATAACCATGGACGAACGTTCGCGATTTGGTTGGCGGTGTCTTTGATGGCCGTTTTTTCCATGTCCTGTTCTTCTAAAAGCGATCAGATGGTGGAAAAATTGAAATGGGGCATTGTCGGGAAACTCCCGGCAGATGCATCGGGAAACCCTTCCATCGGGGTAGCCGGCCTCGTCGTCGGCATCCACAACGAAGCGATGTTGTTGGCCGGCGGAGCCAACTTCCCGGACGCGCCCCCTTGGGAGGGGGGTAAAAAGGCAATCCACCGGGATGGCACGGTGCTGAAGCGGACGCAGGATGGGAAATGGGAAGCCTCCGGGACGTTCTCCTTGAAGCACGCCGTGGCATACGCGGCTTCTTGCGCTACGCCGAACGGCGTGGTGTTCGCCGGCGGCGAAGACGAATCCGGCCCGCTGAAGGCAGTTTGGCGACTGGAATGGGATGCTTCTGCCCAAAAAGTACTGCAGGAAGCCTTGCCCGAACTACCGCTCCCCCTGAGCAACGCAGCTATGGCCTCTTTAGGGGATAAACTCTACCTCGCCGGAGGCCAGTCGGCAGATGAAGTATCTGACCGCTTTCTGGCCCTCGACCCGGGGAATACCGAAAAAGGATGGCAAGCATTGCCGGATTTGCCCCACCCGGTTTCCCATGCCGTACTGCTGGCCCAATCGAACGGGACCTATCCATGCCTGTACTTGATCGGAGGTAGAAAGGCCAACCCGGGCTCGACGAGCGATTTATACGATTCGGTATTCTGCTATGACCCCAAAAAAAATACATGGGCTCCGGTGAGCGCCCTTCCGCACGCCTTGTCGGCGGGTACGGGCGTGGCGGTCGGGCCGAGCTACCTGCTTTTGTTCAGCGGGGATGCCGGGGAGGTGTTTTCCCGCTCCGAACAGTTGCTGGCAGCTATCCAACAGGAACCGGACACGCTGCAGAAAGAAGCCCTGAAAGCGGAGCGTGCAAAACTGCTCCGCGCCCATCCCGGGTTCCGAAAAGAGGTCCTGCTGTACAATACCGTCACCAATACCTGGACCGCTATAGATTCGATACCCTACCCGGGCCAGGTGACTACCCATGCGCTTCGCGTGGGCAACGACATCCTGATCCCAAGCGGGGAAATCAAGGCTGGGGTGCGCACCCCGGATATCGTGGGCGCTTCCATCGTACGCCATAAATCTTTCTTTTTACTGGATTACATCGTACTGGTTGCCTATCTTTTGCTCATGGTATTCATCGGGTTTTGGTCCTCCTCACAGCAGGGCAGCACGAACGATTACTTCAAGGGGGGGCAGCGGATACCGGGCTGGGCGGCCGGGCTCAGTATCTACGGCACTCAGTTGAGCGCGATCACGTTTATGTCCATCCCCGCAAAAACGTATGCGACCAACTGGAACTACTTTTTCCTCCAGATGACCATCATCATGGCCATGCCCATTATCGTCCGCTATTTCATCCCTTTTTTCAGGAGGTTGAACATCACTTCCGCGTACGAATACCTGGAAAAACGCTTCAGCTATACGTTGCGGGCAGCGGCCTCTCTGTTGTTCATCTTCCTGCAGTTGGGCCGTTTGGCCATCGTGTTGTTGTTGCCGAGCCTTGCCCTCACCCTCGTGACCGGCATTGATGTCGTGCTCTGTATCCTGATGATGGGCGTCATTACGATTGTCTATACTATGCACGGGGGAATCGAGGCGGTCATCTGGACGGACGTGGTGCAGGTATTCATCCTCTTAGGGGGAGCCCTTCTCGCCATCGTATTGATTGTCATGAAATTGGATGATTCGCCCACGGTACTCTGGCAAGCCCTCGAGGAAGGGCAAAAACTCAAAATTTTCGATGTGCGGCCGGTCTTCAGCGAGCCGACGTTGTGGGTGGTGCTGATCGGGGGTATGGCCATCAATGTCATTTCGTACGGTACCGACCAAACGGTCGTACAGCGCTACCTGACGACCAAAGATGAGGCCTCGGCGCGCAAGAGCCTCCAATTGGGGGCCTGGATGACCCTGCCTTCTGCCCTCATTTTTTTCTCTATCGGCACCTTGTTGTTTTTGTTCTACCGCCAGTTTCCAGAAAAAGTAGATATCGGACAGCAGAGCATGGACGCCATTTTCCCGTGGTACATCGTGAGCCAAATGCCTGGTGGGTTCATCGGATTCCTCATCTCCGCTATTTTTGCAGCGGCCATGTCCACGCTGAGCAGCAGTATAAACTCCATTACCGCGGCGATCACGATTGATTTTTACAGGCGTTTTAAAACAGATCGGTCTGAATCCGATTACCTGAGGCTGGCGCGCTTCATCACGTTGATCGTGGGGGCCGGGGGAACTATTTTTGCCCTCATCATGTCCCAAAGTGGTATTTCCTCCCTTTGGGACCAGTTCAACACGCTCCTGGGCTTGTTCACCGGTGGTTTGGGCGGCTTGTTCGTGTTGGGTATCTTTACCAAAAAAGCAAACGCCCCGGGCGCGTTTATCGGACTGTTGTTGAGCGGCATCGTTCAATACTACATATCAAAATATACCCAAGTGAACCTTTTGTTGTACGCTTTCACCGGTCTGGCGAGTTGTGTCCTTTTCGGATACTTGTTTAGCTTGGCTATTCCGAACGGAAAGAAGGCATTGGACGGCTTAACCTATAAAACCATAGCATCATGATTCGAATAGATAGATGGATATTAGACGTATTGCGAGGGGATCATCAAGGGGTCAAAAAGGCCATTTTTTTCCCACCTCGCTGGCCCCTCGCAACAAGTCTGTTCTTCTTTTTGACGATTATTTCTTTAAGCAGTTTCACCTGCGCAAACAAGCCGGAAGTCGGTGGAAA
>JBEGMH010000160.1:0-3795 GCA_041183125.1 Bacteroidota bacterium | reverse complement strand
GGCTGGGGCCCGATATAGCCCTTTTCCAAAAAAGGGCAGAAGGACCCACCCCCAGCGGGGGGCGGGCCTTCTGCTTCCCGTAAAGCACCCGTTATTAGACTTGTTGCTAACGAAAGCAAAGCTACGGCACTTATTTTTCCCATACCAGTACAGTTCACCGCACTTTGTTCCTCCAAAAAATAGGTTTTTTTAGGCCCTTATTTTTATCAATTCATTGATAACCTGATTTTTAAAAAATCACTTTAACATAAAAAAAGCCGCGATTCGGCGCATTTTCAGAAAAAAAATACGCCGTATCGCGGCTTTTCCGCCGCTACAGGTTGAAGTATAAAATGACAACGGAGGCCTGTTTTTTTGATTTGGCTTCACCAAATCAAAAAAAACAGGCCTCCGTTCAAGATATTCTCAGGGGATACCAGGCGAAAAAGGCCTTTTTACACCGTCCCGGGCTATAGCTCCAACAGCAGGGCCATCGGGTCTTCGAGCAGCTCCTTGACCTTGACCAGGAAGGTCACCGACGTGCTGCCGTCGATGATGCGGTGGTCGTAGGACAGTGCCAGGTACATCATCGGGCGGATCTCCACTTTGCCGTCCACGGCTACCGGGCGCTCCTTGATCGCGTGCATGCCCAGGATGGCCGACTGCGGCTCGTTGAGGATGGGGGTGCTGAGCAGGGAGCCAAACACCCCGCCGTTGGTGATGGTGAAGGTGCCGCCGCTCATCTCTTCCAGGGAGAGCGAGCCGTTGCGGGCTTTGCCCGACAGCTCCTTCAGCTTGTGTTCGATGTCGGCAAAGCCCAGCGATTCGACGTTGCGGATGGGAGGCACGACCAGGCCGTTGGGCGTGGAGATGGCGAAAGAGATATCCACATAGTCGTGATAGACCAGATCTTCCCCGTCAATATGCGCGTTGACGTCGGGCATCTCGAGCAGGACGCGGGCACAGGCCTTGGCGAACAGCGACATAAACCCGAGCTTGATACCGTAGCGGGTCGAGAAGCGCTCCTGATAGCGCTCCCGCAGGGCCATGATGGCCGACATGTCCACCTCGTTGAACGTCGTCAGCATAGCCGTTTCGTTCTTGGCGCTGACCAGGCGGCGGGCAATGGTGCGGCGCATACGGCTCATTTTCCGGCGCTCTTCATTCCGGCCAAAGGCCACGGGGGCTGCCTTTTCAACTGCGGGAGTAGCGGGTGTGGCTGGGGCGGAAGGCGGTACTGAGACCGCTTTTTGCGCATCTTCCTTCGTGATGCGACCATCCCTGCCGGTGCCGCTGACCGCTGATGCAGGGACGCCCTTCTCGCTCAATATCTTGGCCGCCGCAGGCGAAGGGTGCCCCGTGGCATGGGAGGCCGAAGCCGGGGCAGCCGGGGCAGCGGCCGGAGCTTCAACCGGTGCAGGAGCGGCAGCAGGAGCCCCGTCTGCTGCCTGTACACTGGTGTCTATGCGGGCTACGAGGGCGCCTATTTCCAGGTCGTCCCCTTCCTTGGCAACGTATATCAACTTACCTGCTGCTTCGGCAGGAAACTCCAGGGTCGCTTTATCGGATTCAAACTCGCAGATCGGTTCGTCGAGTTTTACGATCGCCCCTTCCTCTTTTAACCAACGGGAAAGGGTGACTTCGTTGATGGATTCCCCTACGGACGGTACCCGCATTTCGACAAGGCTCATGGCAATGGTTTGTTAGTTTTTAAAAAGTTGCGCAAAATTCCGCTAAAAGCCAAACTTATGCAATAGATATACCGAAAGAAAAGAGCCTTTTTGAGCCCTTGCAAAAAGTCTAATGCTTTAAACCCTTTTAAGTTCGCTGCCCGGGACTGGATTTTACAAATTCTGGACTATCTTTCGCCTGCAAAAAACAGGCTGGTCTCCCGGTCTGGCCATTTTCAATCTTCAATCTCTCTCCCTATGCGACGCATTGCTTTCTCTCCTGCCCTACTGGCCCTACTCCTCTTTGTCCCCGCCCTTCACCGCGCACAGAGCGGGCGCACCCCTGCCCCGGCGCGCAACGGAATGGTGGTCAGCAGCCACTACCTGGCCTCGGAGGCCGGCCGCGATGTGCTGCGCAACGGCGGCAACGCCACAGACGCGGCGATCGCCACAGCTTTTGCCCTGGCCGTGACCCTGCCCTCTGCAGGCAATATCGGCGGGGGCGGGTTTTTGGTCTATCAGGGCGCCGACGGGAAGAGCACGACCTTCAATTTTAGGGAAAAAGCGCCTATGGCGGCCAATGCGACGATGTTCTTAGACGAAAACGGACAGATCAAAAACAACAGCAACCACGAAGGGCCGCTGTCCGTGGGCGTCCCCGGCACCGTCGCCGGCTTGTGGATGGCCCATCAAAAACTCGGCAGCAAGCCCTGGGGCGAGCTCGTGCAGCCCGCGATTGACTTAGCCGAAAAAGGGTTTCCCTCTACCTGGGACATGCAGGGCTACCTACAATCCGTGCAAAAGCTGAACGGTGCCCTATACGACGGCACCAAAAAGGCCTTCCTCAAAAACGGAAAAGACCTCTATACCCCCGGCGAACTGTGGAAGCAGCCCGACTTGGCCGAGACGCTCAAACGCATCCAGAAAGAGGGCCGCGATGGCTTCTACAAAGGCAAAACGGCCAAACTGTTAGTCGATTTCATGGCCAAACACGGCGGTATCATCACCGAAGAAGACCTGGCCCGCTATGAAGCAACGGAACAAGCCCCGGTCATCGGCACCTATCGCGGCTATGACGTGATTTCCATGGCCCCGCCCAGCTCCGGCGGCATCGCCCTCATCGAAATGCTGAACATCCTGGAAGGGTACAACCTCAAACAAATCGGCCATAACTCGGCCCTTTACCTGCACCTGCTCACCGAAGCGATGCGCCGCGCCTTTGC
Source organism: Bacteroidota bacterium (assembly GCA_041183125.1). Taxonomy (GTDB): domain Bacteria; phylum Bacteroidota; class Bacteroidia; order Chitinophagales; family Saprospiraceae; genus JADJPL01. The sequence goes on along the minus strand of JBEGMH010000160.1, from coordinate 923 downwards.
CGACCGCGCCGAGCACATCGGCGACCCCGCTTTCAACACCAACATGCCCATTGACCGGCTCACGTCCAAAGCGTATGGCGACAAACTGCGCAACTCCATAGACATGTTCCTGGCATCGCCCAGCGACTCCGCCCGCTTCAACGCCGCCGTCACGGCGTACGAAAGCGACGAAACCACGCATTTTTCGGTCGTAGATGCCAAAGGGAACGCCGTCTCCCTGACCTACACCCTTGAGTACAGCTATGGCTCCAGCCTGGTCGCAGACGGTGCCGGCTTCCTGCTCAACAACGAAATGGGCGATTTCAACCCCGTACCCGGGGTGACCAACCGCAGCGGGCAAGTCGGCACGGCCCCCAACCTCGTCGCCCCTGGAAAACGCATGTTGTCGAGCATGACGCCCACCATCGTCTCCAAAGACGGCAAGCCCGTGCTCGTCATCGGAAGCCCGGGGGGGCGCACCATCATCAACACCGTGCTGCAGGTCGTGCTCAACGTCATTGACCACGGCATGCACATCGCCGACGCCGTAGAGGCCGGGCGCATGCACCACCAGTGGCTGCCCGACGTCACCTCTATGGAAGAAAATATGATTTCCCCCGACACCCGCCGCCTGTACGAAATGATGGGCCATCCGCTCCGCGTGCGCGGCCGGCAGGGATCTGCCATGGGGATCTACATAGACCGCGCCAAGGGCCTGATCTACGGCGCAGCCGACTCCAGGGCCTTCGACGGCGGGGCCAGCGGATATTAGAAGCGTGGTGGTCGAGGCCATACTGTACTGACAAAACACCCAGGCGGGGCAGAGCGTTTCTCAACCCCGCCTGGGTATGCGTTCTGGTGGGGTATCCATCGGAAATAGTCCCCTGATCCAACACAGCGCCGGGTTCCGGCCCTACCCCAAACAGCGCCGTAGGGGCAACGAA
>JBEGMH010000159.1:0-6854 GCA_041183125.1 Bacteroidota bacterium | reverse complement strand
TAGTCCTGCAACAAATGCTGGAACGATGCTTTCAGGTAATCCTCCTTCTGCACCAGGGGAAAATACCGGTGCGTTTTCCCAAAGGATTCATAGCCCAGCCAGCCTTCCGACTCCAGCTTGCGCACAATGGACGAGACGGTCGTGACCGGAGGCCTCGGTTCCTCTAACGCATCGAGGATGTCTTTGACGAACGCACGCTCCATCCGCCAAATAATCTGCATGATCTGCTCTTCTTTTTCGTTCAACTTCTTCATGCCACAAAGAAAAAGCGTTTTTTGTAACTTTCAACTAAAAAATAGTTTTTTAACTAAAATTTCGTTTAAAAATTGATTTTTGCCTTGGGCAAAAAAATACCCCCTTCCCTACCGCTATTTTCTCAAACTTTTTACCCCTAATATCGTTACCTTTTTGTTCATTTGCATCAAATTAGAATCAATCCAAATAAAAACCGTCATGACAAAGGATACCAAGAGGGTTTACCTCGACAACAACGCCACCACGCCCACCGATCCAAGGGTGGTAGAAGCGATGCTGCCGTATTTTTATCAGATGCCGGGCAACGCCGCCAGCCGCAACCACCCCTTCGGATGGGAAGCAGAGGAAGCGGTGGACTACGCGCGCGAGCAAATCGCCCAACTGATCGAGGTGGACCCCAAAGAGGTCATCTTCACCTCCGGTGCCACGGAATCTGACAACCTCGCCATCAAAGGGGTATTCGAGATGTACCGCAGCAAGGGCAACCACATCATCACCGTCAAAACGGAACACAAAGCGGTGCTCGACACCTGCCATAAGCTCGAAAAGGAAGGTGCCGAAGTAACCTACCTCGACGTAGCTGCCGACGGCCTGATTGACCTGGCCCAGTTGGAAGCCGCCATCAAACCTACGACCATCCTGGTATCGGTCATGTGGGCCAACAACGAAACCGGCGTCATCCAACCCATGAAGGAAATCGGCGATATCTGCGCCCGCCATGGCGTCCTCTTCATGAGCGATGCCACCCAGGCTGTCGGGAAAATCCCCGTACACCCGAAAGAAGTGGGCGTACACCTCATAGCCTTCACCTCGCACAAAATGTACGGCCCCAAAGGCGTGGGCGCCCTCTATGTCAGCCGCAAGTCGCCCCGGGTAAAAGTGACCGCCCAGATGGATGGCGGCGGCCACGAACGGGGGATGCGCTCCGGCACCCTCAACGTACCCGGTATCGTGGGCTTCGGCAAAGCGGCTGAAATCGCCCGCAAAGAAATGGCCCAGGATGCAGAGCGCCTGAGCAAGCTGCGCGACAAACTGGAGGCGGCTTTCGTCAATTCCCTCGAAGAGGTGTACGTCAACGGCAACCGCGAACACCGCATGCCGCACGTGACCAACATCTCTTTCAAACACGTCGAAGGCGAAGGCCTTATGATGACCTTCAACCAGAACATCGCCCTGTCTTCGGGCTCTGCCTGTACCTCGGCTTCGTTGGAACCCTCCTACGTGCTGGTCGCCCTGGGCTTGGGCGACGACCTGGCCCACTCCTCCCTGCGCTTCAGCCTCGGCCGCTTCACGACAGAGGAGGATGTGGACTATACCATCGGACGTATCGCAGCCGGGGTCAACCACATGCGCGACCTCAGCCCCATCTGGGAGATGTACAAGGAAGGCGTGGACCTCAACTCCGTGCAGTGGAGCGAACACTAAATAATCACGAAATGCTTGTTTTTCAACCTATAAAATACCCTCATTATGGCTTATTCCGATAAAGTAATCGAGCACTTCACCCATCCGCGCAACGTGGGCACCCTGGATAAAAGCGATAAAAATGTAGGCACCGGCTTGGTCGGCGCCCCCGAATGCGGCGACGTCATGCGCCTCCAAATCCAGGTGGACCCCAACACGAACACCATCGTGGATGCGAAGTTCAAGACCTTCGGCTGTGGCTCCGCCATCGCTTCTTCCTCCCTGGCCACCGAATGGCTCAAAGGAAAGACCGTGGACCAGGCCCTGTCTATAGACAACATGGACATCGTGGAAGAACTGGCCCTCCCGCCCGTAAAAATCCACTGCTCCGTACTCGCAGAAGACGCTATCCGCAGCGCTATCGCCGATTACCAGGCCAAAAACGGCATCGAGGTAACGGCAAAAGCGGGTGCAGCCCATTAAGGGAAGCGGTTTTACCATCACTTACAAGCTGTCAGACTATGATTTTCGTGGCAGAAAGCGCAAAAGAACGCATCGCAGAAATCCGCTCCCAGCAACACCTGGGAACGGATTTCTTCGTGCGCGTCAGCGTCACCAGCGGGGGTTGCTCCGGGTTGACCTACCAAATGGATTTCGACAACGAGGGCCGTCCAAACGACCAGGTCTTCGAAGACAATGGCGTCAAAGTCGTGACCGACTTAAAGAGCTTTCTGTACCTCTTCAATACGACCCTGGAATTTTCCGGTGGCCTGGAGGGCAAGGGCTTCTTTTTCAACAACCCCAATGCCGCGCGTACTTGCGGTTGTGGGGAGAGCTTCGCTGTCTGATATAGACTTGTCAAAGGGGAAAACGCCTTTTCTTGTCGCTGTAAAAAGAAGATGCCGTTTGCGGGAACGCGTTCCCGCAAACGGCATCTTCTTTTACCACAACCCTACTACTCCGCTGCATGTGCCTGGGGTGCCCAGGCCATGTCAATCCGTCGGCGCTCGAGGTCGGTGCGCACGATGCGCACCAGGATTTCATCGCCGATGCGGTATTGGGCTCCGGAATACACCCCGCGCATCCGCAGGCGGGAGCCATCGAGTTCGAAGGGCTCGCGGAACGTTTCAAAGCTCACCATGCCTTCGCAGTGGCTGTCTTTGAGTTCTACGAAGACCCCCCGGTCGGAGAACCCTGCGATAAAGCCGGGGAATACCTGCCCGACGTGTTTGGCCATGAACTCGGCTTGCTTGTATTTGATAGACTCCCGTTCTGCTTCCATCGCATTGCGCTCCATTTTGGAGATGTGCTTGCACTGCTCTTCGAGCCGTGTTTTGTTGCGGCGACGGGCAGGGCCGTCGAGGTGTTCTTCCAGGATGCGGTGCGCCCAAACGTCGGAGTAGCGACGGATAGGGGACGTAAAGTGCGTGTAATACTCAAACGCGAGGCCGTAGTGGCCGATGTTTTCCGTTGAATACGCCGCTTTGGCCATGGTGCGGATCGCGATGGGCTCCAGGATGCGCAGCGCCTGGTTCTGTTCGGCCATTTCTGCTAACTTATTGTAGGAGCGGGCGATGTGCATGGGCGTGCTGATGTCCATCTGCACGCCGAGTTCGCGGGCGAAGCGGGCCAGGTCTTCTACCTTTTCCAGGTTGGGCTCATCGTGTATGCGGTATACGAAGGGGATTTCCTCTCCTTCGGCTTTGCCTTTGTCGGCGATAAAGGCTGCTACTTCCCGGTTGGCCAGGAGCATGAAGTCCTCGATCAGGGTATGGGCATCTTTTCGCTCTTTGACATACACTTCGACCGGAGCGCCCTCGTCGTCGAGGATGAAGCGCACTTCCTCTGTTTCAAAAGAGATAGCGCCCTTTTTGAAGCGGTTGTCCCGCATTTTTTTGGCGATGCGGTTCAGTACCGTCAGCTCGGCGGCGAAGTCGCCGGCCTTTTGTTCGAGTACTTCCTGTGCTTCTTCGTAGGTGAAGCGCCGGTCGGAGTGGATCACCGTTTTTCCGAACCAACGGCCCGTGAGCTTGTCGTTCTGGTCGAATTCAAAGACAGCGGAAAAGGTGAGTTTATCTTCGTGGGGCCGCAGGGAGCAGAGCTCGTTCGACAAGCGCTCGGGCAGCATGGGCAGCACGCGGTCCACCAAATACACCGACGTAGAGCGCAGGTAGGCCTCCTTGTCCAGGGCCGACCCCTCTTTCACGTAGTGGCTGACGTCGGCAATATGGACGCCCACTTCGATATGGCCGTTATCCAGGGTGCGGAACGACAGTGCATCGTCGAAATCGCGGGCATTTTCGGGGTCTATCGTGAAGGTGGTGACCCCGCGCATATCGCGGCGGCGGGTGATTTCTTCCTCTGGGATGCTGTGGGGCAGTACCTGGGATTCATCGAGCACCTCATCGGGGAAAAACAGGTTGAACCCGTTGTTGATGAGGATGGACTTCATCTCGATATCGTGGCTACCCGCTTTGCCCAACACGTAGACGATGCTGCCGGTGGGGTTCTGGTAGGTTGCCCCTTTCCACTGTTCGATACGAACCACCACCTTGTCGCCGTCGGCAGCGTGCAGGGCTCCGCCGGGCCGCACGATAATATCCAGCGGCATGAGGGTATCCGGTGCGACGATGGCATAGCCGGGGTACTGCCAAAACGTGCCGATGAACTGTTCGCGGGCGCGTTGCAGCACTTCCACGACCTCCCCTTCGATACGGCGGCGGCCGCGCAATGACCAGGTGCGCAGGCGTACCCGGTCGCCGTGCAGGGCGGTGCGCATGTTCGAAGCCGCGACAAAGATATCTTCTTCCTGGCCTTCGACTACGACGTAGGCGGCACCGCTGCGGGTCATATCCACAATGCCCTCGCATTCTGCCTTCCGGGCGCCGGGGGCAGGGCTGGACGCCAGGCCACGGGCGAGTTGGTATTTGAAATCGTCCAGGGGCACCAGGAATTTTTCCTCTACTAATTGCTGGAGGGCGTGTTGTACGGAGTCCTTGTTGTTATCGCTGCGGAGCCGCATGGCGACCTGTTTGGGGTTGAACCGTTTCTTAGGGTCTTCGCGGAATAGCTTGAGGATTTCCTTTTTGAGTTCTTTGGCGCTCAGTTTGTTGGTTTTTTCTTTTTTCTTATTCTTCATATACTTACTAATAAAGGCCTTCAGGACTGAAAAACGATATGGCCTTCGGGCAGTAGCTCCAGGCTGTTTTTTGTGCTCGCGGACGCATCGTACCATTCCCCGTCCGATTGCCGGCCTGAAACGACGAGGATTTCCCAATCTTCGTCAATGGTGGCTACTGATTGCCATAATTCATTTTCTCGTGAAAAAGTTCCCGCCAACGTTTTTTGATCGATAAAACGCCCCTCTTTATCGAGGGTGAGGAGGATAAACTGGTACTTCATCAAGCTGGCGCGCCAATAGACGAGGGCGTGGAAATCCTGGGTGGCCGGGATGCGGAAGCAGGGCACAAACTCAGTGAATTCATCGGGTGCCTCCTCTTCGAAAGGCAGTACAAATTGCTCGAGCAGCCCCTGGCCGATCAGGCCATTCTCCTGGCTGAAAACCCGCGCTGCTTCATCGGTGAGGGTGACGGGAAGGGCCACTTCGGGGAAAATATCGAGAAATCGTTTCAGGCTCATTTTGATACCATTGGTTAGTCAAGAGGATAACATGGGAAATAAAGCAATGGTTGCGCGGGAGCTATCCCCAGCTGGTTCGCGCAGGGAACGTGCTTCTTTTTGGGGCTTTACCTTGGGAGAAGGCCCCTGTTCGACAGGCGCGTCGGCTGTGGGTTCCTGCCACAAGGCCTGCTGTTGGGCGCGCGTGCGGCGGCCAAAAGAAAGGCTCATGCCCACGCTCGCATGGGCCTGCTTACTGCGCTGGAATTGCAGCGCCGAAAGGATATTGTCGGTAGCGGCAAACACCTGTACAGGGCCCAGGTTGAGGGCTGCCCCAGCACCCAACCCGGCGGGGCCTTGCGGAAAACGCGTGTACCCCGCGCTCAACTGCAGGATGCGGCGGAGCCGGGTCTGTACGTTGAAAGAAATGGGGACAATCGTTTCCCCTTCAAAAAAACGAGGGCTGAGCAACACGCCGAGCGACGTGTGGGGCGCTATGAAGTAATTCCCACCTACATATCCATACGCCGGCAAACGGGTTCGGAACGGATCCAGGCTCGAGCGGGTATTGGACTGTAAGGAGTCAAAGAACTGGCGGGCGTCCTCTTCAAAATTTTGGATGTTTTCAATAGACGGCGTAAAAGAGGCCGCCTGGATCCGGTCCGTGTTCAGTTCGTTTTCCCATTGGATACTGCCGAGGTTCAGGATATGGGCGAAAAGTTCTATTTTTTCATTCGGCTGGAACTGAACGCCGGCATCCAGGGCCAACCCGTGGTTGCCGCGGTTGCGGAGGTAGGTAGCAGCCCCCTGTTCCAATGCCCCCAGGCCCGAGGTATAAAAGGCGAGGCTCCCTTTTACGGAGACGGTGAGCTTTTGGAGGTTGTTTTCAAAAACCAGCGCCTGGTTGTCGGTACGCGCACTGCCCAGGCCCGATAACCACTTGAGGCGCAACCCAGCCGATAGCCCGGGCAGAACGGAGCGGGTATAGCCAAAGGCATAGGATCGGTAGTGTAGTGCGTATAGCCCCAGATGGCTCAGGTCGTACGTTTTGCTCACCTGGTCGGCGAGTTCTTTTTCAATATCGTCCAAAAGCTCAAAAACGGTGGAGGGGAAGTCCACCTGCAACTGGAGCTGCTCAGAAACCGTAAAGCTGAAGAAGTTCTTTTTCACGCGAAAGCCCACATCTGCCCAATTGAGCTGCAAATCCATCAACAAACGGTTTTGCACGCCCAGCGCCTGGCGGATATCGGTAAAATCAGCATCGAAAAAATCGCTGCCCCCTGTATTGTCCGGCAAGAGGGCCGACAGATCGAAGCCGGCATTCGAGAACCGCCCGTTGACATAACCGGCGGCGGGAATGGCCACATAGACATCGGAAAGCGGCATCCGACCGGGGCTCAGCGCATTGGACTGCGGAACGCCCTGTAAGTTGAACAGCGAAAAATTCCATTGGGCTTTTAGCGATCCGCTGTAAACAGTCAGCACGAATACAAAGATAAACAGGCACTTACGGTTTTTCATGGTGCGATGGTTTGAGAATCCTTCCATCAACGGGGGCAATTTTTCAAAAACCAAAA
>JBEGMH010000158.1:0-8277 GCA_041183125.1 Bacteroidota bacterium | reverse complement strand
TGTGGATGACCCGCGCTTCGTCCCATAAGCCTTGTTGGACAAACGATTGCAGGACGGCTGCACCTCCTTCTACCAGGAGAATGCCGATTTTGAGGAGATACAGCCGCTGGAGCAGCTCGTCTAACAGCAAAGGACGTTCAAAATCCACGGCCTCGATGTGCACTTCCCCCGGGTAGGGGGGCAGAGGTTGTCCGTTTTGAACGAAGACAACGGGCGCCTTTGGGTGCTGAAAGACCTTGAGCCCGGGCGGCAGCATGCCGCGTCTGTCCAACAGTACGGGAACAGGGGATTTGCCAAAAAAATACCGGTTATCGAGAGAAGGGTCGTCGTGCAGGGCAGTCGTGGTGCCTACCAGGATGGCATCTGCTTCCATACGCCATTTGTGGGTGAGCCGACGGGAAGCAGCGCCGCTGATCCAGAAAGGCTGTCGGTTGGAGGGTGCGATGAGGCCGTTTTGGGTTTCCGCCCATTTCAGGATGATATACGGCCTTTTCTTTCGCAGAAAAATGGCGGCAGGACGGGAAAGCTCGAGGCCTTCTTCTTCCAGTACGCCCGTGGTGACTTGTACGCCCCCCCGGCGCAACTGCTCCACGCCCCTTCCGCTGATGAGAGGTGAAAAATCGAGGCAAGACACAACGACCCTCGGGATGCGGTGTTCCAGGATGAGATCGGAGCAAGGCGGCGTTTTCCCATACACACAGCAGGGTTCAAGGGAGACGTATAGCGTACTGCGGGGTATCAGCGCACGGTCAGCAGGCACCACGCTGTGTATGGCGTTCACTTCCGCATGGGCTTTGCCGAAGACGGCATGGTAGCCTTCGCCTATGATCCGGTTTTCGTACACCAGTACCGCCCCTACCATCGGGTTAGGAGATACCCGCCCCGTACCCAATCGGGCCAGGTCAAAACAGCGCCGCATATAGTTTTCATCCTCAAAAGGCATACGAAAAGTAGTTTTGGAAAAGAAAATAAGGCAAACTGGTTAAAAAGATGTATCAAATTAGGGAAAATACAAAAAAATAATGAACTAATAATAGGTATTTTGTATTTTTATAGCGTAAACATTTGTCTGGTAAACGAAAAGCACTACGCCTCGTACCCGCCCATAGAACATTGACTTTTTAACGCATACTGGCTAGCTATCGGTTTGCAGTCCCCGGCTCTACGCCGCACCCTTTGCATGTTTTTGAACCCCATGTAGCCCTTTCATGCCTAAAGGAATGCTGGTTTCGGGCTTTACAAAGGCGCTCCCTTTGCACAAAGAGGGCGCGGCCGTTTATCACACCTTAAAAACCTGTCAGGCAAGTGCTTTACAAAGTTAAATTAAAGAACGCGGAGGATCATGTCCTGCTGGACGATACCTCTTATGATTACCTGACCAGCGATCCCTACTTGGTAAAGGTAGATTTTATCAACAACCTGCGCAAGCACTCCAGTGGTTGTGCCGTATTCCAGAAAACCTGGAAACGGGCAGACGGGGGATACAAAACGGAAACGATTTACCTCCACAAGTTGATTGCCGAAAAGTTTTTGGGAGAATCCAGGTTGGGCGACAAAAACCTGGTAGGGGCAAAAAACGGCAACAAACTGGATTGCCGCCTCGAAAACCTGGCGTACCGGTCCCGGTCGGTGGCCAGCCGCAAGCGCAAGACGAGCAGTAAGGCAGGGTACACAGGGGTTTACAAAGAAAACAACCGCTACCGGGCCGTGATTTCCATCAATCGCAAATCGGTACACATCGGCATGTTCGCCACAGCGGAGGAAGCTGCCCTGGCATACAACAAGATGTCCAGAAAACTGTATGGGGAAGAGGGGAAGCTCAACGTAGTCAAGCCGCGGGGCAAGGGCGAAGGGGATGAGGCGGAAAAAGCACCCGGTAAAGAGGGGAAGGCTGCGAAGTCCGGGCGGAAGAAAAAAGGCGACGACCCGCTGGTATAGCGCACCGTCTTCAAGAACGGGTAGCCCGCACCATCTCGCGTTTTCCGGGAGGCCCCGGCAGTGTTTCAAGGCTGAACCCAAGGGATTTGAGTTGGCGTTTCACCGAGCCTTTGGCGCAGTAGGTGACCAACTTTCCACCCTCGTTCAGTGCCGCAAACATAGTGCCGAGCGCTTCGTCTTCCCAGAGCTCCGGTTGGGCACCCGGCGCAAAGGCATCGTAGTAGATCAGGTCAAAACGCCGGGAAAAAGTGTACTCCTGCAACAGACAGGCCCTCTTGAGCAGCGTGAAAGAGGCGGTGATTTCGGTTTCAACGCCCCAGGCGGTGCTGTGCAAAGCTGCAAAATACCCTGCGATGTCCCCGCCCCCGAGCAGTTGAGGATAGTTTAATGCCCCTGCCTCATGGAGGGACAGCGGATAGGCTTCTATCGCCTCATAAAAAATGGAAAGCCTTTTCGAGTGCGCCTCTCTCAGCGTGAGCAGCGCATTGAGTCCGGTGCCAAAGCCCATTTCCAGTATATGCAAAGGGCGGTCCACAGGAGGCACAAGCGGCAACAACCCTTCCCGGATAAATACGTGCATGGACTCCTGGATAGCACCATACCTGGAGTGGTACGATACCCCGTACCTTTGCGAAAGTAAGGAGTGAGACCCGTCCTGTGTCTCAAACAACTCGATGTCTGGCATGCGGATGAACGTCTTAGGGACGCGTGGTCAGAACAGCGCAATCAAGGCTTCGACCCCGCTGCTTATGAGCCCTTTGAGGGAGAAATTTGTGGGACAGCCATAGCCGCGGTTGCAAGAAGACAGGGCTATTGCTAATACGACAAAGAGTGCGGCGCGGATGGGTTGCTTTGCGAAAAATGATTTCATGGCAGTTGTTTAGGAGACAGGCCTGACCTATCGGTTCATGGAAAATGGATTGTGGCAAGGGGATACCGTTGGCGTCTTCTGCAACAAACCAAATAAAAGACGCTAAGGAAACGACCTTTATCCCTTTGTAGTATGCGGAAGCGGGGAAAAATAGAGGCACTGCCTCAAAAGATTTTCTTCGTCCGATACCACCGAATATTTTGAACCAGGCTTTGTTTTTTTGATTTAGCTTCGCCAAATCAAAAAAACAAAGCCTGGTCACTATTTTATTTTTGCGGCCTTCCCGGTTCCGTACCTATCGTTTCATGTACAGCACCTCTTTCGCTGCCCGGATAATTTTGGCAGCATTGGGGAGGTACTCATCCACGAGGGTAGAAGCGAACGGCAGGGAGGTATCGGCAGCGTTGACGCGCACGACGGGGGCATCGAGGTAGTCGAATGCGTTTTTCTGTACGACGTACGCTACTTCCGAAGCCACCGATGCAAACGGCCAGGACTCGTCAATGACGACCAGGCGGTTGGTTTTTTTCACCGATTCGACGATGGTGCGCACATCTAAGGGGCGAATGGTGCGCAGGTCAATGACCTCTGCAGAGATACCCTCTTTGGCTAACTCTTCGGCAGCTTCCAGGGCGGGTAGCATCATCTTGTTGTAGGAGACGAGCGTGATGTCCGTTCCCGGGCGGCGCACGGCGGCCACACCAATGGGCACGAGGTATTCGCCCTCCGGTACCGGCCCTTTGTGGGCATAGAGCAGTTCAGACTCCATCATACAGATGGGGTCGTCGTCGCGGATAGCAGATTTCAGCAAGCCTTTGGCGTCGGCGGGGTCAATACAGCTCACGACCTTAATCCCGGGCACATTGGCCATCCAGCTTTCAAACGTCTGGGAGTGCTGCTGTGCCAATTGGCCGGCAGATCCCGAAGGGCCCCGGAAAACGATGGGGCATTTGAACTGGCTGGCAGATTGGGAAAGGGTCTTCGCGGCGTTGTTCACGATTTGGTCGAACGCGAGGATTGCGAAATTCCAGGTCATGAACTCCACGATGGGGCGCAACCCGTTCATGGCCGCCCCGACCCCGATACCCGTGAAACCCAGCTCTGCGATGGGGGTATCAATGACCCGTTTGGCACCGAACTCGGCCAACATGCCCTTGCTCACTTTATAGGCGCCGTCGTATTCGGCCACTTCTTCCCCCATGAGGAATACGCGGTCGTCGCGGCGCATCTCTTCGATCATGGCCTCGCGCAGTGCATCGCGGAGGGTCAATTCTCTAACCATTGCTGATGTGTTGTTTACGTAAAAGGCAACTTTCCTCGTTTTGGGGAATGCCCGAAACCGTTAAAAACAGCGCAAAAATATAAAACACTTTATTCCCAACGGAGGTACGCGCAAAAAATGTTTTTCAGCACCCAGCCAATAGGTGGGCGATGGCCTCTTTTCCTTTGTCAGACAGGGGTGGTAGGGGGCTGCGCACCGCTCCCGCTGCATAGCCCCTCAGGGTGCAGGCGTGTTTCAGCCCGGCGACGCCGTACGTGGCGGTGACGGCGTGGTTTACGGGCACCCATTTCCGGTACAGCGCCTCTGCCTCCGCCGGATGTCCGGTTTCAAACAAGGACTGTACCTCGACCAGCTCGGCGGGGGCACAGTTGGCCAGGGCCATGATCCCTGCTTGTACCCCGAGCACCAAGGCCGGGTACCAGACCCCTGCCGTGCCCGTCAAGATCTGGAAGCGGGGATCTGCGACACGCTGGAATTCCACCAATTGCGCAATATTCCCGCTGCTGTCTTTCATGCCTATGATGTTGGGATGCCGGCTGAGCACCTCGATAACGCGGTTGGATACGTTGATATTCGTGTATTTAGGGACATTGTAGATGAGCACGGGGATATGCACGTTATCAGCTACTTCCTGAAAGTGCCGGATTTGCGCCTCGTCAGAGAGGGAATCCTTGTAGTAAAAAGGCGTCAGCACAAGGGCTGCCTGCGCCCCTTCGCGTGCGGCTAAGTTGCTGAGGCGGATGGTTTCCACGGTAGATTCCATCCCGGTACCGGCGAGCAGCACGTGCTGGGGCTGCATCGCAGCGGCGCTGCGCGCGACAAGTTCGAGTTTTTCGGTCTCGCTCAGGGAAGCGGCTTCGCTGTTGGAGCCCAGCACGAGGTATCCGCCGAGCCCGGCCTGGTTCCACTGGGCGATGTTGCGCTCCAAAGCGGGGTAATCCACGGCACCGTCGGAAGAAAAAGGGGTGATCATCGGGGGGATAACCCCTTTGAAACGGATGTTTGTGTGCATTGGCATATACGTTTTATAAACTACAAACTACCTGCGCCGGCCCTGGCGATCATGAGCAGTTCGATCACATTTTCCCGGTTGAGGACCCCGATGAGGGCGCCCTCTTCATAGACGGGGCAGATTTCCAGTTTTTGGTTGCTCATTTGAAGAAATACCTCTTCCAGCGGCTGATCGGGATGGAGGTGCAGCAAGCCCCGGTTGGCGATATCTGCCAGGGGGCTGTCCATACCTGCCCGGTGCAGGCCTGCGATGAGCTCGTCGCGCGTGATGGCACCCATAACATTGCCTTCGGCAGCTACGAGGAACTCCTTTTCCTGTCCGTCGAGCAGCAACTGGATGGCTTCGCGCAGGGTCTGGTGGCTTTGCAGCACCGTATGCCGGTGCATGAGGGCGTCGCGGACCTTATACTTTGCGAGTATGGAGTGCGTACCCTCGTAATTGGCCTCGGTACCAGCACCCAGATAGATGAAAATACCGATAAAAATGAGCCATACGTTGGAGTAGAGCCCTATAAAAACAAAGCAGATGGCGAGTACCTGGCCTATGCGCGCAGCGATCTGGGTCGCTTTGGCGCGGTCGAAGCGAAGGGAGAGTAGGGCGCGCAGGATGCGCCCGCCATCCATGGGAAAGGCGGGGATGAGATTGAACAAAAAAAGGACTAAGTTGACGGCTAGTAAGTTGCCGGCGAAATTACCCGGATCGTAATCGGTGCGGATGGCTGAGGGATCCCATTGGCCGCTCAGCAGGAGCACTCCCCCGATGAGGAGGGCAATGGCCAGGTTGACCGCAGGACCCGCGATAGCGATCCAGAACTCCTGCCAGGGCTTTTCGGGCATGCGCTCCATACTGGCCACGCCCCCGATGGGTAGGAGCGTAATATGGGCTGTTTTTACCCCAAAGCGCTGCCCGGTGAGGGCATGGCCGAGCTCGTGCAGCAAGACGAACAAAAAGAGCAGCAGGACCAGCCCGAACTGCCCCATCCCCGTTCCGGACTCCAGGTTGGACAGGGTGCCGAACCCCATCCATGCGAGCAAGATGAGGAAGGTCCAGTGCAGATAAATGTCAATACCCGATATTTTGGCGATGCGGAGGGACCATTTCATATCTGATTTTTTTGGAAAAGGCTTTTACTTTAGACCTGAGGCCGTCCCAAAGGATTTCGCCGCTTCCACTCGAAAAAGAATTTTTCGGTGGCGTCAGGCGAAAAAGGCCTTTTGGCACAATCTCACGCTCTTGTTTTAAACACGCTCTAAAGCTAAGATTTGTTGGCGTATTTTTTCAAAAAAGTCTTACCGCAACAATTCATTCTATCCAAAAACCGTCCCGGCAGATCCCTACATCAAATGTTCGAAGAAATAGTCTACGGCGATGCCGGCGAAATAGCCGGACATAGCGAGCAAGCTGATTTTGCGGGCATACCAGAAGAATTCGATTTTGAGGATGCCCATTGTAGCCACCCCTGCTGCCGAACCGATGATGAGGATACTGCCGCCGGTCCCGGCGCAGTAGGCGAGCAGTTGCCAGAAATTATGGTCAGGCGGATAGGTCTCCAGCGAGTACATACCCATGGCACCCGCTACGAGCGGTACGTTGTCCACCACCGCAGAGAGGAGTCCGATAGCCGTATTGATCAGGTACATATTGCCGAACGTGTTGTCGAGCCAGGCAGCTACCCCGCCCAGGTAGCCAGCCGACTGCAGGCCTGCCACGGCGAGGAGGATGCCCAGGAAGAAGAGCACGCTGGGCGTGTCTATGCGCGTGAGCGCGGAGGCGATAGACAAGGGGGTGCGCTCCATTTCCAGGCCACCGCGGTGCAGGATCTCGGTCAGCATCCAGAGCAAGCCGACGCCTAACAGGATACCCATATACGGTGGAAGATGGGTGTAGGTTTTGAATACCGGTACTGCTAACAGGATGCCTACGCCCGCTAACAGGATGATTTTTTTATGAGCATCTTTGACGGTATCTCTTTTAGCCTCCGTCTCCATAGCTTTGGGTTTGCTGAAATCGCCTTTTACCATGAACAGGGATGCCAGGATCAGCGGGATGGCTAAGTTGAGCAGGCTCGGCACAAAGATAGCCTTCATGATGGGCAGGGCGGTGATCTGACCCCCGATCCAGAGCATGATGGTCGTCACGTCGCCAATGGGCGACCAGGCACCGCCGGCGTTGGCCGCGATGATGACCATACTGCCAAACAGCCAGACATCCTCTTTTTCATGTAACAGCTTTTTCAACAAAGCCGACATGATGATGGCCGTGGTCATGTTGTCGAGTGCAGCCGAAAGGAAGAAAGTGAGAATGGAGATACCCCACAGCAGGGAGCGTTTGCTGTGGGTATGGATCAAATCCGTGACGAGGCTGAACCCATGGTGTGCGTCAATGAGTTCCACAATGGTCATGGCCCCAAGCAGGAAAAACAGGATACTCGAGATTTCGCTGAGGTGCTCGTTCAGCTCGAGGTTTAACGAAGCCGGATCGTGTGCACCGCCCCCTAAGGCGATAGCGACCCAGATAAGGATACCGGTCACAAGCGCGACGCCCGCCTTGTTGAAGCCGATGAAGTGCTCGGTAGCAATAGCGGCATAGCCGAGTAGAAAGAGTAAGATAATCAGCATAGCGTTAAAAAGGTTTCAGTGTGTACTAGACTGGTTGCAAGGACAATGGACTTGTTGCGAGGAGATCATCAAGGGGTCAAAAAGACCCTTTTTTCGCCCCCACGATACCTTTCCTCGGTTACATAAGACGCAAGCCATGCGCCTTTACCCTTTAAAAATTTTCCGTGTGGGCAAAAAATGCCTCTTTTTTTTACTTAGCTGGCCCCTCACAACAAGTCTATTAAAGACAAGATAAGTGCCCCATAGGTCACTCTGTACGGGGAGGGCCTGACAGAAACGGCCCGCACCGATCTGCCCTTTGACGATTCCCTTTGCAACAAGTAGAATTTGGTCGGGACAAAGAAAATCATTGCAATGGTATTCCCATTCTTTTTTTTACAAAATATTATCTTACCCGCCAATTTTTAAGCGATAAAAGAACAGCGATGAAAAAATTGGGTATTGTATTGGGTTGCGCCATAGTACTTGGGATCGGCTTGCCATTCAACGCCGCACAGGCGCAGGATAAAACGGGCGGTATCCCTTCCGCTGCCTGGGACGGTATGTCGTTCCGGAA
>JBEGMH010000157.1:0-3711 GCA_041183125.1 Bacteroidota bacterium | reverse complement strand
GGGTAATTGCTTCTGCGGCAGGTTTTATTTCTTCCTGAGGAGGTGAGGGGGTTACGTCCACCTGAGTTTCGGTAGGAGGAGGGGACACGGGTGGGTTTTTTGCTTCCACAGGCTTATCTGCTTCTGTTTTTTCCCTTCCTCTGCTTTGCAAGCGGCTATTGAGGTCTATTTTCCGGAGGACTTCCGGGCGTTTCAGTTGGACGCGGGGCCGCTCTTCCTCTTTGGGTTTTTCGGCGAGATCCACTTCCGTGCGTTCGCGTACCGGGGTCGGTTCGGGCTCATTGGCTTTGGGCCGGGCACCGATATTGATACTTTTGGAAGCCTGTTTATCGTCAATTGACCGCTGGAACTCTTTGAGCAGCCGGTTGTACATTTCGTCGGATATCTTGGCGTTGGGTTTGTTTTCAATATCGAACCCGCTATGGTTGAGAAAGTCAACGATAGTCGTCGTACCGACATTGAGTTCCATGGCAATCTTTACTAAAGATCTCGTCATACTGTTAACGTACAGATATTTGGCTCTGAATCGAACACAAACTTAAAGAAAAGAGTTCGTTTCAGGTTGATTTTCTTGAAATTTGGTTGTCAACATCCTAATCTTCGAATTCGGAAGCCAGGACGCCGAGTAATTCATCAATCGTTTCTTCTTCCAGATCGGTGCGGCGCAGGAGTTCTTCTTTGCTGAGGGATAGGACGCTGCGGGCGGTATCGCATCCGATTGCTTTGAGCGCGTCGATAATCCAGCTTTCGATTTCATCTGCGAATTCCTCGAGATCGACGTCGTCGATTTCGTATTCTTCATTGTTTCTATACACATCAATTTCGTATCCAGTAAGTTGGCTTGCCAGCTTGATATTGGCTCCTCCTTTTCCGATCGCCAGGGATACCTGGTCGGGGTCCAGGTATACATTGGCGTGCATTTTTTCGGTTTTGAGGTCAATAGAAGAGACCTTTGCGGGGGTTAGGGCGCGTTGTATATAGAGGCTAGCGTTATTGGTGTAGTTTACGATATCTATATTTTCGTTGCGCAGTTCGCGCACGATACCGTGGATACGAGCACCTTTCATACCCACACATGCACCGACGGGGTCTATGCGATCGTCGTAGGATTCGACGGCCACTTTGGCACGTTCACCCGGGATACGGACGATTTTCCGGATGCTGATGAGGCCGTCTTCTATTTCGGGCACTTCTTGTTCGAGTAATTTTTCCAGGAACATATTGTCGGTACGGGACAGGATGACGACGGGGTTGTTGTTGCGCATATCCACTTTGCGGATAACGGCGCGAACGACATCGTCTTTCCGATAAAAATCACCTTTGATCATTTCGGTGCGGGGCAGGACGAGCTCATTTTGGGTAGCATCGTCTACTACGAGGATTTCTTTTTTGAGAATTTGCTTCACTTCGCCGACGATGATATCCCCTACCCGTTCATTGTAGCGTCGGAAGACCTCGTCTTTTTCGAGTTCCATGATCCGGGAGATGAGCGTTTGGCGGGCGGCCATGATCGCGCGCCGGCCGAAGTCTTCGAGGTGGAGTTGTTCGTAGCACTCTTCGCCCACTTCGTAGTCTGAATCTATGGCCAGGGCTTCTGAGATAGAGATTTGGCTGCGGTCATCGGTGACTTCACCATCGGGGACGATGGAGCGTACGCGCCACAGTTCGAGGTCGCCTTTTTGGGTGTTTACAATGACGTCGAAATTTTCATCCGAGCCAAACTTTTTGCGGATGAGGGTGCGGAAAACATCTTCGAGGACGCGCACCATGGTAGGGCGGTCAATATTTTTTCCGGTTTTAAATTCCGAGAAGGTATCTACCAGATTCATCATAAGGCAGCGCTTTAGAACGATATTTTTACAATAGCTTTTGCAATATGTGCGAACGGGATAGCCGTTTCGACACGTTCGGTACTAGTTTTTTTTCCTTCTTTAGTCTTTATTTCCTCTTTCAGGAGGATGTGGTCGGGGTGGACGGCGGTCAGCACGCCGCTCCGCACAGATTTATCCTGGAGGGTGATTTCGAGGGTCCGCCCCAGGTTTCGGGGGTATTGGCGCCACTGTTCGAGTGGGCGGCTGACGCCTGGGGAGGACACTTCCAGGGTATAGGTATCGCCCAGCCAACCATTTGCATCTATGTACTCCTCTAAGAATCGGCTTATTTTCTGGCATTTATCAAAAGTAATGCCGGAATCCGAGTCGAGAAAGACCTCAATTTTTTTGTTTGTGCCCGCTTTTATTTCCAGCAGGAAGCAGTCTGCGAACGCTTCTTCCTGGAATTTTTCTTGTAACAGGGCCTGGATTTTTTCCTCGATCACTTTATATGTGCTATTTTTTTCGCTTGTTTTGGGGGATTAAGGCTTGTTCAAACAAAAGAGGGAACTTTTGGGTTCCCTCTTTTTCAGCGAGCCTTGCTCATTTCGGGTACAAAAATAAGGATATATTTCAAATTATTCATTTTCTTTTCAAAGAGTTGCAAACCGGGGCTTTGCTATCTTTGTTGAAAGGGGGGCGAATGAGGGGGATGCGGGCGCCTTTTCATGGTGTTGCCGGCAAAGACCGTGTGATTTTGCGCTGAACCAAGTATAAAACAGACCATGCAAGTTGCGGATTTATTGCACAGGGCCTTGCGGCTCGATTTTCTGAGTGCCGAAGAAGGCGTGTTCTTGTTTGAGCAGGCACCGACTGCCGATTTGATATACGTAGGCGACCGGCTCCGGCAGTACCATGTTCCCGGCAATACGGTGACGTGGATTATCGATCGGAACTCGAACACGACTAACGTATGTATTGCGAACTGCAAGTTCTGCAATTTTTACCGTCGGCCGGGGCATGGGGAGTCGTATATCACGAGTATTGAAGAGTACAAGCAAAAAATAGAAGAGTTATTTCGTTTCGGGGGCGAGCAATTGCTGTTGCAAGGGGGGCACCATCCAGATTTAGGGCTGGACTACTATACGGGATTATTCCGGGAGTTAAAAAGCCTCTACCCCAACCTAAAGCTACATGCCCTGGGGCCTCCCGAGGTAGCCCATATCACGAAACTGGAAAAGTCCACCCATCTGGAGGTATTGCGGGCGCTGAAGGAATCCGGGTTGGATTCCCTTCCCGGTGCGGGGGCAGAAATCCTGGACGATCGCGTCCGGCGGTTGATTTCGAAGGGCAAATGTGGGGCGCAGGAGTGGCTGGACATCATGCACGCAGCGCATCAGCTCGATTTGACCACGTCGGCTACCATGATGTTCGGGCATATTGAGACGAACCTGGAGCGCATGGAGCACTTGGTAAAAATCCGGGACGTACAGGCGCGCAAGCCATCGGCTGCGAAGGGTTTTATTGCCTTTATACCCTGGCCTTTCCAGGATGAGGATACCATTCTGAAAAAGTTGAAGCGGGCGCGCAACACTTGTACGGGCGACGAGTACGTCCGCATGGTTGCGATGAGCCGGATCATGTTGCCCAATATCCATAACATACAGGCCTCCTGGCTCACGGTGGGCAAGCAGACGGCACAAATCTGCCTTCATGCGGGGGCGAACGACTTTGGGAGCATCATGATCGAGGAGAACGTCGTATCGGCGGCGGGTGCGCGTTTCCGGTTCACGGCAGATGGCATACAGGCGGCTATTCGAGAAGCGGGCTTTGTACCGCAGTTGCGCGACCAGCAATATCAGTTCCGGGAGTTGCCTGCCTTTATCGTACAGCAGGAGTT
>JBEGMH010000156.1:0-15429 GCA_041183125.1 Bacteroidota bacterium | reverse complement strand
TCTTTCTGGCAGCCCTCGTGTTCGTGGCAACTTCGGGCGTCGTGCTCAACAAGCACTACTGCCGTGGCATGTTTCGTTCCCAGGCGCTGTTTGTCCAGCCTCCGTCCTGCCATGAACAGGTGGCAAGCTGTCCTTTTCATGCCGTCCAACCGGATAAGAACAAACCCGATGGCGAGGGCTGCTGTGACACCAGCACGGAGCTCTTTAAACTAGACCATCCACAGTGGTACTCCCCTTTGGTTTTCAAAGTGTTTGAAGGGCCGATAGCAGCGTGGCCGACCCCGGTTCTCCCATCCTTTTCTACTCGTATGGTTTCGCGTTGTATCGTGGAAACCCGCGCCTTTGACCTGCCACCACCGGGCGTCCCTATCCATATTCTAATCCAGGTTTTCCGAATTTGATCCCCGCAGGAGAGGGTGTGAGGAGGGGAAAAAGAGTCCCTTTTTGCACCCTTGAGGATTCCCCTCGCGGCCGGTCTGTTACCGGCTGCCCTTCCAAGCCTGTGCCCGGCTGCCAGCTTCTGGCGGTATCTCACAGGATTCCCGGGTCAATTTTCAGGAAACCTTTATGTTGCACCAAATCATACTCTTTTTCCTCCGAAACAAACTGGTATCGTTCATCCTGCTGCTCTTGCTGGGGTTTTGGGGGATCACCAGCGCGCCTTTTGATTTTCATATCCCCTGGCTGCCCCGGGACCCCGTCCCGGTGGACGCTATCCCCGATATCGGCGAAAACCAGCAGATCGTATTCACCGAGTGGCCGGGCCGGTCGCCACAGGACGTAGAAAACCAGGTCACCTACCCCCTGAGCTCGGCATTGTTGGGACTGCCGGGGGTCAGGGATATCCGGTCAACTTCCATGTTCGGCTTCTCCAGTATCTATGTCATTTTTGAAGATGATATAGAGTTCTACTGGGCGCGCTCCCGCATCCTGGAAAAATTGAACGCACTGCCCCAGGGCCTGCTCCCACAGGGGGTGCAACCTGCCCTGGGGCCCGACGCCACTGCCCTGGGCCAGATTTTTTGGTACACCCTCGAGGGCCGGGATGAGCAAGGCCAACCTACGGGTGGCTGGGATCCCCAGGAACTGCGCTCCATCCAGGATTTCTATGTGCGCTACGCACTGAGCGCAGCGGAAGGAGTAGCAGAAGTCGCTTCCGTCGGTGGTTTCGTGCGGGAGTACCAGGTGGATGTAGACCCACAAGCGATGCGCGTGTACGGCGTGACCCTGGAAGACGTCATGGACGCCGTGCGGAACACCAACCTGGATATCGGTGCCCAGACGATGGAAATCAACCTGGCAGAATACTACGTCCGTGGCTTAGGGTATATCCAAAAAGTAGAAGATATCGAGCAGACCGTCGTCCGGGTCAGCAACAACATCCCCATCCGGGTTTCCGACGTAGCGGTAGTAAACCTCGGCCCCGCAGAACGCCGGGGTGCCCTCGACAAATCAGGCGCTGAAGCCGTCGGAGGGGTCGTGGTGGCCCGCTTTGGCGCCAACCCACTGCACGTCATAGAAGGCGTCCGCGAAAAAATTGCCGAATTAGAGCCGGGCCTCCCTTCTAAAGTCCTGGAAGATGGAACCGTCTCCCGGGTGCGCATCGTGCCGTTCTACGACCGCAGCGAGCTGATCCGGGAAACGATTGGGACTTTGTACAGTAACCTGGCACAGGAAATTTTGGTCACGACGATCGTGATCATCGTCCTGCTGTTCAACCTACGGGCGTCCCTAATCGTCTCAGGGCTGTTGCCCATCGCGGTACTTTTCACCTTTATCATCATGCGCTACGCAGGGGTAGACGCGAATATCGTGGCGCTTTCGGGTATCGCCATCGCCATCGGCACCATGGTGGATGTGGGGATTGTCATGTCGGAAAGTATCGTGCACCGCATGGAAAACCGCCCTGAGGACGAGGATTTATTCACCACCGTATATAAAGGCGCTACAGAGGTAGCTTCTGCTATCGTAGCCGCCGTCCTCACGACGATTGTCAGCTTCCTGCCTGTTTTTGCGCTGGAAGGGGCAGAAGGAAAATTGTTTAAGCCCCTCGCTTTTACCAAGACCTTTGCCCTCGGGGGCGCTATTTTCCTGGCTATCGTCGCGCTGCCGGCATTGGCACACACGGTGCTTTCCATCCCCACGCCCCGTAGGTTCTGGCGTATCGTCGGGAATGGGATGCTTCTGGGAGCAGCGTTCTTTACCGCTATGAACGGTGGCCCCCAAATGGCAGTCGTCGCCCTAACCGTGGTCGGCCTCACCGGCTGGCTGGCAGCCTGGCTGGCTGGGCGCGCCAGTCCTGCGAGGGCGCTGCAAATCGAGCAGGGCAAAAACATCGTGTACGCCGCCCTAATTGGCCTCCTGATTACCCGGATGTGGATGCCGCTGGGAGCAGGCCATAGCCTGGGGGTCAATTTCTTTTTCGTCGCCCTGGTGCTGGGCGGTATCTTGGGCTTCCTGTTCCTGATGACCCGGATTTACCGGCCTATCCTTCAGTTCTTCCTGGACTTCAAGCTGCTCTTTTTGCTGCTCCCGATGGGCATCCTGGCAGCGGGTGTTTATATCTTCAAACATACCGGACGGGAGTTCATGCCCTCGCTCGACGAGGGTTCCTTCCTGCTCATGCCCACGTCCATGCCGCACTCGGGTATTCAGGAAAACGTCAAGAACCTCCGCTTGCTGGATATGGCCGTCGCCGCTATCCCGGAAGTGGATCGCGTAGTGGGCAAGCTGGGCAGGGCAGAGAGTGCCCTGGATCCAGCCCCTATCAATATGTTTGAAAACGTAATACTCTATAAATCAGAGTATAAAACAGATGCTGACGGTCGTCGCCTGCGCTTTAAAGTGGATGCGGAGGGCAACTTTGTACGGGATGGAAAAGGTGCGCTCATAGAAGACCGCAAGGGCCGGTATTTTCGGCAATGGCGCGACCATATCCAGTCGCCGGATGATATTTGGGCGGAAATCGTCCGCGTCACCAAACTGCCCGGCGTTACGTCAGCCCCCCGCCTACAGCCGATCGAAACGCGCATCGTAATGCTGCAAACGGGTATGCGCGCACAAATGGGCATCAAGGTCAAAGGTCCCGACTTGAAAACGATCGAGGCGTTCGGCCTGAAGCTGGAAAAGCTGTTGCGGGAAGTGGATGGGGTAAAGGATGCCGCTGTCTTTGCCGAACGGATTGAGGGAAAGCCCTACCTTGAACTCGCTATCCGCCGCGATGCTATCGCCCGGTACGGGCTCACCGTGGCGGCGGTACAGAACTATATCCAAGCCGCTATCGGCGGTATGCCGCTGACCCAAACGGTGGAAGGGCGCGAGCGCTATGTGGTGCGCGTGCGCTACCCCCGCGAATGGCGCAATGATCCGGATGCAGTGGCCCGTATCCTCGTGCCTTCCGCCAACGGAGATGGGCAAATCCCCCTGGGCAACCTCGTGGATATCCGCTACCTGCAAGGCGCCCAGATGATCAAGAGCGAAGATGGCTTCCTGGTCGGCTACGTCCTCTTCGACCGGGAACGCGGCTATGCCGAGGTGGATGTTGTGGAAAACGTGCGCAGCTACCTCGACGCCCAAATCGCGATGGGCGCGCTGAAGGTACCCCCCGGTCTCAGCTATCGCTTTGCCGGGAATTACGAGCAGCACGTCCGGGCAGCGAAACGGCTTTCTATCATCCTTCCCCTCACTTTGATCATCGTATTCCTGATCCAGTACCTGGAGTTCCGTTCCGTGCTGGTTTCGGCTATGGTGTTTACAGGGGTTTTGGTGGCGTTCGCCGGCGGGTTCATCCTCATCTGGCTCTACGGGCAGCCCTGGTTCCTGGATATTTCGTTTTTAGGGGAAAACCTTCGGGAACTTTTTCACGTGCAACCGGTCAACCTAAGTGTCGCAGTGTGGGTCGGCTTTTTAGCGTTGTTTGGCATCGTAACGGATGACGGCGTATTGATGGCCACGTTCCTGCGCGAGCGGTTTAAAACGAGTGCGCCGGACTCGATCCAGGCCATCCGCCAAACCGTGCTGGAAGGGGCTAACCGCCGCATCCGGCCAGCCATGATGATCACGGCCACGACCTTGTTGGGCTACCTGCCCATCCTGACCGCAGAGGGTAGGGGGGCAGATATCATGGCACCTATGGCTATTCCTGCATTCGGAGGGCTGTTTATCGAAATTATTTCTGTGTTCATCGTGCCCGTGTTGTTCTGCATTTGGCAGGAATGGCGCTGGTACCGGAAAAGTAGAGGAAACGCATGAAAAAAACGGGAACCATACTCTTTTTTCTGTTTCAACTGGCCGGCCTGTGCGCACAATCCCCGGACAGCCTGCTGGCGATCGCCCGGAAGAATAACCCGGGCCTCCAGGCGGGATACGCGCTGTACAAAGCTATGCTCGAAAAATCGGCCTCTGCGCGCCAATGGCCGGAACCGGAAGCAAATCTGGGCTTCATCGCCTGGCCGTCGCCCAACGAATCCCTCCTCCCCACTGCTACCCTGGGCTGGATGCAGCCTATCCCCTGGAAAGGGATGACCAACCTGAAAGGCGATATCGTACAAACGGAGGCCCGCGCCGCCCTGGAACAAGTGGAAATGCAATGGCTGGAAATACGCTACGAAGTGCGCCAGGCGTACTGGACCTGCTTCGCAGCAGAACGCCGCGCTGAACGAATCCGCGAAAATATCCTGCTCCTGCAGTCTTTGGAGCGCTTGGCCCAAATGAACATAGAACGAGGTACAGCCGCCTTGACCGATGTCCTGGAAGTCCAAATGCGCATCCTGGAACTGGAACGGGAGGTGTTGACAGCAGAAAACGCACGTCGGGAACCTACCGCGCGCATCAACCAGTTGTTAGGCCAGCCGGCTTCAGCGCCGGTTGCTGTCTACAAAACAGCGGATTTTGCCTTGTTCGCACTTCATCCAGACTCACTGCTGGCCCGCTTGCTGCTCAGCTATCCGGGACTGACTACCCTGCACCTCGCCCGCGAAGCTTCCCGCCAGCGGCAGGAATTGAACCTTCTCGAAAGCCGACCCGGCATCGCAGCCGGATTGGACTATGCTGTCATGAGAAGGACAGGGGGCATCCATCCCGGGGACGGACAAGACATGTGGATGCCCCGCGTAGGGGTGCGGGTGCCTTTGTTCCGCGAAACCTACCGTGCCCGCGACCGGGAAGAACAACTGCTACAGACCGCCTGGGAGGCCCAGGAACGCGAAGTCCGCAATATGCTGTCAGCTTCCGTCGAACAAGCCCTGGCCAAGCTCCGGGAGGCGCAGCTCTCTTTTGAACTGGCCCGGCAGCAACGCCCCCTCCTGGAGACAGCACTCCGCATACAAACGGATGCTTACAGCGCTAACAGCAGCGGCCTCGAGACGCTGCTGCGCTACGAAGAATCCCTGTTAAAAATAAAATTATCGGAAATCGAGGCGATTGCCGAAAGCCATAAAGCGCTTGCGGAACTGGAACGCCGGTTGAAATAATAGGAATATGAAAAAATATCACACCTGGGGAATCGTCAGCTTGCTGTCCATCGGACTCGGCCTGGGGCTGGGGTACCTGTTGTTCGCAGACAGAGGAAAGGAAACCATAGCCCCACCCACCGCATCGCCGGTAAAGGGAGCCGTCGAATATACCTGCTCGATGCACCCGCAGATCCGACAAGCCGAGCCCGGGATATGCCCGCTCTGCGAAATGGACCTCACCCCTCTGGAAAATGAGGCGTCCGATCAGGCTACCTTATTGAAAATGAGCCCCGAAGCCGTCAAGTTAGCCGATATACAAACGGCGCGCGTCGGCGTCGGGGCCAACGGTGCCCGGCGCATCCGCCTGAGCGGGAAAATCGCGCCCGACGAGCGCCGGGCCCTGACCCAAACCGCCCACCTGGCAGGCCGTATCGAACAGTTGTACGTGACCTTCACCGGAGAAGAAGTGCGCGCCGGCCAGCCGCTCGCGCTCCTGTATGCCCCCGCCTTGCTGAGCGCCCAACGGGAATTCCTCGAAGCACTGCGCATGAAAACCACTAACCCGACGCTGTTAGAAGCCGCCCGCGCTAAGCTTCGCAACTGGAAATTGCCGGAGAATTTTATAGATGAATTGGAGAAAAGTGGTAAAATTCAACGAGAAGTGCTCATCCGCGCCGACCGCAGCGGGGTGGTCACCGCCCGGCGGGTAGCCGTCGGAGACTATGTGGAAGAAGGCGCCCCACTGTTCGAATTGATGGACCTCCGCAAAGTCTGGGCCATACTCGAAGCGTATGAACCCGACCTGCCGTTCATCCGCCTGGGCAACCGCGTGGAAATTACCACTCCTGCGCTTCCGGGACGCTCTTTTTCAGGCCGTATCGCCTTCATTGACCCACTGCTGAACCCCCAATCGCGCACCGTTGCCCTGCGGGTCGAACTGGACAATGCAGGCGCAGCGTTCAAACCGCAAATGTTCATAGAAGGGGAAGTCCTGGGCGGAACCTATACCAGAACCGCTCTGGTAGTACCGAAAACAGCCGTTCTCTGGACGGGTAAGCGCTCGGTGGTGTATGTGAAGGTGCCGGGGGCCTCCGTGCCTTCCTTTGAGTTTCGCGAGATAGAGCTGGGCGAGACCACGGACAAGGGGATACAGGTGCTCTCCGGCCTGGAACCGGGCGAAGAAGTCGTAGTCCAGGGAGCTTTCGTCATTGATGCCGCCGCCCAACTGAACAACTCAGCAAGCATGATCAACCGCATGGTAACACAAGACCCTGCCTCCGTAAATACCGTCCCGGATCTGAAGCCTCTGGTGAACGGCGCGTTCGCCTCGCAATGGCACGCAGCTATCCGGGCATACCTGGAGGTAAAGGATGCCTTGGTGGCAACACGCCCAGTAGAAGCCGCCCGAAAAGCAGAACAACTGCTGCAGGTGTTGAACGTGGTGCCCGTCCGCGACGCCGCCCCTGAACTCCAAACCTGGTGGCAGGAACGATTGGGCGGACTGAAAGCGCATTGCCGCAAACTCGCCGACGAACAAGACATAGAAGCCCAGCGCCGGCAGTTCCTTTTTGTGTCAGAGCTTATGATTCAGCACGTAAGGGCACTCGGAAGCGGAAGTACCGCACTCTACGTCCAGTATTGCCCCATGGCGTTCAATAACCAGGGCGGGGATTGGGTGAGCCGGCAACGGGAAGTGCTCAATCCGTATTTTGGCGAAGCAATGCTTCGCTGCGGGGTAGTAAAAGATTCGTTCCCCTAACTAAAACCCTTTTTTAGACAGCTTCTCTTCGCAACCTGTATGCTCTATATATCATTTTAATATCAAAAACGTGAATCACATGAAGTACATGATGTTGTTTGTAGCAGCTATGCTGCTCGCGTATGCTCCCGCTGCCGCACAGTCGGCTGCCAGGGAGAAATCGGAGAAAGCCGTAAAAACGGCCAGTATCAAAGTGTATGGCAACTGCGGTATGTGCGAGCGCCGTATCGAAGGTGCCTTGAGCGAGGTGGAGGGCGTGCGTTCTTCCGCTTGGGATTCCGAAACGCAAATGCTTTCGGTTACCTATGAAACAAAGAAAGTCACACTCCTCCAAGTACAGGAAAAAGTGGCTTCTGTAGGGCATGATACCGACGAAGTGCGCGCCCCGGACGCTGTATACGAAAAGCTGCACGGCTGCTGTAAATACGAACGGCCTGCAAAATTGTGAGAGGAATTATTAGACTTGTTGCGAGGGGTCAGGGAGGTGGAAAAAAAAGGGCCTTTTTTCCCACCTCGCTGATTCCCCTCGCAACAAGTAATTATTTTAACCTTAAAAATCAATACGACATGAAGTGTAAAGCAATGAGCCTGAGCCTGCTCTTGGGCCTTTTTTTGACCCTTAGCGCCTGTGGCGGCAAGCAAGAACCCCAACAGGGGGCCGATACGGGCGAAATGAAGGAAATGCCCGCCACCAGCGAAGAGAGTGGGCCGGAGTACACCTCCGCCTACATCTGCCCGATGTACTGTACGGGGAGCGGAAGCGCAGAACCCGGCAAATGCCCCGCATGTGGGATGGATTATGTGAAAAACGATAAAGCACCGGCGGCTGAGGCGGGCCATGAAGGGCACAATCACTAGACTTTTTGCGAGGGGTCGGTGAAATGCGAAGAAAGAGGCGTTTTTTGTCCACACAAAGGCTTTTGAATAGACTTTTTGCGAGGGGTCAGCGAGGTGGGAAAAAAGAGCCATTTTTTGTCCACACGAAGGCTTTTTGAGGGAGTCTAAGCGCCTTAGATGACCGAAAAAAGGCACCCTGTGGGAAAAAAAGGGCCTTTTTGACTCCTCGCTGATTCCCCTCGCAACAAGTCTAATGGTAGAGACGCACGGCTGCGTCTTATTGACCGAAAAAAGGCATAGTGCGGGCGAAAAACGCCCTTTTTTAACCGTCTGCCGGTTTACCAGCGCGAGGAATATCCAAACCGAAACTGCAACTGGGCAAACGGACTGGAAATATCTACGGCGTCTATGTCTGCCACGTCCACCCCGCTGAGCAGCCGGTACCCGGCTTCCCCTCCTACGCGCATCCAGCGCAGCACGTTGAGTTCGAAGCCAAGGGCGGGCTGTACCACGTATATCCGGTCTTGCCGTTGGAGGTAATCCAGTTTGCCGGAGCCCCCGACCATGCTCACATAAGGGTGGAGGAGCTTGTGCGATTTGGGGGCGTACGCTAACAAAAGCCCATTGGTGCGCAGGTCGTAGGGGTTGCCCGTGTCCTCGATTCGACCCAATCCGGAAAGGCGCTGCCAGGCCCAGCCGACCATGAAGCTCTTGTTGAACTCAAAGCCGAAATTCCATCCGGAAAAATACTCGGAGTCCTCTTCGTAAAAGGAAAAGTTGTTGGTTCGGGAATACCAAAAGCCAGTGGATTCCAGCCGGTTATTCCCAAAAAGGGTCTCCTGCCGCTGCGCCTGCAGGGCCGATACACTCAGGAAAAACAGAGTGGATAGAAGGAGCGTCTTGTGCATCATAGCTTGTCTTTTTCCTGGATGATGCAGAAAAAGGGGAAGTACCCCTATCAAGGACGGATAACAATGAAGCGCTTTGTAGCGATAGTATTGCCCTTGTTATCTTTGAGGGTGTACAGATAGCCCCCTTTTCGGAACTCCGATACGTCTATTTTCTCGGTGCGGTTGCCGGCAATGTAGTAGCGCTTCAGCAAGATAGGCCGCCCAATCGGATCAAAAATGCTCAGCTCATACTCGCCCGCGGGGAGGTTGAAAAACTCAAAACGCGCGTTGACGATAGCAGGATTGGGATAGACAAATACGTTCGGGCTGAGCGACGGCAGCAAGGGGGTCTCCTCCGTGTCAAATACTTTAAATTCCATACGTGCGACGCTGTTCTCCGAACCGGCATCCATCGTGGCGGTCGCGATGGGCTCCGGAAAGCTGCTGCTGTAAAAAGCGTAACTCAGGGTTTCCGTATGGGGGAAGATAATCGGGATGTCGAGCATGCCGCTGATGTGCTGCCACTTGCGTTTTCCAATGCGCACGTCTATTTGTATGTCCCAACTCTCGGCTCGCCGCTCGCGCAACACATCGTAGATACCGCCCGGGATAATCAAACGCCCCCAGGCATCTACTTCGGTAAGTCGCTCGACGTTCACCCGGAAACGCAGCGAGTCGGGCTGGAAGGGCAGCTTGCGCAAAATTAAAGGCGAAGCATCGGCTGCAGCACAAGTGATGGTCATCGTGCTGCGGTAGGTGCCCTGGTCTCCGTAGCGGAGCGGAAACTTGCGCAAAGGCAACGCCGGGGAATAGACGACAAGGGAGTTTTGGCTGACACCCAGCGGGTCCTGGCCCCTGGCCCGGCTGATGCGGAGCTCTGACGCAGTCTTTTGGAAAAAAGCTTCGCTGAAAGCTTCTGTCGGCGCAGCTACATATTCGGTACCCGCGATTTTGGGCCCACTTACGTCGCGCCAGGCATACTGCCGGGAGTAGGGGGCAATCAGGGTCGTGAAATCCCACCGCTTGTTGGGCCCGGCCGTC
The DNA here is from genome assembly GCA_041183125.1 of Bacteroidota bacterium. Taxonomy (GTDB): domain Bacteria; phylum Bacteroidota; class Bacteroidia; order Chitinophagales; family Saprospiraceae; genus JADJPL01. The sequence goes on along the minus strand of JBEGMH010000156.1, from coordinate 5,449 downwards.
TGTATGCGAATACCCGAGGGGAGGGGATCCGTGGCCATGACATAAGAATCTCCTGCCGACGGCATTAGGGAATTGCCCAATACAGGCTGCCCTGAGGCTGCTCCGGGGCGCAACGCCAACAGCAGCAGCGCGGCAAAGGTTTTGGTCAAATGGATGAGTGGATATGGTCGTTCCAGGGCGATGCGTTTTTAGTCGCACAAAGGTAGCGGGCAAAAGGCTGATTTTCCAAACAAGATACTGTTAAAAGGCTTGTAATCCTACCAACTTTCGATATTCCCCTTCCTGTGTTACCAACTCCTGGTGCGTCCCCCGCTGGATAATCCGGCCTTCCTTCATCACTACGATCTCGTCGGCGTGTTGTATCGTGGACAAACGGTGCGCGATGACCAGCGAAGTGCGGTCTTTCATTAAGTGCGTCAAGGCTTCCTGTACCCATTTTTCCGACTCGGAATCCAGCGCAGAGGTCGCCTCGTCGAGGATGAGGATAGCGGGGTTTTTCAGGATGGCACGGGCAATGGTCAGCCGCTGCCGTTGGCCACCGCTGAGCTTGGAGCCACGGTCCCCAATGTTGGTCTGGTATCCGTGCTCCGTGGCCATAATGAAGTCGTGGGCGTTGGCAATGCGCGCCGCCCGCTCTACATCCTCCTGCCGAACGTGCTCCAACCCAAAAACGATGTTGTTGTAAATCGTATCGTTGAACAAAATAGCTTCCTGGGACACAATCCCCATCAGCGCCCTTAGGTCGTGGAGCTTTACGTCCCGGATATCGTGCCCGTCAATGAAAATACCGCCTTCCTGCACGTCGTAAAACCGCGGCAGCAAGTCCGCTAAGGTAGACTTTCCCGCCCCAGACGCTCCAACCAGGGCTACAATACGCCCTTTGGGAATGGTCAGATGGATATCCTGTAAGACAGGCCCCTCATCCGACCGGTAGCAGAAGCCCACCCCTCGGTATTCGATTTGATGGGTAAAAGAGGACAGGGCTTTGGCCTGTTCCGCATCGCGTATCGCCACAGGCGCATCGAGGATATGTTCCACGCGCTGCAGCGCCGCAATGCCTTTTTGTATGTCGTAAAAGGCTTTTGAAAAGGACTTGGCCGGGTCAATGACGTTGTAAAAGGCAAATAGGAAGGAAAAAAAAGCCCCCGCATCCATCTCGCCCCCAAACACCTGCCGCGAACCATGCCACAACAACACCGTGACCACCCCAATGCCCAGGAACTCCGAAAGCGGGGAGGACAGGTCTTTGCGCCACAACAAACGGGTAAGCGTATGCCGATAAGCATTGTTTTCTAACGAAAATTTTCGCTGCTGATAGTGCGCAGCATTGAAACCCCGGATGATGCGCAACCCGGAGAGCGCCTCCTCGACCACCGTCACGATATTGCCCAGCCGCTCCTGGACCTGCGAGGAACTGCGCTTCAAACTCTTGCCAATCCCCCCGATGACCACCGCAGTGAACAGGATCAAAATAAATACAAAACCCGTGAGCGAAGGACTGATGTACAACATGAACCCCAAACTGAGCGCCACAATGATGGGCTCCCGAAACACAGCTTCCAACACGTTCAGGATACTCCACTCAATTTCTTGTACGTCCGACGTGATGCGCGACATCAGGTCGCCCTTGCGCTCTTCCGAGAAATAACCCAAGGGCAACAACAGCAACTTGTCAAATAACTGCCGGCGCAAATCGCGCGTGATGCCGTTGCGCGTAGGAGCCATGAAAAACATCGCCAGGTAGCGAAACAGGTTTTTGGCAAAAAAAATGGCGAGGATAGCCAAACACACGAACCACAACGCTTTCTCCCTGCCTTGCTCAACGATGAGCGTGGTCAGGTAATAGTTGAGGTATTGCTCGAAACCCTGTACGCTGAACCGCAACTCGGGCCGGGGCACCGCCTGTACCTCGGCCTGGAAGATCAGTTCTAAAAACGGACTGATGAGCGGGATGCTCAACACCGTGAAAACCGCCATGAGAATATTGCTCAGTATGCTCAGCGCTACGTTGAGGCGGTAAGCGCGCAAGTACCCTAACAGCCGCCAAAAACTACGGTTGATCATAAAACGCTGTGCATACCCTGTATTAGTCCTTCATCTTGAAGTCGTTCAAAAACCCGGTGTGGAAGTTGCCCTTCCGGAAGTTTTCGTCTTTCATCAACTTCTGATGGAAAGGGACCGTCGTATTGATCCCTTCGATGATGAACTCGTCCAGAGCGCGCTCCATCTTGGTGATGCACTCTTCCCGGCTCGGCGCACGGCAAATCAGCTTGGCGATCATGGAATCGTAATACGGCGGAATGGTATAGCCCGCATAGACGTGGGTATCTACCCGTACCCCATGCCCCTTGGAACTGTGGAAAGAACTGATCCTGCCAGGGCTGGGCCGAAACCCGTTGAACACATCCTCTGCGTTGATCCGGCATTCCATGGCATGCCCCGTGGGGTAGAGGTTGCCGCAAGTCAGGCGGTCGCCGGCAGCAATCTTGACCATCTCCTTGATCAAGTCGTGGTCGGTTACTTCTTCCGTGACCGGGTGCTCTACCTGGATGCGCGTGTTCATCTCCATGAAGTAGAAGTTCCGGTACTTGTCCACCAAAAATTCGATCGTACCCACCCCTTCGTACTGAATGGCCTGGGCTGCCAATACAGCGGCATTTCCCATCGCCTCCCGAAGTTCAGGCGTCATGAAGGGGGAAGGGGACTCTTCTACCAGCTTTTGGTGCCGGCGCTGTATGGAACAATCCCGCTCCGATAAGTGGATGACGTTTCCAAACTGGTCGCCCGCGACCTGTATTTCAATGTGGCGCGGTTCTTCGATAAATTTTTCGATATAGATCCCGTCGTTGCCAAAAGCAGCTTTCGCTTCCTGGCGGGCCATGTTCCAGGCACTTTCAAAGTCTTTTTCCTCCCAGATGACCCGCATACCCTTACCGCCACCGCCGGCAGTAGCCTTGATGATGATTGGGTAGCCGATCTCTGCTGCAATCTTCTTGCCGTGCTTGACGTCGCGCACCAGACCTTCCGAACCAGGTATAACAGGCACTTTGGCCTTGATCATCGTGTCTTTGGCCGTGATCTTATCGCCCATCTTGCGGATCTGATCCGGGGTTGGGCCGATAAACTTGATGCCGTACTGGGAGCAAACCTCAGCAAAACCCGCATTCTCGGAAAGGAAACCATACCCGGGATGAATGGCATCGGCATTCGTAATCTCTACGGCGGCCATGATGCGCGGGATGCTTAGATAGGACTCGGATGATTGGGGAGGGCCAATGCAAACGGCTTCGTCAGCGAAACGCACATGCAGGCTTTCCCGGTCGGCCGTAGAGTACACCGCTACGGTTTTGATGCCCATCTCGCGACAGGTACGAATGACCCGTAGGGCAATTTCGCCGCGGTTGGCGATGAGGACTTTATTGAACATACGTTTCGTTATTTATCCCTTGGGGTCAACCAGGAACAGGGGCTGGTCGTACTCGACCGGCTGTGCGTCCTCTACGAGGACCTTCACAATGCGCCCGCTGACGTCGGATTCGATTTCGTTGAAGAGTTTCATCGCTTCGATGATGCATACCACCGCGCCGCTTTCCACTTTATCGCCTATTTTTACGTACGCCGGCTTGTCTGGCGAAGAAGAGCGATAGAACGTGCCCACAATGGGTGACTTGATTGCCACCAGGTTGCCCCCATCCGGGGCGGGGGCAGGTGCTGCCGCAGCCGCTGGCTCAGGGGATGCCTGGAATGGGGCTGGCGCAGCTTCGACGGGAGCCTGTACCACACTGGTATAAGCGCTTGCCGGAACAGCCACTGGTATACTTCCCTTGGCGCCCGAATAGTACTTGGTCCGCACAGACAACTCAAACTCGCCTTCCTTGAGCTTGAATTCGGTGAGCTCAAGCCTCGAAATCAGCCTGAGCAATTCCTGGATTTCTTTGAAGTTCATACGCTAAACTTTTGCACGCTCGAGGTAAGCGCCGGTTCTGCAATCAATTTTGATATAATCGCCCTGGTTCACAAACAAGGGCACGCGTACTTCAGCACCCGTTTCCACGGTCGCAGGTTTTAAGGTATTGGTAGCTGTATCGCCCTTCAGGCCAGGCTCCGTGTACGTCACCTGCATGATTACCCACTGGGGCATCTCCAGGGTGAGCGGAATCTCCTTCGCCGCATGGTAGAGAATGTCCACTTCCATGCCCTCCTTGAGGAGCTTCGGGTTATCTATCAGCTTCTCCTCTAACATGACCTGGTCATACGTCTCATTGTTCATGAAGTGGTACCCCTGCTCGTCGGCATATAAAAACTGGAACTTCCGGCGCTCTACACGTACTTCGTTGATCTTGTGGCCCGAAGGAAAGGTAGTCTCGATCACCCTACCAGTAGTGAGGCTTTTCAGGCGGGTACGCACAAATGCCGCACCCCGGCCAACCTGCGAATGTTGAAATTCCACAATGCTGTAAATGTCGTCGTTCAGGTCCAGGCACAGGCCGTTGCGGATATCTGCTGTGGTAGCCATCGGTTTAATCGTGTTTATGTGAAAAATGATGCGCAAAATTAGAAAATATCCTGGCATTGTTTCAGTATTCCGCTTTTTACTAAAAAAACGAAGCCCCTTCGCAACGGGGTGAATCAGTTGCTGGCTGGATTCCGATGCCCCAAATAATTAGACGGGCTTGGACGCACCTCCCTTGCTCGATATCAACAACAGGCCGAGGAATGTCAGTACGCCGTTTAACAACAATACGAGGAAACCAAAGGTAAACCCGGCGAAAAGCTGTGCAGAGTATTTGTCTAACACAAAGGTCAGTATCGGCGCCGCTACACAGATGGGGATTACCCAGTTGTCCCTGATTTTCCGCCCCGTCAATATACCAAAGGAAAAGAGGCCCAACAAGGGCCCATAGGTGAAACCCGCTGCCCTGAATAAGGCGCTCAAGATGGCATCGTTGTTCAATTGCTTGAACACGACGATGATGGCTAACAGCAACAGGGAAAAACCAAGGTGCACCAGCGTGCGCTTCCGCTTCTTCTCGGCCTCGCTTTCCTGCGACTTTTCAAAGTTGAGAAAATCAACGCAAAATGCCGTGGTCAACGCCGCTAATGCAGAGTCGGAACTGGCGTACGTCGCCGCAGTAATTCCAAGTATGAAGAAAACGCCGACAATAGGCGCAAAATGGGTCAGCGCAAGGGTGGGATAGACCAGGTCGGTCTTCGAAGGGGCTTCCATGCCAACCTGCTCCATGTAGATGTACAGCATCGCGCCAAGGGTCATGAACAGGATGTTCGTCAATACCATGATGAGGGTGAAGACAAACATGTTCTTCTGCGCTTCCTTCAAATTTTTACACGACAGGTTCTTCTGCATGATGTCCTGGTCCAAGCCCGACATCGTCAGCGTGATGAGCGCCCCACTGAAAAATTGCTTGAAAAAGTTGTTCGGGTCGCTCCA